>JBFGZE010000011.1:0-56546 GCA_041586955.1 Bacteriovoracaceae bacterium
TCAATTTGATACTCTTTAACAAAGCCACCTATACTGGCAACCTCGCTAACACCTTCAACGCTTTGTAGAAGGTAGCGAACATAATAATCCTGTATTGATCTTAATTCGGCCAGCGACTTGGGGTTTTTAGATTCCTGTACGTTTTCAAGGGTGTACCAAAAAACTTGCCCTAGTCCTGTTGCGTCTGGCCCCATCTTTGGAATAACTTCTGGAGGGAGTTTGTTTGATACATTGGAAAGTTTTTCTAAAACACGACTTCGACTCCAGTAAAAATCAATTTCATCTTTAAAAATGATATAGATGATAGAAAAACCAAAGGCCGATGTTCCCCTGATGTTTTTTACCCCAGGAATTCCCTGCATCATGACACTCAGGGGATAGGTGACTTGCTCTTCGATGTCTTTTGGTGAACGTCCTGGCCATTCCGTAAAAACGATCTGTTGATTTTCCCCGATATCTGGAATTGCATCAATTCTTGCTGTTTTAAAACTAAACACTGAAAGTAGTGCAATGAAAACAAAGCTTACAACGACTATGGCACGCTTGCGAATTGAAAGTTCTATCAAATTCTGAATCATAAATTACCCTTAATGATTATGTTCGCTTGATGTGTTTTTTTTCATGTCTTCATAGCCACCAAATAATTGTGCCTGTGCATCGAGCAGGAAGTTACCTTCTATTACCACTTCCTCTCCTGCCATTAATCCATGTTTCACTTCGACATAACCTTCTGATTCATAACCTGCGTGAATCGTTTTAGCTCTGAATTCTTTATTTGTTACTTTGACCCAAACAACCTTTCTTTTCCCTGTGTCAATTATGGCGGATCTTGGTACGACTAAAGGGTGACCTTGAATTTCGATATTTAAGACTGCATTGGCAATCATACCAGGTTTTAGCTTTCCAGAAGCATTTTCAATTGTTGCGCGAACTTTAAGTGTTCTCGATTTTTGATCTAAGACAGGACTAATGAAATCAATAGCACCCGTTACCTGTTCGCCAGGAATAGCTGTAAACTCCAAGTCAACGATTTGTCCAATTTTAATCAATGAAGAGTCGTGCTCGTAGACATCCATTTCAATCCAAACATCAGCGAGATCAGATAATTCAAAGAAGTTTTGGCCTTCTTTAAAGTATTTACCTACCGTGGCATTTCTTTTCCTTACTATTCCTGTCGCACTAGAGTAAATGGTTATTTGTTTTGGGATTTTATTATTCTTTAACCATTTGTTATACTGAAACTCTTTAATACCCCATAGTTTAAGCCTTTCCTCACTTTGTTTGACCATATCTCTAAATTCATTTGTTTTTAATTTTTCATAGCTTTGTTTTGCCAGAAGGTATTCTTCACCTGCAGTAATCAGTTTAGGACTGTAGAGATCGACAACTGGATCACCTTTTTTAACCATACTTCCGGTGGATTTTACATACACTTTTTCTACTCTTCCTCCAATCCGTGCAGGAATGCTACTTTCTTTTTCTTCAGATTGGAGAACCGAGCCTAGTAACCTAATTTTTTTAACCATTTTCATTGACGTCACTGGAAAAAACTCTGGCGCAAAATGCTTTAATTGGGCCTTTCTCAGTTTTACCCTGGCCACAACTTTATCTGCTCTATTTTCTTTTGGCCTCAACACCATGGCGGTTCCATCAATTGGACACGTGTCAGGAGATTCGCTTGTAACATCAGGATAACTCTGGCATTGCCAAATATTTTTTTCCTCATGGGTGGGTTGAGATTGGTAGGCCTCTTGAGGTTCGTCAACTTCGATCTTTGTCAGGTTCATATGGCAAATGGGGCATTTCCCAGGTTTCTCTTCTTTTATCTGAGGATGCATTGAGCATGTATAATAACTCGTGACCTCTTCTTTACTATCGGAATGCTTTTCGTGCTTATCCCCAGGGGAATGATTGGCCTCTTTTTGCTGGCACCCCATAAAGAGTAGAGTCATGAGAAGTAATGTGATGATTCTATTCATATAATTTATCTCCAATTAGATATTTATAATTCGCTTGGGTTTTAAGCAGCATTGCGTTTAGATTACTCCTCTTGATGAGTAATTTCTGTAATTTTAGTTCTGATTGAAGAAGCTCAATATATGTAGAATCTCCTAGGGCATAAGACTTAGAAGTTATTTGTCGGGAATTTTCAGCAAACTTGATAGTTCTTTCATTTAAAATCTTGAGTTCAATTTTGAGCCTTTCTATTTGATGATTTAATCGCTTAGATTCGCTTTCTTTTAATCTCAGGTAATTTTTTAATTGCTTTTCTGTTGATACTTTTTCAAATATTGCTTGAGAATGATCGGAATACCTTTTGCTAGAGAAGGGGAGCGGCAATGTCACCATGGCCGAGACAAAATCGCCTTCTTTGTCTATATTGGCCCTCTTTGTAAATCCAACTGAAAGTGTTAAGTCAGGAATGAAAGCGAGTTTTTTCGCTGCAAGAATTTTTGATTTGGCAAGAATATTTGATTTTAAACTTAATTCTTTAGTGTCATTTTGCTCCTTGTTTTTCTTTTCTAGAATGATCCAAGGGATTGATTCTTTACTTAGGCTTTTGTTTGGATATCCAAGAATATATGAGAGCTGTTCTTGCTGCTCTTTTGCTTCAAACTTTTTATTACTAAGAGATGCCTCTAATTCTGATTTTCTAATTTGAATATCAAGCAAAGCTTGTTGCGAGGTCTTGCCATTTGCATAAAGTCTTTTTGAGACTTTTAATATTTTTTTAATCCAATTAAGATTTTCTTCAAAGATTGTAACTTCTTCATCTCGCCTTTTATTTTCAATAAGTATTTCCCAAAAGGTTTTGATTAGCTCTTGTGTCTTTGCTTCTGAATCGTGTTTTTTTGCTTTCCCTAGATACGCATAAGCATCTTTGATATTTCCATATTTCGTCGTAAGGGACACATTTTGGGATATGCCAAACTCTATACCAGTCATAGGTGTTTCGTTGTCTTTCAAGTTATTTTTGGGAAAGTTTTTTGCGGCCAGGTTAAGTCTTGGGTCTCCCCAGGAACCTTTGTTTTTTCCTTCTTCAATTAAGGCCTTAGACTTGTTTTGGAGTGCTATAACAATGTCATGTTTTTTAATATTTTCAATTGCTTCATTAAAATCAAAGGAGAATGCATATTGAGGAGTTGCTATAAAAATGAACAGGGCCACTCTAAAAGATAAAACAAGGTTCATTCTAAGGCCTCCAGCGATTTAATAATCCAGTTTTTGATTTTTTTACTCTCATTATTCGTCAATTTCTTTTCTCCGTGAAACCATAAATATCTTTGAGGAGGCATTTCTTCTTCCGATAGACTTCTTAATATGCCTTTTAGGTCTTTGATCGGGGATACATGACTAGTGAAAGGGAAGCCTTTTGAAAAATCCAAATGAGTCTTTGCCTCTTTTATGTCGGAATCAATAAGCTGTTTTATTCCCGGTACGTTGTAATACCACGGGAAAGTCGTTTGATTAGAATGGCAGTCAAAGCATGATTTTTTAAATATGGGCCTAACTTTTTTAAGAAAGCTAGCATTTATTTTACTATAGATTTCGTTGACATTTTTAAGGGGAGGGACGGCCGATTGTAAGGTCATTGTTGGCAAGTTTGTCTTGCTGTGATCTACATCACCATGGGCCCATGGCCCATTCATCAGCATGATAGTTAGAAAGACGATAACTAGTTTCAATTGGCCTCCAAAATAAGCTTCAACCCTTTTTACGAGTAAGGTTTAAGTTTTGTGACAAAAAACTTATCTTTTTAGTAAAGGTGTCGTACTTCCAGGTGTTTATACCCTATAGAGCTACAATCGAAAATAAATTTGTCCCGAATAGGTGAGTTAACTCGCCCCAGGGCGCAGAGGTTTTTCATAGGTCGCCTGAGAGTCAATTTCGTTTATGCTCTTATCTCTTTGGCCTAATTTGCTGGGTAGGATGAACTTTTTTTGGGCAACGGGTTGCTTGAGATACCTCATTTTTATGTCACAAATAATCGGGGATAAGTGGCATCAATTCACACGGATTTAACCCGCTAACAGAACCTTTGACCATGTGCGTCTACGAGGGTTAATAATCCTAAGAGCGTTATTTGAGAAGTGCCTTAACCCCCATGATGAATTTATCCCTAACGTCATATTTTATGATGAAATATGCTTTTTAAAAGGATACAATCTCGTGACGTAATAATGAATGCTTAGAGGTTTTAAATGAATATTTGTTTTATCACTGATGCATGGGAAATCATGGATCCCGAAATTGAATCGACTTTAAGAATAATGCATGAGGCACACAAAAGAGGTCATCGGGTTTGCATGTTTAAACCTGGAAATTTAACAATCAGAGAAAATGTGACTTATGCTTTTTGTAGAATTTTAAAAACTGAAGGGAAAGTACCTGAAAGTATTCCTGCATTTTATAAGAAAGTTAAATTTAAGAAACAAATGCTACCGTTAAATGGGTTTGATATTATCTTTATTCGGAAAAATCCTCCCTTAGATAATGTGATGCTCAACTTCTTAGATTCAGTTAAAAACGATGTCTTTATTGTTAATGATATTGATGGCCTTAGAAAAGCTTCCAATAAAATTTACTCAACAAGCTTTGATGATGCGCACGAATTTATACCTGAAACATATGTTTCCAGAGATGTGGATTACCTTGATTCAATTGTTAATAATTCCACTAAAGATAAAATGATATTAAAACCTCTTGATGGGTTTGGTGGCTCAGGTGTTATTGTTTTAGAGACAAAGGCAAAGACGAGTATTAAATCCTTATTGGAATTCTATATTGGACAAGACAAAAACTACGTTATTTTACAAGAGTATGTGGAAGGCGCAGATAAAGGTGATATTAGGGTACTAATGCTAAATGGCGAACCTATTGGTGCCATGAAAAGAGTACCAAAGCAAGGAGATGCAAGATCAAATGTACATGCGGGGGGCTCAGCAGAAAAATATACCTTAAATAAAAAAGAAATTGAGTTATGCCGTAAAATTGGTCAAAAGCTTGTTGTTGATGGGATCTTTTTTGCGGGGATAGATATAATTGAAGGAAAACTTTTAGAAGTTAATGTTTTAAGCCCCGGTGGCATAACACGAATTAATAAATTTAATAAGACAAACCTTCAGAGGAAGATTTTAGATTTTCTAGAAATAATACATAAAAAACGTGAAGATGCATTTAACAGAAGAACAGCTTTCAAAAAGGCGATAGAGGATGCGTAGTCAAAAGATTGCATCTATCATTTCAAGTATCAAGAAAGGGAAACCTTTCTCCTGTATGGCCGAAGATCGGTCATTTACAATAACAGTTGACGAATACGTTCCCTATGTTTGTACCGCTATTCATAATGGTGGTAATATTCGAAAAGAATTAAGGGACAAAATTGCACTGACAAAATTTGAAAGATGGCAAGAAGAGGACCCCTTTACAGGAGAATTCATTTCATCACTTCCCATTAGAATCATTGCCCACGACAGTCGCTATGAATATGATTTAAATAGAGATCCTGATAGCTGTGTTTATGATAAGGCATGGGGCAAAGAAGTATGGAGCTCAAAATTAACAAAAAAAGAAATTGAATTTTCAAAAAGAAAGCATCGGAATTATTACAAGGTATTAGATGCACTTGTTCACAAACTTGAAAATATGTTTGATTCATGTCTCATTTTTGACATTCATAGCTACAATTTTCAGCGAATAGAAAAAGATTCGCCAACTTTTAATGTTGGTACAAGACATATTTCCAAGCGTTATCGTACCTATATAGATGAATGGGTAAAGAACTTATCTTCTATTGAATTACCATTTGTGACAAATCAAACTAAGGAAAATGATGTTTTTTTTGGAGAGGGTTATCAACTTAAATATATAAAAAATAATTTTAAAAACACATTGGTACTCGCTACTGAAATTAAGAAGATGTATATCGATGAACAATCTGGTGATACATACCCAGAAATAATTCAGGCGCTAAAAGAAGAGTTTAAGCGAGTGATTAGCTTGCAGGCAAAATTTCATGCAAATGCCGCAACAAATATTACCGTAAAAAAAAGACATGGAATGTTAAGTTCCGAACTAAGTCCTATCGTAAAAGAAATTGATACGAAAATATTTAGTTATATGAAAAATTTTGACGTACTCAATTTTGTATCTCCAATTAATATAGAATCTGAAAAAAAGGCATTTTTTAAAAATAAACATAAGAGAAACCCCCATTTCAAATATTCACCGCTTCACATTGATGCCTCTTCACTTAAGAGTGGCCTGTACTCCCTCCCTCTAAAGCAAATTAATGATGTCACTTTAGAGAACTTTTATACCAATATTATAGATAGTTATTGCGATCAGATTGATTTTCTATCGTGCCGAGAAGATGATAAATTTCTCTATTCATCTTTAAAATATTATGGCGCTCCATCAGAGTCTGATATTAATATTGCTAATTTTTTATTAACTTCTCCAGCCGTAAAGTCAAAAACTAGTGAAATAGAAATGGTTAATGAAGGCTACATTTTGGAAAAATGTGGTGAAATGATGAATTATTTTAACTTTAAAGGTAAAATTCTATCCTCTAAAAACTTAGTTGCTAACGCCATCTTTATACCTAATAAAAACACGCTTAAGGTTAAGACCAATATTACAGTATCAAAAAAGTATGCTAATGCTCTGGCCCATCACGAAATTGGCATTCACATGCTAACAACTGAAAATGCCAAGCATCAACCATTAAAAGTGCTTTCCCTTGGACTTCCTCTCGACACAAAGACTCAAGAGGGACTTGCCATTTTAAGTGAATACTTGTCCGGGAATATTTCCCTCGAAAGATTAAAAGAGTTGGCCTTAAGAGTGATGGCCGTTAATCATATGGTTAAAAATTATGATTTTTCAGATACATTTAATTACTTAGTCGAAACTTATAATGTTAATGAGCATCATGCTTATTATCTCACATCCCGAGTTTACAGAGGTGGGGGGTTCACAAAAGATTATTTATATTTGAGGGGTTTTAAAGAAATTTTTAATTTATATAGAACTGATCAAAATAAATTAAATGAATTATTAATCGGAAAAACTTCGATTGAATTCTCTCCAACTATAAGCGAATTAATCTCTCGAGACATTTTAAAAAAGCCTCCCTATATTCCAAAATCATATACGCGTGCGAGCAAAACGGATGATCAAATTTTAGAATATATTTTATCCATTTTTTATGAATAAAGTGCGTCTTTGCTCTTGATAAAATAAAACATATCGATATTGGACAACTTACCAATTGTGGGCTGCTTTAATGATAAATAGCTTTTAGGCATTATTACTCCCAATGATATTGTTAATTACCTTGGCCTTTCTAAGCAGGAAGCAGAAGAAGATCATATAAGTTGATAGGGTTCTGGTCACCTTATTTTATATAAGGACTATAATTCACAACCCTCAATAATTTTAAAGATGAAGTCTTGGTGGTCTTCGTCGTCGACAAAGCATTGACCTGTAATGGCCTGGAAATGACCATTAAAATCTTGCTCGCCCCAAACTTGAAGAGAACCTGATTTCATTTGATGAATGGTATGGGGGTCTGGAGAGTTTTCTTTCCAAATATTTTTAAATGAGATGATGGAATCTCTTTGGAGATGCATATATAGGAATCCTTCTTCAAGGAACGCGTGATTGGCATTGATTGTCGCTTGGGCACTTACTCCAGTATCTGTCTCGAGATGGAAGGTTTCATGGTTGGCATCAAGGGTTAAGTTAAAAGGGGTGATGTCCAATTCAACGGCGATTTCTTGATCAATGGAAAATCGGGCATGGCCATCATGTGGGTTTATGGCAATATTTGAGACGCCAACAATTTTATCCTTATCATTAAAGTCAATAGCTCCGGTAATTCCTTTTAATGAAAACTTCATCTCTAAATTGGGGTAAAGATCCTTAGTGTCTTCATTGTCGTTAATTTCTGGGAATGAAATATCAATGGTGTTAATATCAAATTCCAAATGGGCATTCTTTCTCATTTTGGAACTTGTAAATGTCGCAAAAGGATTTGCCGTTTCAATTTCAATGCGTGCCATACCCTCTTTATTATCCTCCTTGTCGCGCACCATCCAAGAAATGATGACCGATTCTAAAATATCGAGGGTGAGTGATAATTCATCTGGATTATGTTTTTGGACGCCTAATCGTATAACCCCTTGGAGTGTTGGAAGATTGACCATTTCTTCACCGGGCCTATTGGTTTTTATGATGTCATTGACAATGGCAAGTATCCTATGGATCGCAACGAAACTAAAATTAAAGTCCAACCCATTATCTTTATAAGTGATGGTCACAGGGTTATGAGTATCAAAGTAAAAGTTTAATTGACCTTGGAGCTTCGCATGAACGTCATGGACGATCCTTAAACGCGCGAGAGCTTCGCGACAGGACGAGGGATCATTTTCAGCAAGATGATCATTACAAACATCGAGATTTGGCGTGTAAATGGCCTGGTGCTTATTATTACCTGGCGTTTGATGATCCATAAAATGGGAAATAAGTTGAGTTAAATCTTCTCGGAAATGGTTCTCATCATAATCGGTTTCAAGTTTTTGAGGGGAGTCGGGGCGTGCAAAGTAGTTATCCAATTGGTGGGCGAATTCGCCTTTAGTGAATACTTCATCAATATTTTCCTTAAAGGAAGTCACTAAATCGGGGAGCAAGGTTTTAATATGCTCGACCTCATCAGTCATCACTATGGGAGGAGTATTGCCTTCAGCAATTTCGATTTCTCCCGCATGTTTTTCCTGATCTTGGCAACTAAAACTGAATAAAAGAATGAAAAGAAAAATGAAAAGATTATATTTTCTAGATAGCATGAAACCCCTCCTAGGTTTACTTCTGGTCGTTAATATACAAAATGAGTGCCAGTTTCGAGGGGATTAAGTCCTTAGAAATAAGAGGAGAAGGATGCCCAATATAAAGACATTGTCTAAAAATTGATAGGATTTATTGGAATTTAACATAAACGGGGCTGTCGACGGGTAAATTAATTTTCAATAATTCTCTATGGAAATCTATTCTCGCACTTTTAAATAGTAGGGCACGACATAGGTCAAGTTTCGGTGACGTATCTTTAACTTCTACAAATGCCATCACTCCATCGTCGCTTGTGACTTCAATTAGTGATTGATGAGGTTGGCAGCCACCTCCTACCCGGTAGTGAAAGGTTAAATATCGCCCAGATTTAATGGCGGTTAGAGCACTTATTTTATTAATCACTTCTCCTTTGGCAGTGATGAGTACAAAAATTAAAAGACAAAGAGCAAATAGAATACGCATCATCTTCGACTCCTTTATCGAGTCCAAAAGGTCACGCTATAGGTATCATTTTTTTGATGGGCAAATCAATAGAGAGTAATACTAAGAATTATTATCCGACTAGGTTTTCCTTTTATCTTTAGTTCGCTTTGAGCGTTTGACTGTCGCTAATTGGCCTATTTCTTGAGTGATTGCGGTAGAGTTGGTTATCGTTGATCAGTGCGCATGGGTAATATTAGGCCAAGAAAAGTGCGCAAAAATAGAAAATGGCAAGAACAGCGATGGCAAAAGGGAAGTACCATGATTTTTTTTGAGAAGTTGGGGGTTGGATAAACTCACCTGTTTCTCTAAAGTGGGGATCATCTAGATTATCCCTCACAAATTGTAGGTCCCGGAGTGGGGTGACTCCGACAAAGCTAAATAAGATTTCTCTATTTTCGCAAAATAGAGTTGTTGGAACTCCTTGGATACCAAAATGACTACAAAGTTCTTGGTTTTCAGATGAATTAAGGCGATAAACATTAATATCAGAGTTTTCTTCCGCAAACTTCGTAATGACTGGTTTCATTGTCGAGCAGGGGCCGCAGGTGGTTGAATAGAAGTTAATAATAAAAGGGCCTGTCTCCTCTTGTGCAATTTGGTCAAAGTTTTCTCGATTCATTTCTTTCATCATTATTTTATTATAGGTCGTCTTTCTCCTTAAGTCTTTGCAAATATAGAAACAGGACCAACCATTCCGAACGAAAAATTAATTTTGGGCATATTTTAATGAAATCTGTGCTTCGATTTTTTTACGGTGAAGCTCTGGCGAAATCTAGAAGCTAATTCGATAAAACTTCTTTATTGTCTATTTTTTTACTTGTGTTTACTCAGGGGTATGATAAAGTTTGATGAGTCAAACAAAAGTATTGCTAATGAAACGGAGGCCCTGTGATTATCCAAAACTCATTAAAATTATTAGAAAATTTAACCGAGCTAGAAAAAGAAATTAGTTACTTAGAGCAGGTGATAGAGAAGGTTTCACCTGAAGTTGATTCCCAGAAAATACTTAAACATATTATTGAAACCATGCTGCGTTCCTCTTAGTTTGCCGCATCTCATTTAGCTGTCTCTAAAAAACGCTACCAAAATAAGGTGGCCTGACCACCTAAGGACATATGGTCATGCCAACCACCAAGTCTGAGTTTCGCCATAGAATAGCCAGCTTCGGCAGTGAGTTTAATTCCTGGTTTCATATCGTTGGTATGGAAGACTAGCCCTAAGTTCACACCTTTTTGAATCGAGCTTGTCGAAAGGTCAAAAACCCCTCCGCTTCCTGTTTTTAAAGTGGAGTCCACATCAAAATGTATATAATGAATATTGGTATAGAGGAGGAGTCTCTCACTCAGTCTTTGTCCGATTAAAAGTATCGCCTCTTTATTCTTCAATTTGATTTTAGCATTGACCGCTTCAAAGGAGTTACCGCTATTGGTATTTTTTAAATTGATATCATTCCCTTCACTCTCTTCACCTGAGCCGTAACCAATAGCAATAGCAATTTTAAGTCCTTCACTTTTGAGCCTCAGAGAATCACCATAAACTTGAACCTTAAAACCGAAAGCGGAGGTGGCATCGTGATTGGAGTGGCCATAGAGATCGATACGGTCCCATAATCCTAAACTTCCTTTAAGGCCGATACCAAAACTAGAAGTAATCTCATTATTAGTGTCTACACTAGCACCATCTGTGAGATTAAAGAGATCGACTTCAAAGGTTCTCGCCAGGCTCACTTTGTGGGCAGTATTAATATTCATCCCCACTTCGCCTGATTTAAAGGCCTCACCTTGAGTTTCAGGAGATAATAAAAAGGTTGAAGGCATATGATAATCAACATTAACCGTCGAGCAGGAGGCAAAGAGAAAAATAAATAAGACGCCGGTGAGCAGACGAGTTACCATAATAAAGACCTTTTTTCTTTTATTGTAGAAGGCCGTAATATGATTCGTCTAGTAATAAAAGAGGAAATTAAAAACTCCCCCGGGTGTTGAGTCCAGGGGAGCTGGGAAGATCGACTACTTAGAATTTAACCATATAGGTTAAATACCCAAGATTAAAATTCTTTTCTTTTTGTGAGCTGACAGACTTCATGAAATCTCCGGCCATAAAACGAGAGACACCAAAAGTAATGGAAGCATTTTCTTGAAATTGATTTTTAATGATTAGGTCAATTTCAGAGCCGAGCTTGTCTGAGGTTGAGCTGCCAGTATAAGCAGTTGTGCCATTAACTTTATAAGCAGAAGCATCTTTATCGTGCTTGCTAAACATATGGTAATCTAGCTTGGCCATCCAAGTATCGGAAATATTTGCTTTTGTATGGAAGACCAGGCCCTTGATATTTCGGCGACCGAAAATATCAGCATAACCAAGGTATGCATGTCCTAAAGGGTAGAGTTGGACGTAATTTTTACCGGCAACAAAATATTGGGCACCAAGGCGCAGGTTTTGCCAATCAAAAGTATAACCAACTTCAAGATTATATTGGCCACCTTTTTTTGCTGGAGCAGTGGTTGTGTTTTCTTTTTGCACAGAAGCTTCGAAGCGATAATCAACTTTTCCAATCTTTGATTTGATTCTATGCCCTAGCATTGTGAGTGTGGGGCCACCAGTTGCTGTACGTTGAGTGCGGTAAAGGACATAGAGGTCAAAGTCTTTGGCCCAATCACCGAAATTAAAATTAGAATAAAGACCTGATAATTCATCTTCATCTTTTCTTGTTGTCGTAGCATTACTCGCCAAAACTGAATAGAACGCATCGACTTTACCTTTCCAGAATTTATAAGTTACTTTTGCTGCGTCAAAAACGCGGCCTGTATTATTCCATTCGAGGGGTGAAATGACCATTTGATCGCCATAGGATAGGATTTGGCGACCTAATTTGACATGGAGATTATCCATAAAACGTGTATTGGCATAAGCTTGATGAAGGCCAACGAGGTCATCAACCGCTGTCGAGCTGGTTTCTTGGCCAAGTCCATTTTGGCCACCAATATTTTTCGCTCCGTGGGCCTCTAGATAAAGGTCCACCTTGCTTGACGCCTTAATATCCATTCCCAAGCGGGCGCGCAGAAGGTGGACATTGTACTTTGGCCCTGCATAGCCGGCGTTATTTGCAGATTCTGTGCGCCAGCGAAAATGGCCTTTTAGTTTTGTTTTGCCTTCATGGTGCTCGGCCAGTGTCGCTGTTGGCTGTATCAGCATTGCCAATGCCGACAAGTTAAAGAGTAGTTTTCCTTTCATTATGCTTTCCTGGTTAAAGGTTTATCTTAGCGTTTTACTTCTAAATGATTATTTATCAATTCTTGAACGAAAAACTTCGTTCTTCTATGACCTTTATCAGAATAAAAAATTTATTTTATCTACTTTATTTAATATAGAAATTTCTCAGTGAGTATGACCTCGATTGATAATTTAGTTCAATGATTTCTTTTTGATTGCGCAGTGAGTTTGTTTCTGATTTCTCTAGTCGGGCATTAAACGCTGCAAGCTTACGACTTGAATGACAAACGGGCCATGGTCTATTTGCACCTTTCCTTTGATGAGAAAGCATCCTCCTAAAAATAAAAGATCGCGATGAGCATAATAGCTTTCTGGGAAAAAAACTGTTTCAAAAATATCGGAATGATCACTAAAGCTGACGAAGCACATCTCTTGTTTATTTCTTGTACGAACTTTTTTTTGATGCACTTTTTTTCCAAAAAGGGTGATTTCCTTGCCAATGAATTGAGCAATTTGGTCAGCATCAACGACAGGCGTTTCTTTTAATTGTTTATGGTAGAGATAGTGGCGAGAAAATGTCATGGCGCCATGAAGGTATTCGAGTTCCCAGCGGATTAAAAGGTGGGGAGCGTATTTTTTTACGGGGGGAAGTGTGATGGTATGGGGTTTGTTTTGATGATAATGGGAATAGATTTCCCACATATGGTGGGAGAGTTGAGGTGTCGCTGAAAGATTATTGGCAAGAGGGCGCAGGGCGCGAGACATGACTAAGATCCGGGCCTCTTTTTTTTGAGGTCGAACTCTGATCAGAAAATCGCGAAGGTTGATAAAAGGGCCATGGGTCTCTCTTTCTTGAATAATCTTGTCGATGCATTCTTGTCGCAATCCTTTTATTTGTGATAGACCGATACGAATCGTTTTTCCGAGGCCAATGAAGTGGTATTCACTTAAATTAATATCGGGTGGTAGAATGCTCAGGCCCATTCGCCGCGCTTCATCGAGATAATCTTCAGTAGAATAAAATCCCCCGCGATTGGATATTACTGCTGCCATAAACTCCGCTGGGTAATGGCATTTGAGATAGGCCGATTTATAGGAGACAAGGCAATAACTGGCACTATGGGGTTTACAAAATGAATAACCCGCAAAACTCATAATCATCTCCCAAATCTTATCGATAGTGCTAAAATCAATTTTTTTGCGATGGGCATTTTGGTAAAATTTGTCTTTAAAAAAGATCAAACGCTTTTCTTTATGTTTTTTTGTCAAAACTTTTCGTAATTCATCACCTTCGGCGGGGGAAAAATCGGCCAACTTCATGGCGGTAAGAGTGACTTGTTCTTGATAAATCATGATGCCATAGGTATCGCTTAAAACATCGGCCAAAAGAGGATGGAGGTGTGTATATTTTTTTCCACGGATACGAAGAGCGATTTCATTAGAAAAATTTTTGGCAGCAGGGCGAATGACCGAGCCTGCAATAATATTATGCTCAAACTCACCGCTTTGTTGTTTCTTGAGATAGAGTCGTGTCCCGGGAGACTCGATATAAAAACAACCCATGGTATCACCGGTGATCATTATGTTCTTCGTCTGTTCGTCATTGATAGGGTTAAAAGTGGTATAACAGAGGGTTTGATTATAATGGGTGTTAATATGATGGATGGCATCGCGAATAACGGCGAGAGAGCGGTTTCCTAGTAGGTCAATTTTAACGAGACCTGCATCCTCTGCTTGATCTTTTTCCCATTGAATAATGGGAACGCCTTTCCTGGCCATCTCAATAGGGACATAATTTTCAATGGGCCCGGGAGTTATGACAATACCTCCACAATGTACCGACAGATGGTTGAGTACGCCCTCAATTTCTTGGGCATGGGCGATAATCTCTTGCCATTGAGAATTGAGTTCTAGATTCGGGAGGCGCTCTGTAATATAATTGATTTCATCAGAGGGGATACCATAAACCTTGGCAACCTCTCGAATTGCCGATGCCCCTCGTAGAAAATTATGATTGGCGACCATCGCCGCTTGGCCTGGATATTTATCAAAAACATAATCAAGAATTTTATCACGATCATCCCAAGGGAAATCAATATCAATATCCGGGAGGTCGCGGCGTTCTTCGTTGAGAAAACGCTCAAAAAAGAGATTATGCGCGATGGGATCAACATGGGTAATACCTAAGAGATAGCAAATAATACTGGCAGCACCTGAGCCACGGCCACAATGGATAGGCGCTTGAGAGACAATATCGGCGACCATTAGAAAATAAGATGGGTAACCTTTTTTGATAATGAGATTGAGCTCCTTTTCAATACGATTAAAAACTTTTCGCTGCAAGGTCAAATCGAGATGAGGGTAGCGCCAGGGAACCTTTTGATAAGTGAGCTCCTTTAACAAGGTCGCACTTTGTACATCATCAAATTGTCGATATTGGGGAAAAAGAACTTGCTCTTGGTACCAATCTTGTTGGCACAACGAGGCAGCAAGATAAGTATTTTCCACTGCCTGTGGGTAGAGGTGAAAGTCGCGTTTAATTTGTTCCTTATGAGGGAAGGCATGCTTTTCAAAGCTCGCTAGGCGGGCGTGATGAAGAGTACTATTATTTTTAATGGCCTTAAGAAGATTGAGATAAAAGCTATTGGTTTTAGGCAGACGTTTAATACGATATGTTCCGATAATTGGGATTTTGTGTTCTTGAGACCACTGTGTATCACGATGGTTAAATTGCCCAGGCGTCAATTCATAGTAGAGGAAGTCTGTCCCTTCTTGCGATTTGAGCGCGAGGAGAAGTTCTTTTTGATCACTAAAAAAAAGGCAATCATTTTTGTATTGGTGGATATAGTGAATGAATTGCTTACGACTTAAGCTGCCTTTATGAAGATGGGAAAGGATGAGGCATAGACCTTGAAAGCCTTTTTGGTTGCGGCAGAGGTAGATTCCTCGGGTGGCAGTATCGAGAATAATCTCACTACCAATAATCGCCTTGATTTTTTTTTCCTTGGCGATTTTCATAAAATGAACGGCACCATAGAGAGCATTGGTATCTGTTAAGGCCAAAGCGCTGTGCCCTTCTTTTTTTGCATGTTGAATGAGATCTTCTGGCGTTGCAATCGCCTCAAGTGGCGAATAATGGGAGTGAGTATGGAGCTGAATCATTTTAGAAATGATCCGCCTAAGGAAATATTCGCACCAAGTTTTTGTTTAATTTGATCAATTGTGTCGATTAATTGTTTTGATTTATCACTCTCTTGGAAGAGTGTTAATTGTTGAGCATATTGCCCTAAATGATGGCATTCAATGGAGAGATAACGCAGGGAAACGCGGCGAGAGTAGAGTTTGTTAAACATTGATTTGAGTAAATCGCCGACTTCTTGTGGGTATTGAAAGGGGGTGGTTAATACCTGGGACTTTGAGGCATATTGGTAATCAGCGTAGCGCAGACCCAAAACTAATTGTCCGGCAAAGAGCTGACGAGACCTCAGTTGATGGCCAATCTTATCTAATAATTGCTCGAGATAACGGTGTAAAAAAGAAAGATTATTTGTGGGTTTATTAAGAATGATCTCCTCTAAAAGCATATTTTTTTGATGAGGAGGGCAAATCGGGCGGTAATCTATTCCACGCGCCATTTGAAAGACTCTTTGCGCCTCTTTTTGAAAGATAATATCGAGATGATCTAAATGGAGGAGGCGGATATCTTCCACTAAGTCCAAACATAATTCTTCAAGGGTATTGGTGCATTGGCGTTGGTTGCGCTTAAGAAGGTCCTGTACTGCTGGTAAAACAATATGGGGTAGGGGAGAAAGGAATTTTTTTTCATCGCCAATCTTAACGAGTCTTAAATCTCTTTCCAGAGTGATGGTTTTCGCTGCTGTCTTAGAGATAAGTTTGTTAAGGCCAAGGCCTATGGAAGATTCAAGTTTAAAGGATTGATGGACGTCATTCTTTAGTTTGAAGGAGAAGTCTTCCATAGGCCCGTATAAGGCCTCCATACCGGTATAATCGAAATATATTTTGCCATTGCGCTCGAATTCAAAAAGCGGCAACTTCTTGGCAAAGAGCTGGAAGAGCTTCCGATTGACGCGGTTGTAGAGGTCAGGGTTTGGTTCAATGATTTTCAGACGGCGGCATTGTTTTTTGGCCATCGAAATAGGCATACCTTTATAAATACCTTCTTCCTTGGCCTGGTCAGAAACTGACCAAATAAGGGCCTTATCGCTATTGTGAGGCGCCACCGCCAAGGCACATTGCCGAATATTGGGGTCAATGGCCTGCTCCACGGCGATGGGGAAATGGGGAATATTAAAATAGCCTACGGCCTGCTGCTTTAGAGTCATAGTATAATTATGCGTAAGTTTTGCGTAAGTTCAAGGGAGGCAGCGTTGGCCACCTCCTTGTCTGTTTAGAGTGTTTTCTGATGGGTTTTGGCCTGTTATAATGAGCGCGAATAGGGTTCAGAGAGGAAATCATGCAGCCGAATATAATAAAACAATGGGAACGAGACGATTTAATAATGGAAACTTTTCCCATTGGTAGCTACCAATGCAATTGCACTGTTTTTTATTCGAAGGAGACGAAAGAGGCGATTATTATCGATCCGGGCAATGATCTAGAGACTCTTTTGAGTTATGTTCGCGCCCGCGACCTAAAGGTTCTTAAGCTTTTACACACTCACGCCCATTTCGATCACATTGGCCAATCAGGTGCTATAAAAGATCAATTGAATGCCAAAATTGCTCTCCACCGATCAGACCTCTTTTTATTTGAGGCGCTTTTTCAGCAGGCCAACTTTTTTGCTCAGCCGGTAGGACCCTATCGTGAGGTTGATATCTTTTTGGAAGAAGAACAGGAATTTGGTTTAGAAAGCGTGGGCCTTCAGAAATTTTTAAAAACAATGCATACTCCTGGCCATACACCAGGTTCTTGTTGTTTTTATACAGAGTATTTTGATGGGCCTTGTCTCTTGGCGGGGGATACTTTATTTAGCCAGTCAATTGGTCGAACGGACTTACCCGGTGGCGATTCCCACGCCATCATTAAAAGTATCAAGGATAAATTAATGGTATTGCCTGGGGAGACTTCGGTCATCACTGGTCATGGCCCATGTACTGCGATTGGGATAGAAAAAAAGAGCAATCCTTTTATTTGTTAGGGAGTCATCAATGAATCAATGGACTGGTAATATTTTAAAAATGGTCTCCCACCTGGAAAGCCCTGTTCGCTATCAATTACCTATTGGAGATGATTTAGTGGATCTCAACCCTATGATCGGTCAAAAGGTGACGATCGAGTTTGATGGGGTGATTAATTGTATTGCCACCGGCGAGAAAATTAAAAAAACTTATAATCAAGGTTATTCCTATAAGGCCTTCACTCAATTGGCCGCTTGTGACCTTTGTATTGTTAAACCTGAGTTATGCCATTATGCCCAGGGGACTTGTCGCCAACCAGAGTGGGGTGATAAAAATTGTATGATTCCTCATATTATTTATCTTTCTAATACAGGTCAGGTTAAAGTGGGGATTACTCGGGAAACTCAAGTCCCAACTCGTTGGATAGATCAAGGCGCGAGTGAGGCCCTTGCCATTTTACGAGTGCCTGATCGCTATACTTCTGGCCTTATTGAAGTTGAGTTAAAGAAAAGTGTTGCTGATCGCACCAATTGGCGCCAAATGCTAAAGGGTGATTTTGATAAGGTTGACCTTATTGAAATCCGTGAGGAACTTTTTGATCTTTACGGGGATATTTTAGATGATTTGGGTGCCGAAGATTTGGATGAAGAGATCGTTGAGATTCAATATCCAGTGGAAGCACTTCCTGAAAAATTTACATCAATTGGCCTGGATAAAACACATTTTATAGAGTCAACATTAATAGGAATTCGTGGCCAATATCTTATTTTTGAAGATGGTGTTATGAATATACGAAAACATCAAGGTTATCTAATCAAGTTAACTTGCTAATTTTATAAGAATTGTGATGCCCGCATTGGGTTGCCGTACCGCGTAATAAATACCCAAAAACCTTTCACTTATAGATATCTTTCATAGCTCATGGCATAGTGCGTTAACTTGTTAACTATTATGGCAAAGGTTTAGTAATGCTAGATATTTTCTCCCTTGAGGCAACAGCAATCAATCCGACGTTAATTTCGATCATATACTCGATCTGCTTATCCTTTATATTATCGACCTCTATTGCTCTGACTTATCAGAAGACGTTTCAGGGACTGAGCTATTCGCGAAATTTTATTCAAGCAATGATTTTAAGTAGTATTGTCACCGCTATTGCTATGCAGGCCATCGGTGATAATTTGGCACGGGGAATGGGAATGATGGGTGCCTTGGCAATTATTCGCTTTCGCTCTTCTTTGAAAGATCCAAAGGATATGATTTATATCTTTGTGTGTCTTTCATTGGGGATCGCATGTGGTGTATATTCCTACTCGATTGCAATTGTTGGTACAATTGGGTTTGTCGTCATTTCTATCATTTTGTACCACGTTCCTTTTGCGAAAACGAGCCACTTCGATGGACTATTGCGCTTTAATGTCGATAGCAACGAGGGCAAGAATCAGCAATTAGAAACGATCCTATCAAATAATTGTGATCTATTCGCTCTTGTGACTTTAAGGGAAGTGGCCCAGGGCAGTCGCTTAGACTATGCCTATCAAGTAAAAATTAAAAATAATTCTACTTATCAGAAATTTATGCACGAACTCCAAAAGATTGAATCTATCCGTGGGCTTAATTTAATGCTCCAAGAGTCAACGGTAGAAGTCTAAAGAGAGGATTGAACAATGAAAATGATGAAGCAATATTCGATCAAGGAAATTTTTCTTTTTGTGGCCAGTTATAAGGTACTCGCGGTTTCCTGGGGGCTTGCCTTATTTGGGGTGATTTATATGAGCTATTCGGCCAAAACAATGTTTAGTTATTTTGGGGTCGCGGAGAGCAGGGAAGTCAATATTAGTTCAAAGCATCCTGTGTCGATTAAACAGGTTCATGTTATTTCTGGTCAAAGAGTAGGACAAGGGCAATTAATTTTAGAATTAGAGCGACCTGATTTGGCGCTACAAATTAACCTCATGACAAGTGAATTAAAGGATCTTGAATCACAATTGCGAGTTAATAATATTCTTCATAAAGAGATTGAATCGATCCGCTTTGCAAGAGTTCGCGGAGAGGAGAGCAATTCTAACCCCATTATAAATCAAATTGACCAATTGAAGAAACGCTTAAATTCACTAAAAGAAGAAGATAAGAATTTGAAAATTTATTCTCAATTTGAAGGTAAAGTGGGATCCATCAACTTTAAACCAGGAGAGGAAGTTTCTCCTTTTACCACAATTATGTCTTTGCACGGATTTAATCCGAGTTATATTAAAGGTATGATTCACGAACGAATTCATCATAAGGCCTATAAGGGTCAAGAAGTGAAAATTATTTCTTTAAGTGACCCTGACAAATTCGTCATGGCCCAAGTGGTGAGTGTCGGTTCTCGTATTATTCCATTTCCAAGCCGTTTGCAGAAAACGGGGACGGCAGAGACATGGGGACGGGAAATATTAATTGAAATCCCAACTCAAAATGCCTTTTTATTGGGAGAAAAAGTTTATATCAAAACCCAAGCTAAAAAAGCGGGTGTTATTAATAAAATTGCAGAAAGAATCTAAGAAGGTTTTGAGAATGATCGAGAGATATAGAAATGTCATTATTTGGAGCTTGCTCGTCACATTAGGTCCCATCGCTACAGTCGCTGCCAATACCTTAGATGATTTATTGGCCAGTAAGAAAGGCCTTTTCCCCGCTTCCGGAGCTCAGACAATTAAAGACTATTCAATTCCCATGGTTGAAAAATTGGAGCTGGAAGTAAAAACCAAAGAAGACATTGAAGAAAAATTTGAAATGAAGAAACATTTAACGGTTCGTATTGCGCCAAAGAATTTATGGCAATATCGCCTTGAAAAAAATATTTATCGTCTCAATAATCAAAAGATTAAGGAGATGAGTAATACTTATAAAAACTCTTATTATGCGAGTATTTATCAAAATTACCTAAACTATTTAGTGGCAAAGGAAAAAATTCAAACAACGGATACTCTAGTGAAAGTATATGGAGACCTTTTAAAGGTTTATCAGGGGGAATCTCGTGATGGGCAAGAAAAGGCGATGCGTGTTTTGCGGGTTCGTGGGGACCTTGAATTAGCAAAAGTTGAGTTATCCACGGAGGAGAGAAGGTTGGAAACTCTTGCTGAAAAATTGGGAATTGAAAAGACGGATGATCAATTTGCGCAATATGACCTCGCACCTATTGAACAGGCGCTCAAGGACGAAGGTGATCATCGCCAATTTAAACATACTTTAGAAATCGAGCAAAAATTGGCGCAACATAAATTTGAATTGGAAAAGAATGAAAGATACCAGGTCATGAATCATGTTGATGTCTCCATTGACCGTACAAATAAAGGGGACACAAAAACGGCACTATCCTTTCGCTTTCAATTACCATTCATCTCCCAAGGGGGACAGAACTTACAAGAAAAGGCCATGGATTATTATAAATCAAAAATGGGAAATCATCTGGCCATGGAAAAATTTCAATTAGAATTAAAAGAATATAAAAGGGGAATGGAAAGAGGTCGAGATGCTCTTAATAAATTGGGACTTAATAGTTTAACCAAAGCATATGAAAAGCTTGTACGATTATTTAAGAGACCAAATCTCAAAGAAACCCAGCGGATCCTTGAAATCAAGGAAACGATTGAGAAAATGAAATTAAGACGCTTGGAGTTGAAGCATAGGGTTTATCAGGACTATATTACTTGGCTCTCGATTCAATCAAAGTTTTCTGATAGCGAAGGCCGCAATTATCTGGTGAAATATGAGTGATTTACAAGCAGCATCACCTTTATTTTTTGAACGTTACGAGCTTAAATACCATGTTCCTCTGGATATGGTAGAAGAGATTTCAGCTTTTGTTGAAGTCTATTGTGCGCTTGATCCTTTTTCTGAAAAGTCACATGATCATTATTACGAAATTAATAATTTATATTTTGATACACCAAACTTTCTATTCCGTGAAAGAAGAGTGGCTGGAATTGATGACCGCTTTAATGTTCGTATCCGATCATATGGTACTGATCCCAAACCTCCTTATTTTTTTGAAATAAAGCATAAAGTAAATGGAATAGTAAAAAAGAAAAGAGCAAAAGTTTATTCCGAAGAATGGGCCGATGCGCTCAAAAGAGAAGATTACTTTTACGAAGATGGTAAAGAGCCCACCATATCCACTAGTGATGACTATTACCAAGCATTTTTAAATACCGTATATTCCTATAATGCTGAACCTAAGGTTTTTACTACTTATAGACGAAAGGCCTACTTATCTCTGGTTGATGATTATGCTCGTGTAACATTTGATCGTAATTTGAAGTTTATGAAATGCGAAGATTATACGTTACGACCAGTTAAGATGGATCTTTGTAATTATGATTGCCCTAATGTTTTTTCTAATGTTCATGAAAATGTCATTCTCGAATTAAAGTGTACGACTCGTGTCCCAATGTGGTTTATTGATCTTATTAGTTATTTTAACCTCAAGCGCATGAGCTTCTCTAAATACACCAACGCCATTGATGAGGTTTTACATAATTCTTTTGTTTATCGCGCGGATCGCGAATCAATTATTAACCTCTAAAAACTCATATTTTCTTTTTGATTGAGATCAATACTTAATTGAAAAGTAAGGGTGTTATCATCGGGGTTGATTTCTTCATAGGTCATGAATTGATCTTCAAGATCGGCCAATCTCGCTTTAAACTTTTCCATCATATCTAAATTAGATTTTAAAAATATAGTTCTATTATAAAAAGGGGAATCATTGTCTCCAAGCATTTCACGGTGCCTCTGTCGAATTACTTTCTCATGACCGGGGATAAATTTGATATGTTGATTATTCGCCCAGACCTCTCCATCCATCATAGAAATTAAGTCTATATTGACCAAGTCCTGGAGAATAGTATTGAGGGACTCTCGTGCAATGCCTTTATTTTTGGCCATAAATTGAGCGAGAGAGACCTTTTTACCACTAAGTGTAAGGCATAAGAACGCCTGATAATAATAATAGTCTTGTAGGATGACCTTCATCTGCTTCGCAGATAATTGGTATTGTCGGTGTTTATGGTAAATGGCCATTTGCTTTCTAAGACCTCGCTCTTGAGGGTTGATTGTATTTTGGCCATCCGTTTTACGTTTAAAAAATTGTAAAAGCTCCTCTTTTTGGATTTGAGATTCTAGATAGGAGGAGACAAAACTTTGGAAGTCTTGAACTTTAAGGTACTTGGCGAGAATTAGAACCGTTTCAAAAGTTGGTGTAATAAGACCCTTCTCAATTCTCGTGTAATTTGAGTAAGTGATCGTGAGTTCCGAATGCTCTTTGAGTCCATCATGAAAAGCACGCGCATTTTGATGGCCAGCTTTGATTCTCAATGTTTTTAATAATTCACTAAATTGCATAATCCTCAAATGTAAGAATTACAATGCTTCTTTGACTTTAAGCACTTACTCACTTAATTTCCCTATTCATACAACGCTTATTGCACAAAATGCAATCGGGATTGGGGAACTATGAAATTTTTAATTTACTTTGCTTCTATTGTGATCCTTTTAAATGTCGATATCTATTCTCAGTCGGTAGATACTGGCAGTATTCAAGAGGAAATCCTTAGAGTTATTAAAAAATGGAAAGTAAAATCTTTTGCCGGTCCTCATCTCAAAAGGAAAGTGCGAGCTAAAATATGGCAAAAAATTGAAAATTATAAAGAAGAATGTGAAGAAAATGATGGCACGTTTCGCTTGGTAAATTTATTTTACGAGGAAACCTTTGCCGTAGAGGCCGAGAAAATGAAAGTTTTCAAGGTCTCTGCTCATGTAGAATGTCAACTTCCTTAGGGCCTAGGCCCTGGGGACTATGACCCTTGAACGTACTTAGGATTTGTCCCCCCCTTCAAATTGTTCGGGTATGTTCAAGGGTTTTATATTAAACCCTATTTAAACGGTCCACTAATAAAGTTTCCTTGATTTGACTCCGATAAACCATTGAAGAGATGAGGTTTAGATGAGAGTTATCCTTATAATATTTTGCGTTCTTATGCCTTATTGTTTGGAGGCATCGTGGATTAATACGGGTAAGCAACGCATCTTCTTTGATTTGCCAGAAGGCTGGCAGGCGAAAGAAGGAGTTTTTGATATGCCTGTAGTGCTCTATGGACCTAAGCAGGGGAATGGGAGACCAACAATCGGTATTGTTCCCTTTGATCAAAAAGGAATTACCTTCAACCAAAAAGAAAATCTCGTCAATCAAAAGGATTATAGAAAATACCGTCGTGCTTGGGTTGAAAAATTAGATGGTACGGTCTTAGGCTTTCATCCCTATGAAGTTCAAAAATGGAAACATGCTAAGGCGCATATTATAGGTCACCGTTTTAAATTGGGGCAGGTTGATTTTAGCGAGACGTCATTTTATGTCATCTGTGACGACGAATTATTTCATATGAAATCTCTTTATCGAGAGAATGAATACCCCGATGGCCAAAAGGTCATTATGGACGTTTTAAAGAGTTTTAATTGTCATGGTTCGTAAAAAACTAATAATCTTTATTCAGCTGCTTGCGTTTATTGCTAATCCTCTTGGTGCTAAACCGGTGAGCGAGTCTGAAGCGTCCATTGATGGTGAGGAAGTCACAATATCGGCAACTATTTTGGAAATCGTGGCCCAGCAAGTTTTTCTGTGTAAAAACGCCGATGGTAGTTGGAAAAATGAAAAGATTAAGGAACCAGAAACAGGTGAAGAGATCGATTGCTTGGCCTTGGCCAGAGAAGAGTTTAATTTATTGAAAGAAAAACAAGGTGAAGATGGGGAAGTCTCTGCTCTAAGCTGTATAACGAGAGGTTGGTCAGTAAGGGAAAAAATGGACTTTGCCAAGCATCTTGAAACACTTGGAGATATTCAATTACCTTTATACCGCCATTTCGGGTGTCCAGGAAAAGATCAAACAGCAGTCAAATGCACCGCTGACTTGGCCTGTAATGTGGTAAAATCCTCCTTCATAGGTCCTTATTTAGTGGCGGATTTGGCCAGAAAGCTTGGGGCCAATACTCCTCGCTGTGAATCGAATTCCCAGAGTTCTTGCGTCAATGAATTACTTGTTGGTGTTATCAAAGATGTCCTTGTGAATATGGAGCTTATTAAAGAGGTACCTAGCATTACTTGGAATGCCATTAAGGCAGGGAGTAATAAGGCCTGGGGGGGAATTAAATCTTTATTTGAAGATACAAAAGAATTGGAAGATGCTTCTTCATCGAAATTATTGGCACTCGAAAGTAAAGATGATTCTTTTTATGAAGAATGGATAAAGGACCCAGTGGACAAGGCCTTGAGTTGGGTGACTAACCTTCTTGAGGTGACAGGGTCTCTTATTGCAGACTCCGTTCAAAATAATTTCGGTTGTGCTAAATGGTCTAGCACTCGTTATTTACCATTTGATGGTGAGACTCCTCAATGTGAAGAGCCGATCGTTAGTTTTGAATGCGCCACATGCTCTCAAAAATTGAACATGATGTGTGGGGTTGTCGGCCTTATTGGTGGTGAAGTTCTTACTATGTACTTAACCGGTGGTACTATTGGCCTGGCCAAGGCGAGCTTACAATCTTCAAAGGCCACTTTTGTCGCTGGCAAATTGTCTAAGGTTGGTCATTCTTTGGCGAAAACTAAAATAGGTCAAAGTGGCCTATGGGCGGGAAAACAAATTAGGGGTGGGATGCACCTATCGGCCAAGTTGGGAATGGGGTTGATTAAGCTCGGTGGAAATTGGGCCTTGAGAATAGGCAAAAAGACTATCCCGCTTAAACAGGACATTAAAAATGAATTATTAAAAGTTTTACTGAGTAAAGGAAAAAAGGTCGCGGTTAAAGTTGGGAAAGGGGCGATTTATATTCCCACCAAATATATTGAGCTTTTAGAGTTCGCCTACGTTAAGGGGCTTCATGGATCACAGGCCCTCAAGCATTTAATTAACGCAAAAGGCATAGGGAAAAATGGTGTTGTAAAGCTTACTTCAGAAGACGTTATTATAGAGGGCATTAAGCGTAAGGAGCAATTTTCGGCCCATGTTAAGGCCTATGGCCATTACAAAAAAGATTTACAACGTAATTATAGCGCCTATAAAAATGCCATTAGAAAGGCCGTTCTTAAAGGAAAAGACGCCGATGATAAAGAGGTTCTTTATTATCTCACCCAAATCAGACAACTTGAATTAAGTGGCCATGAAATTATTAAGAATGTTTCAAAAGCTCAAGATATAACGGTCCTATCAACACCTTTAATACCTTTTAAGAAGGTAAAAATTTCATCTAAAGTCGCATCTCAAATAGGTTCGGGTAAATCCATTAATATCACCTTAAAAAATGGCAAAAAGCTAGAGGGTCTCTTCTCTCATATTGGCAAAGACGGTAATATTTATTTTAAAGTAGGGGATGCAATTAAGCATGTAAGCCCAGAGGATATTGTTACAATTGTGGGAGGGCTTAATCTCTTTAGGCGAGTTGGGAATACTATTATTATGGTGGATAAAGAAGAAACCATAAGCGCTGAGGTGCAGAAACCGGAAGATGTGGTTGCAACGCCAGAAGCACCAGAAAAGAAGGACTCTGATAAAAAGTCAAATAGAGCGGATGATAAAGAGAAAGAACCAGATAAAGTGCCAGATAAAGGGGCAGATAAAGAGGATAACAAAGACGAGGATTTGGGGGAGGAAACTCTCTTTAACGAGACGCCAGAACCATCATCTCTACCACCAATGCAACCGATACCTTATCGACCAGATCGCCTAATTATTAATCAGGGTATTTTTTAAAAATAGATTAAATGTCTAATGGGTTTCAGTGTCAATAATCGATAAATAGGGAAATTCAGTTTGCAAGTCACGTTCTAATTGTAAAATGGCATTTCCAACTTCCCTTTGAGCGGTATTATAGGTACTAAAGAGAACTTGGGCCTGTGGCCTTTGTTTTAATAATGTAATATTTTTTTTCATTTGCTCATGGTTAAGTGAATGCATTCCATGAAATTCAACCTCTATGCTAAGTCTAACTTTGCCGGGCGCCATTACCTCAGTATCAAATTGAAAAATGTGTTTAATAAGGGGAAGTTCCTCGAGAAATTTTCTGATTTTATCTGCTTCTGCTTTTTCTAATGAAGTTCCGACAATAAATTTATAATTACTCCAGAATAGATAATAGGCCATGAAAAGAAGCAAGAGACCAATAAAGAGGGAGCAAATGATATCAGGAAGGAGGCTCTCTTGAAAAAGACCAATGATATTGCCTAAGCTGGCGAGAGCGACACCTAGAACAGCAATACCATCTTCTAAGATAATCGCTGTCAAGCTCGGATCATCTGTGGTTTGAAGAAATTGATAGAGGGACTTCATACCCTTTTTGGAGTGGGCCGCTTTAAGTGCAGTAAGAAAGACATATGATTCAATAAGGCCAGATACCAAGAGAACAATCCACAATATCATTCCGGGTGGATGATATTGATGGTCAGAGAGATGAAGCCAATGGTTAATTGAATGATAAAGAGTATAAATGGCGGCTATCGCAATTCCCTGTGCTGCGAAAAGGTTATAGAGGTATTGAGCGCGACCGCGGCCACGAGGGTAACGGCTACAAGGGCCTATTTTTCCTCGTTTAAAACCGACATAGAGAAGGAATTGATTGAGGGAGTCTCCAAAAGAATGGAGGGTTTCGGCCAGCATTGAGGGGCTTCTGGAAAAAAGAAAGGCCAATAACTTTCCTACTGCAATACAGAGGTTGCAAATAAAGCTAATAATGATGACTTTTCCAGACTGATTAGTTTGTACCACTTTGCTGTTGCCTCTTTTCGATTATGCCATTGATGATTAAAATTCCAAAGCCAATCATAATGACGACATCGGCAATATTGAAAATATTAGTGCCGATATTTCCGTGGCCCACATACATAAAGTCGACCACAAAACCATCTTTAATACGATCAATGATATTGCCAATACCTCCGGCCAAAACCAGACTAAAACCATAAACTTCTAAAGAGCGAATTTTTTTAGAGATAAGAATATAAATGCCAAGACCTAGTAGGACCATGCAAGGAACGTAGATGAGAAAGCTCAGACGTGCCCATTGTGGCCAATCCCCTCCTAAATTACCCCATGCGCCAGTGTTTTCAGCATAGATAATTTTAAAGAGATCAAAAAAATAGGTAGTAGGGAGATGGCCTTTGACATTCTGGACTGCCCAGGATTTAGACCATTGGTCGGAGCCGACAACTATAAAGAGAGTGGAAATTAACCAAATTATTCGTTTTTTAAAAGACATGCAGCCATTATAGCAATGCTTATTTCTATTGTCCCAATTTTTTCTTAATACCTGAAATATCTGTGGTAAATAGTTCTCTGAGATATTCTTCTTTTAGGGGCGCATATTCTCTAGGAACGACGATTTTGGCATTCATTAAGGATGATTTATAGGCCCCAAAAGAAGAGGCAATTATTTCATCTTGGTGTCTACGATTGAGCCGACAGTGGCCCAGCTCGTGAAAAAGGAGGGCCTCACGGTATTCATGGGAAGCGCTCGACCACCAGGCCTGATCGATAATGATCTCTTTTGTGTTATCAGGGTAGGTATAACAAACACCTTTATAGCTATCGTCAGCGGGAATTCCAAAATTAATAGGGATATCTCCTATTTGAAAGGAGGGATCGTTAAAATACTGTCTACCTTTTTCTTCAAAACTCTGGATATAGGACGCGAAGACCGAGTCTGATTGGTCATATTGGCGCTTAGCATTTATATCTATTTGATCGCCTAGAAAACCCATTCCGCAGCTAGAGGTAAATATAAGGCATAATAGCAGGTATCTCATTTAATATTCTCACTTGAATTTGATTTAGTCTCTTTTTTGCAAGTACGATACCTAAAACTATCGAATTAATTTCAATATGTTAGAGGAGTTAACCGCCTATTTATTGGGGCGCTGTCAAAAAAATATCCAGTGGACGAAATCATAAAATCGAGAGATGCTAAAGAAAAGCTTTTTAAAGGAGAACGTATGGATTGGATTTTCATTGGCGATGTTCATGGTTGTCTCAATGAACTCAATCTTCTTTTAGAGCAAATGCATTTAACTGGCCGTGAAAAGTTTGTTTTTTTAGGCGATCTAATTAACAAAGGACCAGACTCTCTTGGCGTTTTATCACGGGTAAAGGAATTAGATGCTGTTTATTTAATGGGAAATCATGAGAGTGGCTTTCTTAAGTATATTGATAATCCTGGTGGCAAGAGAAGACGTCTTTTTGAACAATTGAAAGTACAATTAGGTGATTCTTTAGAGGAGTGGGTCTTTTGGATGAGAACTTTCCTGCCTTATTATGAAACAGACGAGTTTATCGCCGTTCATGGGGGGCTTCACCCAGACCTTATTCCTAGCGAAACCGAAATTGATATCCTCACTAATATTCGCACCTGGGATGGCCATGGAAGGGATATGAATAATATTGGGCATGAGCCTTGGTATGATCTTTATCGTGGTAAAAAAACTGTCATCTATGGACATTGGGCGGCCCAGGGTCTGACGATTAAAGGAAATACTTTTGGCCTGGACACAGGTTGTGTTTGGGGAGGCGCTCTCACTGCCATGCGTTGGTCAACTAAAGAAGTCACACAAGTAAGTGCGCTTAAAACTTATATGGCCATTAATAATGAATAAAAATATGGTCACCACGTACCTTAATTAGGCCTGTGCTGGAGTTTCGCAATTCTTTTAAAATAGTTTTTTTGACAGAAAGGAAGCTGGCCTTGGCCTTGCGAAGGTGGATATCGATGGTCTTGTTGTGAATATCGTGGTTGATGGAGCCCCATGTTTTGACTTTAAGAGGAATTATTTTTTTAAACTTAAAAGTGCCGTAAAATTGGTGATTGGTTATTTGAAAGCGTATATCTTTGACTTGGTCAATACCCTCGATTCCGATGTTTTGGCCTAAACCCAATTGCGAAAAAACATTCCGCCATTCACCGGAAAGATTATTCTTTAAATCAATTTCATCGATTATTAAATGGCCCTTTTTGATGCATTTTTCTAAAGGGAGAGAGCTATCACCATGACAAGAGAGGTTAAAATGAGGAAATTGATAATTGTTACTCTTGGTTTGCAATTCAAAATAGTTAAATGATGTTTCAAACCTACCCTGATCCTCCCATAACAGATTGAAGCTTTCAGCTAGGAAACCTTCAATCGCTAGTAAAGGTGCTGGGATCTCTTTAAATATGATGCTCTGGCCGGAAAACTCTATCTGGTAACGATTTTCCTCTTTTTGCAAGGAGAATTGGATTGCTTTGCCCTTATGGCCAATTTGGTCACTGTGGAAGATAAGTTCATCAATCTTGGCATCTCCAGCATTATCATGAAATTGGCCATTCAAATTAGACATTTTAAACTGGAGTCCGTAAATGATTGATGGAATAATGAATAGGGCAATGGTAATAAATTGATGTTTCATAAAAAATGTCCTTTTTATTAACATCGGGTGGAGAGAGGGCCGAGATGAACGATATAAGTGGTATTAGGGTTTTAGGGAAATTTGTTCGACTCATTGTAGTAGCGAATCTCTCTAGTCAGCTTCATGCCATGTGTGCTTTTAAGCATAATCCTCCCATCGTTTGTATGAAGGGGAAAATAATCAAGAAAATAAAGCTTAAGGATAAGGGGAAGATTCTCTGTCAAGGACAAATGCTTGTTTCCTCAATGACGAGACCGGCGAATACTTACGCTTATAATGATAACCTGGATTTAGTAACGCATGAGAAAACTCAGGCATTGCCTTTTGATAAAAAGAAGGAGCAGGTTGTGTATTTTTCTGGAATGAATTGTTCTGACATTCGCTTAGGAGCAATGGAAGGCGCCTTTGAGTATAGCTGTAGTGATAAGTATGCCAAAATCCCTGACCACTCTTTGGTTTATACAGGTAAGAAGCAGGGAAAATTTATGGATCCCTGGAAGCGACAATATTTTAAGTTGCGGTGTGATTAGATAATAATGTCCTAAAGTAATTGAGAAAAAATAAAAAGACCTAGGGGGAGCGATGTCCGATAAAAAAGTCATCTTATGTGTCGATGATGAAGCCGATATTCTCGATCTATTTTGTGAAGAGTTTCTTGATCATGGTTTTGACGTCTTAAAAGCAGAGAATGGTATCCTGGGGGTTGAAGTTTTTAATGCAAATAAGGTTGACTGCATTGTGACAGATATTCGCATGCCAGCAGGTGACGGTGTTGACATGGTTAAAAAGCTTAAGGAAAAAGGAGTTGATGTTCCCATTTTTCTTGTGACGGGCTTTTCAGACTATTCCACCGAAGAATTATATGGACTTGGAGTCAATGCCATTATTTTTAAGCCATTTGATATGGATGAAATAGTGGATATGGTTAAAGCTCACCTCGACCGACAAGAATCTTCCTAGGACAAACTCTTAAATCAATTCTTTTATTTTTTTTACAAGTCCGTGAATACCTTCATAGATTTCGCTTAAGCTCGCTTCATCGTACATATAGGCGGGAGTGGACAATATATTAAGTTTCTGGTCATGATGAAACTCCGAAGCCTCTTTATTAAAATGCTTGGCCCCAGTTTTTTCAATTTCTTGAGCGGTCTTAATATCTTTGCCTATTGTGACTTCGACTCCTAGGTTTCCAAATGTCAGTGCGATAAGGGCGGGAGCGATACAAATTGCTCCAATTGGCCTATTCTTTTGATGAAATTGATGGAGGATTTTCCCTATCATAGGAATGACAGCTCCTTGTGCTCCCTTAAATGCAAAATTGCATAAGCTTTTGGCGACACCATTACCACCAGGCAAAATAATTGCAGCATATTGCTCGGGATCGAGTTCTGTCAGGGGGGAGATCTTTCCCCGCGCAATTCGCGCTGATTCGGCCAAAATATTGCGTTCATATTTGCTTTCATTTTTAGTAAGGTGGTTAATGTGGTCGTTCTGATTTTGGTCGGGGGCGAAAATCTCATAGGAAATCTTTTCGGTATCAAGAGAAAGGAGAGTTAAAACAGATTCTCGGATCTCAGCTCCATCAAGATAACCACACCCTGATAAAATGATAGCGACCTTTTTTTGAGTCATTTTATTTCTCCTTTTTTGTAAACAGCAAATCATAACATATTTGGCCTCTCTCCAAGTATTTTTTCTCAAAGTGAGTGCGTGGCGAAAAGTGGAGTGGTGTAATGGTTTGACTATTACAGTTAAGGTCCCAGACTTCTCTCATAAAGGCCGTGCATTCTTCCGCATAGAAAACCTCATTAGTCGCAATCATTAATTGGCCATTATTTTTAAGACGATCGAGCAGGAAGCCCATAAAGGGCATGGCGTGCCATCGTAATGCCCTATTTTTAGGGTTGGGATTGGGGTAAAGTAAAAAGATACGATCAAGTGACTTCTCAGGTACATAATGGGCAACCCATGAAATACCATTCGCATGAATAGGTAATAAATTGGTCAATTGATGGTTGTTGACACGTCCTTGAAAACTGTTAAATTTCGTTTTGGTATGCTCAATTGCCATTAAAAAGCGGTTAGGATTTTGTTGGCAATATTGAATAGGATGCAGACCGACGCCACAGCCAATTTCTAAATCTAAAAGAGGTTTACTGCCCGGCCAAGGAGGACACTCTGGGCCTGGATGAGGTAGAAGATCTGCTTGAAAGTTGCGCCTGGCAACGTGAAAAGGGTAGTCAATTTTCATGGTGAAATTATGGTTGTAAAAATAAAACTAGGCAAGGATTAGCGAGTCACTTTCATACGTTTTGAATATAGTTTCCTTTTTTCGTGGCATGATGTGATTTATTTTTATCGGGTTAGTCACGCCAGAAATCTTCATGATATTGAAAACGACACGCTGATTTAACCCTTTGTAGGTATTGATGGATCTGTGGCGGGAATTGAAACTCAGGGAATATGTAGAGACCCCATAAGTGAGAGGCCAACATAATATCAAGAATAGTTAACTTGTCTTTTAAATAAAAGGGCATTAAATTTTTTTGAATACGCACCAGAATAGGGGCCAGATTTTTAAGGTGCTCTTGTTTATTCTGAATCAGCAGGTGAAAAGGACCACGCTTTTTCTCCTTTTTTTCTTGAAAGTAGCGGCGTGATTTTTCATCAAATTCTTTAGTATAAATCCAATAAGGCATACAGAGATTATGAACTGGTTTACCTATCTCATTCAATAAGTTATCCATATGGAGTGAGATATCTTCTTGATCTAAAAGATCCATTTGGAGCTGATTTGTTTGATCTAATTTTTTAATAATATCTAATGACTCAATCATATTTTGGCCATTGTCAAATTGCATAATAGGCAACATCTTGACTTGGCATAAATCGATAGGAGTTTTTTCGTCATCATAGGGAAGAACAATCGAATCGTAGGGGATATTGAGAAGGCCTAAGGCCATACGCACGCGCACGCAAAAGGGACAGTGGACATAATGGAAAAGTTTCATGAGGGCATCATAATGAAAATAAATTGGGCGCACAAGGATTATAATCCAGTTAACTGCTTGATTTTTCATCAAGACAATCTTTACCCTTAAATAGGGTAGAGTACTACAAAGTTTAAGTTTGATTTGCACCATCGCAGATATCTCCTAGGTAACGTCAAAAAAATGACCTTTTAAAAGCGGTAAGAGAAGGGTCAGCTAGAGGGATTTCTCGTGCTCAATGGGGTTAATTGATTTCATTCTCACACAAGTTTGATAAAATAAAATTATTCTAGGAGGGTGATGTGAGTTGGAATTTAATCGGAAAGGATCGCCGGTTTTGGCCATTGTTTTGGACTCAATTTTTTGGTGCACTCAATGATAACGTCTTTAAAAATGCTTTAATAATCATAATTACCTATAAGGCCATTGTGTTGGCCGGTTTGGACTCAAAATTATTAGTGCCTTTGGCCGGAGGGGTATTTATTTTTCCCTTTTTTATTTTCAGCGCAACGGCAGGGCAGATCGCCGATCGCTTCGAAAAATCGACTGTTATTCGCATGACTAAGGTGACCGAACTGATTTTTATGGTGCTGGCCTCCTTGGGGTTTTATCTTAATAATTTTTATCTCTTAATGGCGGTGCTCTTTTTTATGGGGGCACAATCTGCTTTTTTTGGACCCCTTAAATATGGCATTATCCCAGTCCTTCTCAAAGAAGAGGAACTTACCCAGGCGAACGCTTTCGTCACAGCAGGCACTTTCATTGCGATTTTATTGGGTACTATCATTGGAGGGGGAGTCGCCAGCTCCGGCGATATTTATTACCTCATCATCGTGGCAATTATCGGCTTTTCTCTTTTAGGTCTTTGTTGTTCCTTTTTTATAGAAAAGACTAAAAGTGGTACTAAAGAAGTAGAGGTACAATATAACCTTATTGCCTCAACCTGGAAAATCTTATCTAAGTCTACTAAAAACAAAGTTGCTATAAAGTTAATTCTTGGGATCTCCTGGTTTTGGTTTTTAGGTGCCGCCATCTTGTCCCTTTTGCCCCATTTTTGTAAAGATGTACTCGGTGGAGATGGAACAGTGACAACCGTTTTTCTCGCTATTTTTACGATTGGAATGGGTCTTGGTTCCTTTTTTTCCAATAAGCTTTCAACAGAAGGTCCGGAAATGGGTTTACCGGCGATATCGGCCCTTTTGATGTCGATTTTTCTTTTTGATTTGGCGTTTTTAGGAACTATGGGTTCTCATCATGAGGGAGAATTGCTCAATCTGTGGCAATTGGCCGGTCGTTTTATAATGTGGCGAGGCGCCTTTGATTTATTAATTGTTTCGATATTAGGTGGGATGTATATAGTTCCGCAAATGACTCAATTGCAAATTTCCATGCCACGAGCAGAACTATCTCGTTATATTGCCGCTAATAATATTTGGAATGCCTTATTCATGGTTTCTGCTGCAGTGATGCTAATGGTTCTTGCTCCTTGGGGAATTGGCACATCATTTTTGGTCTTGGCCGGGTTGAGCTTTTTGGCCTCTCTTCTCCTTTACGCCCGTTATTCTGTTTTTTCGATTCGTTTATGGATGAAGTTGATATCAAACATTATTTACCGTGTGGAGGTGAAGGGACTCGAAAATTTACCAAAAAATGGTCCCTATATAATTGCCGCTAATCATGTCAGTTTTATCGATTGGCTTATCTTGATGGGGGCCTTACCTCATCCTGTGCGTTTTGTGATTGATTGGACTTATTATTACGCTCCTATGGGGCCTTTCTGGTTTGATCAAGCGGGTCTCGTCCCGATTGCAACGCGGAAAGAAAGTGAAGAGGTTTTGGTTAAGGCCTTCGAGCATATATCAGAGGTGATTGAAAATGGTGATGTTTTAGGTATTTTTCCAGAGGGATGGCTTACTCGTGATGGTAAAATGAGACGCTTTCAACCTGGTATTCTAAAAATTCTTAAAAAAGATCCGGTTCCTGTCAATATCATTGCGATTAATGGTTTATGGGGATCAACATTCTCATTTAAAGGCGGGAGAGTTTTAATGAAGTTTCCGCGGCGATTTCGCGCTAAAATTACCTTAACTATTTCACCTCCCATTTCTCCTGGAGAATATTGTAATCAAAAGGCACAAGACTTTATTCGCCAGCATGTGGACCATTATGAAGACCCAAAAGAAAAGTTTCGGCCAAAAGAGAGGAGTGATGAAACAAAAAGCAATACTCATTGATTTAGATGGGACTTTATGTGATGTTTCTCATCGTTTATCCCATATCGAAAAAAAACCTAAAGATTGGGATGCCTTTCACCGCTCTTGCTTAAATGATAAGCTTAATATCTGGTGTGCTGAAATTATTAAAAAGTTTAAAATGGATGGGCTCGCTATTCTTTTAATTACTGGTCGTGATGACACTTATGAGAGTGAAACACGAACTTGGCTGAAAACTAACGAGGTTCCTTTTGATCAACTCTTTATGAGACCAATAGGCAATCGTCTTTCTGATGAGGTATTAAAGGCCGGGATTTATCGTGATTTTATTCAAGAAGATTATAATATTTTATTTGTTGTAGAAGATCGCTTAAGAGTGGTGCGTATGTGGCGCGATCTAGGACTCGTTTGTCTGCAATGCGATTGGGGAGATTTTTAATGAGATCGATTATTATATGGGCCATTTTGATTGCTACTTTAAATTCATGTTTAAAGAATCCTGAGTCAGAGGACGAAGCTATTAACCGTCGTGATGAGTACCAAAAACAAAAAGTCCCCTTAATAGGTTCATGGAGAACGAGGTTAACGAGTTTTCAAGAACTGGAAGTAGAAGAGCTTTATCACTTAGAAGAATTATGTGGAGTTATGGCCAACCGCCGCGAAACAATTGAGCTAGGAGAAGGTGGAGTATCGACTTGGGAAGGCTCTTATATGACTTGTGATGGTGTTTTAAGTCCTAAGAAAATGATCACGGCAAAGTGGCGAAAAAGAAAAAATAAGTGGATTTTTAAAGGAAAAAAAAGAGGGCTTTATAAAAATGTTCTTCTCGATAATCAGGCGCCCTTTTCAATACTCTGTGATTTGCGGCAGAATGGGGCCTTTTATAAAAATAATAAAGCATTTCTTTTTTCCATTGAGAAAGACGACGGGATTTTTACTTTACAATATGCCCACTTTAACCGTTTGAATGACCAATATCATGCTTCCCAGGTTCATCAGGTGATGGTTAGTGAACACTTTAATCAGGGAGATCTTGATTTGACCCGGGTTAGATATCGGCAATGTCCTTTACAAGGAAAAACACAAGTGAGGGCCCAAGTTCTAAAAAAATGGGTAGATGGAATTTAAAAAAGAAAAACCCAAAGCCCAAAGGTTAAGATGAGGATGAGGATTGGCAACGACTTCCATAAATATAATTCTTTTTGATGTGGTCCCATAAAAACCTCTTTATTTAATTTATCCTCTAATAAGCAAATAAAAGGCCAAAAAAATGGGGGCAAAATGCCCCCAAGTAGTTAAATGTGAAAATCATAAATATTTGGAATGAGTTACTTACAGTATGCTTTTAACCGCTAAGGCAATACCCTTAGGGCCAATATTATACTTATCATAAAGGTGAGCGGCCTTATAGGCCGATTGGCCAAAGACACCAGGGATACCCAGAGAGCGGGATTTAAAATCAATCTTATTTTGGGCCAAATGATGAATAAGGTATGAGCCCATACCGCCAAAAACTTGATGATCTTCTACAGTTATTAGGCGGCCATTTGTTTGGGAAAGGCAGTTTTTAAGAGTTTCTATGTCAGGATTGTTAACAAAGGGGTTATTGACGATTGTGACTTCAATACCCTCTGATGCTAATAACTCACTAGCAGCAATTGCTTCTTGTACCATTGGGCCGGTGGCCACAAGAGTGGCATCCTTACCTTCTCTAAGGACTTGAGAACGGCCCCAATCATAACTTTGTTTTTCTTTAAAATAAGCCGGATAGTTTTCACGTCCCAAAAAGAAAACAGTTGAGCGAGGTGTTTTATTTTGCTCGCGGGCCTCCACAAAATGGGTGATGGCCATATCCATATAGGCTTCAGCTTCTTGGCTGCAAGAGCAACAAATAACATCGACACCAGGAATACTCGCAACTGCAGAAATATAAGTTGTCGCCTGATGACTGGCACCATCAGCGGCATCTTGAAAACCAGTATGGGAAAAGAGGGCGATGATCGGCCCTTGACTCAATTGCGCCATAATCAAAGGAAGATTACCCTTTGTTATACCAAATTGCGCAAAGGTATCAACGATTGGAATAAGACCTGCTCGTGATAGACCGACAGCTGCACTTATCATATTTGATTCAGCGATACCCATATCTAAATGAAGGTGAGGGAATTCTTTTTGAAAAGCGGCAATTCCAGTCGAGCCTGCTAAATCAGCGGATAGAGAAAAAACGGGAAGTCCTTTTTTTGCGGCCTTGATGGCCGCGCGAGCAAAGCCCGGTTGAACCTTTTCTTTAACGATGGTCGCGGCGGGTGTTTCCTTACTCGCAGGTTTTGATTTTAAAATGTCTTGCGCCCATGTTTGAAACTCAGAAGGAGCGTCTCCATTATAAATTTCAGCAATAAAATCTGTTAATTTTGGGTCATAAGGCTTGAGTGGGTAACCATGGCCACCAGAGGCAGAGTCCATTGTGGATTGAACGCCATAGCCTTTAATGGTTTTAAGGATAATGGCCTGAGGTTTATTAGGGTTCTTTTGAGCATTGGCGATCACACTTTCAAAGGTCAGATGAACGTTTTCTAGATGATGGCCATCTTCAATAGTCGTTACTTCCCAACCAAGTGAAGAAAGGCCATTGAAAGAAGGTGCCATAGAAAACGAGTCTGCCTCGATACGGCCAGAAAGTTTGGTGTCATTATCAGAAATAATGAGAACAAATGGATTGAGGTGTCCCTTAGAGGCCTGGCCTGGGATACTTGCGAGAGCTTCTTTGGCCTCTCCTTCCATAGCGCCCCCATCACTGAGGATGCAAATTGTCGCACGTTCTTTTCCTAAAAGCTTATCAGCGATGGCGAGACCTTGGGCCTGTGGTAGAGCTGAACCTAGGGGGCCGTTGGAAATAAGAACACCTTCGGGATTAAGGTGAGCTTCGCCATGTCCGGTGAGCTTACTCTCAAGGGAGCGAAAACCTTTAAGTTGATTAAAATCGAGATTATCAAAGTTATAATTGGCCCGTAAGGCATAGATACCATTTTCGGTATGGCCAGCATCGTTCACAAAGTTAAAGGACTGATGCCAGGGACTTTTTTTAAACATCAGGGCATGCAGGGAAGACATGGCCTCCGCCAAGGCCGCTGGGCCACCCCAATGTGCCGCAGCTCCCCCAATAACAGCGTGCTGGTTCATTAAGGTGACAAGGGCACGAGTGGCCCGAGGGTCGCCGAGAAGGTCTTTTTCACCTTGAGAGTTTGTCACCTCAACTTTATATTTTGGCGGGTTAGTAGGATTATCAGCTAATAAATGATTAAATTTAAGTGGTTTGAGAGACTGTTCCATCAGTTGGCTCCTATAGGGCTTATTTAATTGCCGTACCAATGTACTTTAAAAACCAAATTCTGGAAAGTTATGTCCAAGTGGCAACAATAATTGCTGGCCAAGTCTCCTGAAAAAAGAAAAATACTAATCCAACTCATTGATAATATTAGACTGTTTTTTAAATGAAAAATAGGTGGCGCTTTGCGTTGCTTTTCCTCCTATAATGGAGCAAGACATAAATCTTGAGAGTGCAATTATTTAGGAGAGGAGGTTTTTGAATGTGTGATGTCTGCTCAATGAAGGGAATTGATACCAAATTTGTCAATGGTAAGGACGTCGGGCCGACTGTTGCCAAATTTTATCGAGTCTTTGTTGGTCACGTCGCAGTAGCTCAATTATGCCGGTTACACGATATTCAATTATTTGAACTTGGTGAGTCCCGGTTTCTTCAATATAATATTGAACTGGCCAGGAAATTTCAAAACGCTCATCGGCCATCGGTATTTGACTGACATTCTAATTCTTTAAATTTTTCCTTTCTTTAAGACAATTGATCAGGAAGGGTGTATTATCCATGCCATGGAAGCTTGGAAATCAATTCTTGAAACACGTTCTTTTGTCGGCGGAGACTTTGTCTCTGGATTAGTCACTCACCCAGTCTTGGATAAATACAAAGGTCAGGTCCTGGCCGATGTTGGCCTATTGGACGCGGAGGGTGTGCGTCAAATTCCACCTTTGGCGATCAAGGCGATGAATGACTATAAGCAATGGAATAGTCAAAAACGCTACGATCTTATTGGCAGTATAATTAAAGCTTTAAGCGATAAGAGTGAGGCCTTTGCTCAATTGATTTGTCTGGAAGCAGGAAAACCCATTGATTATGCGCGCGCCGAAGTTAGTCGTTCTTTGCAAACTTTGATTTGGGCACAAGAAGAGTCGCGCAGGATCGCCGGTGAGGTGATACCCGTAGAAATGGGGGCCGGTATTGGTAAGCAGGCCATGACAGCGCGCTTTCCCAAAGGTCCCGTTTTTGGCATCTCACCATTTAATTTTCCTCTCAACTTGGCCCTTCATAAATTGGGGCCGGCCTTGGCCTGTGGTTGCCCGATTATTTTAAAGCCTTCTCCTTATGCCCCTTTGACACTTTTGGCACTCGGTCGATTATTAGGGACACTTGATATGCCTAAAGGTCTCGTCAATATAATCGTTTGCGCTGATCAAGAGGCACAATTATTAGTTCAAAGTGAAGACATTAAGGTTCTCTCCTTTACGGGCAGTCCACAAGTGGGTTGGGAATTAAAAAAAATCGCCGGGGACAAAACGGTTCAATTGGAGTTGGGGGGCAATGCTCCTCTTATTATTGATGAAGGAAGCTCTTGGCGTTCTCATCTTCAAGCGATAGCAAAAGGCGCTTATTTGTACGCTGGCCAAATCTGTATTTCTACCCAGCGCTTCCTGGTGCATAAAAATGAATATGAGGCCTTTAAAAAGGAAATTCTAGCGGCCATTAAAACTTTAGGTATTGGAGATCCTGGCCTGCCGCAAACTGATATTGGGCCACTTATCGACCCCATCCATCTACAACGAGTGGATCAATGGGTACAAGAGGCCCAGCAAAGGGGTGCAAAAATTCTCGTTGGTGGCTCTATTGCCGATCAAAAGCATAATCTCTACCAACCAACTTTACTAGAAAATCCCTCCCATGACTCTCTGGTATGGTGCGAAGAGGTCTTTGGGCCTGTGGCGACCCTAGAATCCTTTTCGCATTATGAAGAGGCGCTCGAATTGGCCAATAAAGGCCCTTACGGGCTCCAAGTCGGAGTTATGACTCAGGATGTTGACCATATGAAAAAGGCCTTTAATAGTCTTGAGTTTGGGGCGGTGATAATTAATGGAATTCCAGGATTTCGCCTTGATCATATGCCCTATGGCGGTGTAAAAAAATCTGGTCTGGGTCGAGAAGGTCTCAAATACTCAATAGAAGAATTTACTGAACCCCGGTTAATGATATTTTAAATTTGTGAGGAATCAATATGTCTGTACGTGTACGTTTTGCCCCAAGTCCAACTGGTTTACTGCATATCGGAGGCGCCAGAACTGCGATGTATTGCTATCTCATCGCCAAGGCCCAAGGGGGCCAATTTGTTTTGCGAATTGAAGATACAGATTTAGAGCGTAGTAAAAAAGAATATGAAGAAAAAATGATTGATGACTTGAAGTGGTTAGGTATCGTTTATGATGAAGGTCCAGAGAAAGGGGGCAAATTTGGTCCTTACCGACAATCAGAGCGTCTCGATCTTTATAAAGATTTGGCCTGGAAATTAGTCAAAGAAGGTAAGGCCTACCCCTGCTTTTTAACTAAAGAAGAATTAGATGCTTTGACGGAAAAGGCCATCGCTGAAAAAAATGCCCCTCATACATATCACGGTCAATATCGGGATTTGGCGCCAGAGGAAGCGCAAAAGAGAATTGATGCAGGCGATGAATTTGTAATTCGTTTTAAAAATCATCAAAAAACTTATACCTTCAATGATTTAGTTCGTGGCGAAGTGACATTTGGGCCGGATATGGTGGGTGATTTTGTAATTCTTCGCTCAACTGGTATGCCGGTTTATAATTTTTGCTGCGTAATAGATGATTGGAAGATGGAAATGACTCATGTTATTCGAGCGGAGGAGCATTTACCAAATACCTTGCGCCAATTGATGATTTACGAGGCCCTTGGAGCTGAACCCCCCATTTTTTGTCACGTTTCACTTTTAATTGGTCACGATCGTCAAAAATTATCGAAACGTCATGGTGCGACCTCAGTCACCCAATATAGGGATCAGCATTATTTGCCTCAGGCCCTTAATAATTACCTTTGTCTGCTCGGTTGGTCTCATCCTGAAGAAAGGGATATTTTTCAATTAGAAGATATTATCCCCGTTTTTGACCTTAATCGCTTCAATAAATCAGCGGCCCTCTACGATATTCAAAAGCTAAATTTCTTTAACCAACAACACCTTAAGTTAAAGTCTGGGCCTGAGTTAGTGACTCATATTTTAGAAGTGCTACCAAAGGATCATCCTTTTCGTGCTTTTGATAGTGCCAAACAAGAAAAAGTGGCGTTGTTTTTTGTCGAAAAAGTTCAATTAGTGACTGAATTTGAGCAGCAATTAGATGTTCTTTTTAAAGCTCAATTAGAGTCTAATGAAGAAGTGGCAGAAGTTGAGTCCTGGGAAACAACTGGGTTGATTCGCGACTATATCAAATCACAGGTTGAGGTGCTAATGGCGGATGGTGTTCAAAACGCTAGTTCAGACACTTTCAATGAATGGCTTGGTTATATTAAAAAAGAGATGAAGATTAAAGGAAAACCACTTTTTAAGGGACTAAGAGTGGTTTTAACCACTCAGGCCGAAGGGCCAGATCTTAAAGAAATCATTCCCTTAACTCCGATGGCCATTTTAAAGGATCGCCTGGGCATATGAATCAATATTGGTTAATTTTTATTCTTGGCCATATTTCTTTCAATTTGGTAGCAGCACCGGATTGGAGTCGGGGTGTTAAAATTCCTTTAGGGCAAACGCGAGAAAATATTTATCAATTAGATCCTTTTGAATTAGAAGAGAGCAAAACAAAAGGTTTTGCTCATGCCGCCTATTGGCCAATTCCAATAACAGGCCTCTATATTCCCTATCGGCCGTTCGAGGACTTTTTAGAAGGCGATGAAACCAACCCCCTAAAGAAATTTGTTAATAATCTAATCAAACGAAAGATGGGCTACTCAAGCCTCGAACAATTTTTTAATTGGCTTGGCCTTAATGACTTTCCTGAAATTGACGGCCCTGGTGACTTTGTTGAAAATCCTTATACTGGTCCCGATCAGGTTCCGATGGGAGCAACCTTACGTGATTTTAATAAAAGCTTAGGGATGACTTTTTCATGTGCAACCTGCCACACCGGTCGTTTCTTAGGGCATACTGTCGTGGGACTCACTAATAAAAGGCCGCGAGCAAATGATTTTTTTGAATTGGCGAAGAAAAATGTCCCCTTGATACCAAGCTTTTTATTTTCTTTGGCAACGGGGGCGACGAAAGAAGAAGTGGCGATGTTTAAACGCTCGAAGCGAAATATAAACGCCATTGGTGGTGTTAGGCCTCAGGTTTTGGGCCTTGATACATCTTTGCCTCATGTTGCTTTAAGTCTCAAAAGACGAGCAAAAGATCCTTACGCCAGTAAATCTCGTTATTATGAAAAAAAACCACGAGCGAGTGCTCTTGACCATAAGGTAGCCGATTCTAAGCCAATGCCTTGGTGGAATTTAAAATATAAAACTCGCTGGTTATCTGATGGTTCTATTGTTGCGGGCAATCCTATTCTCACCAACTTTTTATGGAATGAAATTGGCCGCGGGACAGATTTAAAAGAACTTGAACAATGGATGAAAAATAATGATGAGCAAATTAAGGAATTAACAATCGCGGCCTTTGCCAATAAAGCTCCTCATTGGACTGATTTTTTTCCGGCTTCAAGTATCGATCTCCCAAGTGCCAAGAGAGGAGAAAAGGTTTATAATCGCTCTTGTCGTAAATGCCATGGGGATCATCAAAAAGGTTGGTCTGCCGCCAATAAAGATGACCTCTCTCTTGTTGATCAATTAAAAACAATTCGCGTGATCTACCATAAAATGACACCGGTTAAGGATGTTGGAACGGACCCGAATCGCTATGAGGCGGTTAAATATTTTTTTGAAGACCTCAATAATTTACAAATCTCAAAATGGATGAAAACAATTATTGTGCCACAAAAGGGTTATGTCCCACCTCCATTAGAAGGCATCTTTTTACGATATCCCTATTTTCATAATAATAGTATTCCCAACCTATGTGCATTAATGCAGAAGGAGAGTGAAAGGCCGACACAATTTTATCAAGGGCCTTCGGAAAAAAGGGAAGACTTTGATGATGATTGCGTGGGTTATCCGATTGGCGATAAAACACCAAGCTCTTGGCGGCAAGAGAAGCATGCTTTATTTGATACTAGAAAAGATGGGCTCTCTAGCAAAGGGCATTGGGAACCTTTTTACGATGCAGATGGAAATCCAAAAATGACTAAAGAGCAAAAATATGATTTGAGGATGTATCTTAAAACATTGTAATTACCAACCGCGGTAACGTTCTTTAACTTGCTTTTTCTTGGGGATCAGTATCTTTTTCCCCTCATCCTTTTTATAATGAGAAAAGTTCCAGGCCATTTTTTTCTCTGATTGAAATGGCCATTGAACGAATGACGGCCTTACCTTGAGGGAGAACCCGGCCGTTAAATCGACAGCGGGACTAGTACAGGCGACTCCGTCATTTATCCACTTTTCTAATTTTCCTTCTTGTCTCTGTATTTCCGATTGGATGGGGACGGGCATTTTTTCCCAGTTGAGGGATGAGGTAACCTTATTGGAATCAATTAATGTCAATTGCCAATCTTTCAAATTCTTGGCCTGGTCAAAACGCACGACTTCGTAATGAAATTGCATACAGGTTTTGTCGAGAATCCACCTTTTTTCTAATTGGGCAGTGAGTGCCAATTGTTGTTCTTTTGTTAAATGCTTGTTGTTAGTTAGGTCGCGCACTTTGGAATGGATATAACTTTGAGTCAGGGGAAAGGCCGATATCTGATAATTTCCACCCGCCATGGAATGCGATTTTGTGAGGATGCTCTGAATTTGGTCTGTAGAAAATCGAGTCGTTTTCTTAGTTAAGAGGGGATAGATATGGTGTTCAGATTCCTTTTTAGGTATAAAAATGGCACAACTTGATAGACTTAGCACGATGAAAGTAAGTACGAGCTTCATTGATATTTCTCCTCAATTTCAGTTATCATACAGATAGCGGACTCATTTTGGCAAAGAATTATAAAGTGACTAGTGTTATTTTAAATGAGAGGAAGATATGGAAAAATGGTGGAATCATTTACCAATTGCCCACCGTGGCCTACATAATGGACAGGATCTTCCAGAAAACTCGCTGGCGGCCTTTTCTAAGGCCATTGAAATGGGGTATCCCATTGAATTAGATGTACACCTTTTAAAAGATGGTCAATGGGTGGTTTTTCACGATATCAATACTGAGCGTCTAACTGGGGAGTCCAAGAATATTGGAGAATGTCATTTCCAGGATATTTGTCATCTCACATTATTTAAAACAAAAGAAAAAATCCCTCTTTTGATGGACGTTCTAAATCTTGTCTCTGGCCGCGTTCCCATTTATCTTGAAGTGAAAGCGCCCAATCAGGCCCGTATTAACGCCGATCGTATTTGGGAAGAGATTAAGGAATATTATTATAACTATCCTAAAAAGTTGGCGATTCTTTCTTTCAATCATCTCGTTCTTAAGGAGTTGCGACTATTAAATGAAGAGTTACCTCTTGGCATGCTGACGGGCGTATTTAAGGGAGAAGGCATGCCCTGGTATAAGCGTTTTGTAATTCAATATTTGTCATTAATTCCCGTGATTAAACCGCAGTTTATTGCGGAGGATATCAATTCTATACACCGACCTTTAATTCAATTGTTTCGTAAGAAGGGCTATCCTGTGATTGGCTGGACAGTAAGAAATAATGAAGAACGCCATCGAGCGGCTTCCTATTGTGATAATTTTATATTTGAAAATATTTGTATTTAAAGCTCGAGATCATCAAACTCTGAGGCGCTTTCGTTGGGGATATGAACTTCATTAATCATGTCCATATCGCGATAACCGTATACTTTATTTTTGCCGCGAACGATGGGAGGGGGATTACCATAAACCATTTCCAAATTTTCTAAACTTAGATAACTGGAATTGAGAAGATCTTTCTTTCTCATAATATCGAAATCTTTTGACTGTGCAAATGAATTTAACAATGACCATTGATGGGTTGATAATTCAAAATCACTGGCATCTGTTTGCGTCACTTCAAGAGGGGTGAGGTTCGATAAAATTCCAAGCGTTAATACAAGGTCGGGTCGCATTAATTCTTTTTGAGTAATTTTGAGGCCATTCTTTCTTTTGTCAGCAACGATTTTAGCTTGAACTTCTTTTACTTGAGGTAGGTTTTTAACCCACCAATCAGTATCCTTTAGGTAATAGCTATGAAGGCGAATCACATCCTTTTTAATAAGGTTTATTTTGTTCTTTTCGGTAATGTTTTTGTCATTATATTTCTTATCACGTTTTGTAAAATTTACTTTCAAGGGAGGTCCCGACTTAATTGAGGCGATTTCCCTCGCCAGCTTTTTGGTTACTGAGTGACCTAAGCTTTTTCTGTGGCCATCGCTTGGACGTCTAATTATGTGAATCGCAATCGCCACAATAAAAATGGGAATGGCAAATGTTATTATTATAACCTTTTTCTTCATAGTTTTCCTAATATGTATATTTATAAGTCACCTTAACGGGCCCTTGGCCGAGAAGCTCTTTCGTAACATTAATTGTTCCCGATTCAAACTTCCAATTTTTATTTCCTGATTGATTTGTCCTAGGGAGTTCATTTCCATTTATATACACTTTGATACTGTCATTAATTATGTTGATATTTGTTTTAAGACGAAAGTTACGTAAGATGTCAGAGACCGCTAGTGAGATATCATCAAGAATAGTCGAGAAGTTATTATCGATATCGTAAGTTTTTGCGGCCGTGCTGGCGGCCATTTCGGTATAGCGATTACCTTTATCCCTAGTAGGGTTAGTAATACTATAGATACGAACTTTATTACTTTCATTTTTGATAGATTGAAAACGCTGAACCCATTGGGCAGCGCTTTTATCTATAGATTGCTCATTTTCATCGGAAACAATGATATAGATTAAAAGATAGTTATCTCCTTTAAACCATGTTGGGTTGCTACTAAAGTTGACATCCATAGAAGATAGGGTTCTTTCAGAACCGTTGCCTTGAACTCCAACCTTAATAGCTTCTTTAAAGTCCGAGATAAATTTTGAGTAATTACTTTGAGCAGCGCTACTTGAAAGGTCATACGGATTTCCAGTTTTGTTTTCAATCGCAAAATTACCTTTACCATATAAGTTTTTCCAATAGGCATCCGAGGCCGTGACTTGGATATTGAAGTCGAAAAGAGGTTTGTCATCTTTTAAAAAATTTTTTAAAAAATAGTCAACGTTCGCGGCCAGTTTTTCCTGTACATCGCCCATCGGACCCGAATTATCGATCACCCATACGATATCGGCACCTTTAAGTGTTGACTCATGGTCTTGGGGAAAATGTTCCTCGCCCTCAAAAACTTGATTGGATATTTTTAATGTAACTTTAGCTGTTTCATTGCTTTCTAAATTATCTCCATCAATAACTCTATAGGTAAAAGAGTCTTCACCAGTGAATAATTTATTGGGAGTATAGGTACAGCTCCTTAGGGCAATACCATTTAAGCAATTACTCAATTGACCATGTGTAGGATTAGATACAATTTGATAATCTAGCATTGCTGCAGGGGTATCGGAATCATAAGCTGGCAAAACGTTGAAAGTAATAATTGTATCTTTTAATAACGATTCTGTCTGATCAGGGCCAATTATAGGCCTATCATTAATATCTTTAACGTGAATAGTGATACGGCTCGTTTCTTGAGAAGACGTTACGCCATTCTTAGTCGTTACTACAAAGGAGTCCTCACCAAAGAAATATTTATTTGGGTTATAAGTGCATTTAAATTGGAGCTTTTCACGCATACAATTTGATAACTTTCCTGATTTAGGTTCTGAAGCTTGAACCAATTCCAGGTCTTTATGTTCCTTATTAGGAGCTAGGTTATAACTCACTTCCACTGGGCCTTCCTGGTTCGTATAAAAACTTCGGTCTCCGGTAAGCGGAGCACTTATAAGTGTGTTAAATTTATTCTCACCACTTTCTGATCGGCAGGAGAAGAGTAAAATAAGAATAAGTAATAATAAATTTTTTTTCATACAAAATCCTACTTAATTAATCGGACGAACGTGGCCATTTATTAAGTAGTTTTGGTTATACTTGATCTCCTTGGTGTGCTACTCGCAATTGTTATTTAATTTTAGGGTGTTAGAGGACTCAGATAATAAAGTCCCTTATCAAGGATAAGAGACTTTATTAGAGTCTAATTAATTAAAATACGTATAAGTAACCCTAATCTGAGAATTCGGAGCTGGATTATTGGTAAACTCGATGGCGTTGGAATCATATTCCCAATTCTTTTTTCCTGAAGCGTCCAATCTTGGTATTTCAACGTTATTCACATAAACCTTCAAGGAACTTTCTAGGATAGTGATATTTGTTTTTAAAAGAAAGCGCTTAAGAAGGTTCGATACTGCGAGTGAAATATCATCTAAAACATTTGAGAAATCACTTTTGATATTATAAATCTTAGAAGCAGTTAAGCGAACGATCTCGGCGTAACGATTATCTGAATCCCTACTCGGGTCAATAATACTATAAATACGAACTTTACTACTTTTGTCTTTGATCGACTGAAAGCGTTGCGCCCATTGTGCTGCTGAACTATTTATTGATTGCTCTTTTTCATCCGTTACAATAATATATACGAGCAGGTAGTCATTTCCTCTAAACCATGAGGCGTTATGAGTATAATTAGCATCCATCGAGGATAAAGTCCGCTCTGAACCACTACCTTTTGTTCCAACCTTTACTGCTGACTTAAAATCGCTTTTAAATTTTGAAAAGTTTGATTGAGAGGAAGCACTTGAAAAATCATAATGGTTTCCATTGGCGTCTTTAACAAAGCTTCCAAGCCCGTGAGCATTGTCCTTATAAGCATCTGATACGGTGACTTGCATATTGAAATCAAAACGTGGTTTACCTGCAACGAGGAAGTTATCAATAAAGGCGTTAAAGTTAAGGGCAAGGTTTTCTTGTTCATCACCCATTGAACCGGAATTATCAATAACCCAGACGATATCCACACCCTTAAGAGGGGCACCTGTTGCTTGGATGAATTTCTCTTCCCCTTCAAATTGAGATCCTGCTACTTTAAGAGTCACTTTAGCTGTGGTTAAACTTTTTGCTCCATGGTCGTCAATAACTTGATAAGTAAAAAAATCGTCGCCAATAAAACTATTATTAGGAGTATAGGTACAAGATAGGGTGCCTACCCCCATCAAACAATTGGATAATTTACCATTTTTTGGACTGGTTACGACATTATAATCGAGAAGGCCAGCTGGGGTATCTGAATCAAAGGCCTTGTTAACGTGAAATGTAATATTGGTATCCTTTAAGAGAGATTCTGTTTGATCTGCACCGATAACTGGTATGTCGTTAGTATCTCTTACTTTGATAATGACACGCGATGTTTCTTTAGAGGTAAAAGATCCGTCTTTTGAGGTCACTTCAAATGAATCTTCACCAAAAAAGTCTTTGTCAGGTGTGTAGGTACATGTGTACGATAATTTTGTTTTAATACATTCGCTTAAAGTTCCATGCTTAGGAGAGGAGAGGACGATTAGCTCAAGATCTACACTGTAAGAAGAAGGAGAAAGGACATATTTGACCTGTACTGGCACCTCTTCGTCGGTTTCGAATAATTTATCGGCATCTAAGGGAACACCTGTTAAGGTATTATATGATGACTTTGGGGCATCTGGCCGGCACGAAAAGAACGAACACAATAGAAACGCCAGGACAAGATTTTTCATAATAGGAAACTCCCAAGTTTATTTTTATAAAAATAGCTTAGCACCAGGTGAGGTGCTTTATTAATTTTTTGTCAAGTAAAAGATAGAATCCGAATAGTTCTAAAGGGTTATAAAAAAGAAAGGAAGCAGGCAGTTTAAAGAAACTGCCACTTTTTATTGTCGATCAACTTCGTATTGACCCCTTTTTTCAATAGATAGGAGTAAAAAGCGTAATTGGAGTTGTTGCCAAAAGTTTGTAAACTCAAAGCGAATACCATATTGATTTCTGTCATTCGATTGGGTGATTCTGACCACTTCTCCTTTGAGGGCAAGTGGGGTGTTCATTACTTCAAAATCTATTTGAAGCTTACACGATTCCGCTAATTCGCCGGATTTTAATAAAATTAAGGCACCAGAATGGGAAAGGTTTTTAAGTTCACCATGAATTTGCTTATTGTCTAAAGTAATAAAGCAAGGGGAGTCGATAATAAAACGTCCACCTTGTTCCCACCAGCGAAGGTCTTTATTAAAGAAAGGCTCTCTACTTCTCGGTAGAAGTATATAAACTGTAATAAGGAGGTTCATTCCTAAAAGAAGAAGTGCTGGAATTGAGGGCACAGAAGATAAATACGGCCATGTGAATTGCTCATAACTTAAATGGAAGTATAGGCTGTAACATTGAAGCCCTATATAAAAAACATAAGAAACAGTTTTAACACTTAAAAGGAGAAGACCACTTAGTGGAAATAGAAACCAAAAATTAAAGAAATCTAAAGGTGCAAGTTCGATTGCCCTTTGAAAAACGGTTAATAGGGTGAATTCTTTTTCAATAGAAAGAAATACAATTCGTAAAAGAGGTTCACACAGCAAATATGCCGCAAGTAATTTAATGATCAGTGGTCGTCGAAGCAAGGTAACTCCTTCAGGTTAAGTATATAATTAGTTTATTCAAAAATTAAAAATAATAAAGACAATAGCATTCATTGAAATCTATTTTTTTTAGGATACAATTTAAATAGGTATTTAAATTTGGATGTAGTACATGACTATTTTACTTTTTTTAACGGCAGTCTTTAATATTTTGTTTGTAAACGTTTCTTATGCGGCTGCAGACAACCTTTACAATTTTAATTGGCTCGACGATGGCGAAGTTGTCTATGTGATTCAGAATAAGGAATTCCCAAAGGCCGGACGATTAGGATTTGATCTTCATCTGATTGACGGGGAAAATGTTGCCTATACTGATGTCGGTGGGTTTGGGGCCCAGCTAGTTTATTACTTTAATGAAGATTGGGGTATCGATCTTATTTATAAAAAGTATAGTAATGATAATAACCAGGATCTTAATAGCTTAATTGGGGATCTTAATACAAAGCCTTTGGTTCATAGAGTTGAAAGTGCTATTTTGGCCCACATCGATTGGATTCCTTTTTACGGCAAAATTAATACCTTTAACCGTATTTTTTATTTTGATTGGGGATTTGGTGTAGGTGCTGGTAAGTTGGACATTTTGACAAATCACGATACGTTTAACCAAAAAAATATTCCCTTAACCTTTAAGCCCGAGTCAGTGACTGGCTTTGATATAAGATCATTTTTTAGATTTTATGCTCATAAAAATTTTAACTTTGGCCTGGAGTACGATTTGACTTTCTTTGATACTGTTGTTGATGCAGCTGGTACAAAGGATAGGGTCGTTGTTAATGATATTTTATTTACCATAGGTTTTATGGCGTTATGAAAAACTTAATAGCATTATTATTAATAGCTTCTATTTGCCAGTTGTCAGCAAATACGGGAAAAAATACATCATCTAAAAAAGTTAGTAAAAAAACCCGTAGAGTAAGAGCGCCAAAGACTTATCGTGGTAAGTTTAATAAAGTGTACAAGCACGAGCTTTATTATTCATCATATTACTTTTTAAAGAAATCTGTTATGGCGGGTGAGAAAAGAATCCCCACTGGAATGATTAATCGTGTACTCGATGCAATTCATCCCGCTGTCTTTATTAATGATCCAGATCTCGACAAGTTGGTAAGTACACCCAACCAAATTGATTATGCTGTTGGTTTAAGGGAGTTCTATAAAGGAAATCATTCGGTCGCTCTGAGCAAATTGATAGGCATTACTCCTAAGTCCTCTATGTTTGTCGAAGCTAGTTACATTTTAGGTCTAATTTATTACGGAAAGAGAGAAATGAAAAATTCTTTGCGTTATTTTGGACGTTGTGTGATTAAGGCCAATAATAAAAAGGCCAACAAAATGAAAACAGAAGAATATAGGCGAGTTTTCCGAAATCGTTGTATTCAACAAGTTGCTCGAATTTATTTTGAGCAGAAAAATTATAAGAAATCATTACGTTATCAGCGAATGGTTGAGAAGACGGATTATATCTGGCCTCGATTTATCTTTGATATGGCCTGGAATTATTATTGGCAAAAAGATTTACCACGTGTTTTGGGTGTTCTTCTCACATTTAAGGCGCCTGTCCTTAACCGCTATATGGTACCTGAGGCCAATTACCTCAGAGCGCTGGCCTATTATGATTATTGTTATTATGAAAAGGTTGAAAAAATCTATAATGAGTTTGATGAAGGACCTTGGCGCTTTAGGAAATTCGTTAAAAGGTATAAAGATCCTAAAAAACTAATTCGTCTAATGAGCTCAAAAAGGTCGCCGACAGATGAGCGCTTAAAGTTTTTACATTCATACTTAAGAGGGTTTAAAAAAGATATCCAGTATCTAACAGTTATAAAGACTATTGTACAAATTAAATCAGAAGTTAAGAAGCTTAAGGCCTTGGGCCATAATGCCACTGCTAGACGGTTGAAAAAGCACTTACGATCTTATCTCGAGACGGTCCGTATTCATTTCGACCGTTTCCTTGTCTCTTTAGTCGAGGACTATAATAGACAGATTTACAGAACTCAAAGCAATTTCACTAAAATGAGATTAACGATGGGGATTAAAAAGAGAAAGTTATTATTTAGCAAAAAAGAACTGAAGTTTAAGGATGACTTAAAAAACATTTCTCTTAGCGAAATCAAGGACACGGAAGAAAAATTCATTTGGGAATTTATTGGAGGTTTTTGGGCGGACGAGTTAGGCGATTACGCGCTTGCAATTAAAAACCAGTGTGGAGAAAAATCATGAGAATGATAAGTTTGTTTTTACTATTGGTTTATACCCCGGCAACTTTTGCTCAAAACAAGAAAGAGGTAAACCAAAAAGAAAAAGTTGAGTATACTAAACATCGTAAGGTTGATCTCGGCGCATTAAGTGTTGAAGGTGAAATCGTTGTGCCCGGTGATTTCTCTATTGATGATAAAGAAGAAGATGAAACCAGTGGGATTTATCGAAGAAAGAATTATAAAGATAGATATAGTATTTATTATAAGTTTGTGTTTTAGGAGCATATATGGCTGAAGAAAGTTCATTTGACCTTTTTGTATTTTTAAAAACTTTTATGTTAGACGGTGGTGCTTTCATGTGGGTTATACTCTTAGTATGGCTAACAGGAATTGCCTTAAGTGTTTACAAATTACTTATGTTGAAAGTGTATGATGTCAATGGGAATAAGTTATTTGATCGCATCAAGGGAATGGTCCTCAATAATAGTGTCGAAGAGGCCATTAATCTTTGTTCAAATTCAAACGCTATTCTTCCTCAGGTGCTTAAGTCTGGTCTAAAAAGGGCAAATCAGAATAAAGACCAGATTGAAGATGCGATGTCGACATCTATTTTGGCCCATACTCCTAAAATTGGCTATCAATTATCATATATTTCATTAATTGCTAACGTTTCAACTTTGGTTGGGCTTCTTGGAACTATTCAAGGTCTCATTATGTCATTTGCTGGTGTTGCCGGAGTAGATCCTAGTGAGAAGGCCAAAATTTTGGCCATGGGGATTGCCAAGGCAATGAATACCACGGCCTTTGGTCTGATCTCGGCCATTAGTATTATGGTTATTCATACAATTTTGGCCAGTAAGGCCCAGAGGATTAATGATATCATTGACGAAAACTCTTCAAAGTTAGTTGATTTATTAAGCGTTAAAAAAAATAAAGTGAATTAATAATGAGAAAAAGAGAAAGAAAAGAGTTTAAGGGAGAAAAATTAAATTTAGTCCCTGTCATGGATGCGGTCTTCATTTTTATTTTCTTTCTTTTATTCTCTGCTCAATTTATTAAAATTTTTGAAATAGACTCTGATGCACCCATCGTTAGTAATAAAGCACCTCCTGTTGAAAAGAAGGAGCCTCTAAATCTCGTTGTAAAGATTCATGAGGGGGAGATTAAGGTCCTGGTCAATAATAGTGGAAGTGTTCATCGTGTAATTCAAAAAAGTAACGGGCGGTATAATCTAAAAAGACTGAAGAGTGTTGTTTTTAATCTAAGGAAAAATCATTTAGATGAAGATCATGTCATTATCTCGCCTTCGCCAAAGATTAGATATGAAACAATAATTGAGGTGATTGATGCTGTTAAAATCCTGCCTGAAGGTAAGAAATCATTCACATTTCCTTACAAGGGAGCCTTTAAAACTATCAATAAGATTTTTAGTCAGATTGTTTTAGAGCCCAATACCTAAATAGGTTATTTTATGAAAATGAAAAGAAGAAATCGAGAGGTTGTAGTTGAAGAATTGGATATTACTTCCTTGCTGGATATCCTTGTTATTCTTTTAGTTTTTCTCTTAATGAGTTTTAATGCGTCTGATCTGACCATTGATCTTATCAATAATCTGACTCTTCCTTATTCCAAATCCATGGGGATGGCCAATCATGGGGTTGTTGTTCAGGTGAACAATAAGAAAGAAATTTGGGTTAATAAAAATAGGGTCGGTGTACTAAGTAGTAGCGCTCCAAGTGATGTAAAAATAACCCGTGTTTTAAGAAAATTAGCGAGTGTTGAAAATCAAAAAATTGATAAGTCTAGGCAGGATGAGCCAAAATACATCAACTTGATTTTTGATAAGGGGTTAGAATATCAAGATATTCAAGTCGTACTTCATAGTGCTGCAGAAGCTGGCTTTGGTAAATACAAATTAATTGTTCAGGGAGTGGAATGATTCATAAGTTAATTTTAGTTGCATTTATATCATTTCTATCTTTTTCATCCTTCAGTAAGGACGTTTGGCGTCAACATTTACGTTTAATTGACCAAGATATCAAAGTCATTAAAAGAACCAAAAAAAAGGATACTCAAATTTATATTCGTTTATTTGAGTTATATGGAGAAAAACTTTCATTAATCATTGATAAGGAAAATGATTATTTACTCTCTTATCTTGATGGTGGAAAAAATACCGCGCAAAACCTAAAGAAAATTCGCAAGGCCAAAAAGAAAATTTTTATCGAGCTTGAAAAATTGTCCAAGAAATTAGTTAAAAAAATTAAAAAGAAAAAGCTCCTCGCTAAAATATATTATTTTCGTGCCCTTTATAATTATATGCTTAAGAATCTTGATGGGTTTTTTAAGAACCTAAAATACGCAGAAAAGTATGCTCAAACCAAAGAGATGAAAACTCGTATTTATGTTAAAATTGCTGAACATCATTATAATCAAAAAGATTTTAAAAATGCGATGAAGTATTATAGAAGAATCCTTCGAAATCCCAAAGACCGTTGGATTACCAAGCATCTTTTTAATTATGCATGGTGCTTAATTAAACTTGGCAAACCATCTGCTTCATTAAAGTATATGAAGCGTTCTTATCAGTATTCCTTGAAAAAGGGTTACTTCAAACTAGGAGAGCAATTATATAATGGCCTGATGTTCTCTTTTACCTTGGCCCATAAGGTTGATCAGGGGATTAATTATCTAAAGAGATATAAAATTGCCAATTTTAAAAGAGTGATGACTTTCTTAGATTATAACTTCGAGCATGGAGAAAAGAGGAGATCAAAAAAACTAATTAAATTTTTGAAATCTCAAATAAAGACTTCTGACGATTATAATCAATATTACGATAAGGTCGTTATTATTTATAGAAATATTAAAAAGTATAGCGAACTTGATAAAGAACTTAAAAACGTTCGTAAGATGAAAAAGTTTAAGCTATCAAAAGATTATGGAGGAGAATTGATCTCTTCACTTAAAGGCTATACTGGGTTTTTACAGGAAATTATCCGCCATAGTCGTTATGTAAACAAGCGTGATAAATATATTTTTGTTAGATATATTAATAATAATTTTAATACACTTTCTCATATTGACCCTAAAAACAAGCTGGAATATCTTTATTTTCAAGGTGAAACTTATTTTGGCATCAATGATTACCCCAAGGCGATCGTTTATTACAAAAAGGGTATTGATAAAACGTTGGCCTCAAATCGAATCAAAGGTAAAGAGGCCCAGTTAACTAAATTTTTTAATGCCTATTTTAAGTCACTAGAGTATATAAAAAAGGATAAGTTAAAACTTACCCGGCATGGCTATACTCAATACCTTAAAGTATTTCCAAGAACAGAAAAGGCCAAATTAATTTACCTTAAGTATTTTAATCTCGAAATTAATATTAACAGCAGTAAAAGTCCTCTTGCCATCATTAAGATGTATTCTAAGACCTTCCCAAAGGATAAGCCTGTTCAAGTTAAAATGTATAAAAGGTTAGTGAATAAATTTGCGGTAAAGGATGATGCTGATTCACTAATAGAAATATATAAGGCGGTTAAAAACGGCCTCCTCCAAATGAACACGACGGAGCAGAAAAAGTTATCGCTGATTATTAATCAAATTTCATTTAAAAGATATAATGCCCTTGCTGATAAAGGAGAACTTGATAAGGCACTTGTTGGTTTTAAAAAGTTTTTTGCGAATAAAACAATTGGCTATAGTTTACGACGTAATGCTTTGATTAAAATTCTCGATATCCTTAAAAGCAAAAAGAATTACAAAGAGCTATCAACAAGCTATATGGTTTATGTTAATTTCCTCTCTAAAAGCGAATATTTAAATGAAAAGAAGAGGATGGAGTTCTATGCGTCACAAATATGTGAAGCAGGATATTTTGATGATTGCTTCAAGTCAGTCAATAAACTCTATTCTTTGTTTCATGGCAAAATGTCGCCCGAATTGCTTAAGTTAAGATTTCGTATCTCTGTATCGAAAAATCAATTTCGACCCGCTCTTGACCTCTTTGCATTACAAATTATTAAAAACGACCCGGCCCTTAAGGCCAACTTTGTTCAAGGTTTAATGCTTTTAGATACACGTTCTTTTTTAAATATTTTTAACCTTGTTTATAA
>JBFGZE010000012.1:0-54288 GCA_041586955.1 Bacteriovoracaceae bacterium
CTCCCGCGCAATGGGGCAAGCATAATGACCGGATTATTACCTATGGCCATTCGCTGGCGATCGATCCTTGGGGCACAGTTTTAGTGGATGGTGAAGAGGGAGAGAAGTTTGTGACGGCGCAAATCGATCTCGCGAAAATTCAAGAAGTTCGCGACTCAGTGCATATGGAGTCTAAGCTTTAAATATTATCAAACGAAGCTTATTTATAATAAGGGTTTTCGCCTTTATCGTGATCTGTGAGGTCAATAACCTCTTCAATCTCAGGGAAAGTTTGCTTAATTAGTCTTTCGACACCATCTTTGAGAGTGGCAGAAGAGCTTGAGCAGCCTTGGCAGCCGCCCATCATTTTGACATAGACCTTATTATTATCAACATCGATGACCTCAATGGATCCACCATGAGAGGCCAGTGATGGTTGAACTTGTTCTTTTAAGAGGTTTTCGATTTTTACTAACATGATTTTTGTCCTATTTCATGAGTCTATAGTTTCTATATTCCCCTAAGCGGTGCCCTGTCAATTTTTCGATAAAGTCAGAGAACATTAGTCCGGGAATTTTACGGTCTAGCTCTAAAGGCATACTAAGAATATCTAGATCATTACGGTTTTGAGCAATCCAATTGGTCATTACTTGAGGGTGAGTTTGGTTAAATTTTTTCAGGCCCCAGATTTTTTTATAAGCGTAATACTCGGATTCATGATCTTGGCCATGATAGAGCTTATTAAAGGCCTGGTTTTTGGCATTCATCAAAGTTTCCTGGCGGGCCCAGCCATAATGGAAAATGCGTGCTTTAATTCTTTCGCATAATAATTTTTGATCGTTTTGAGTGCGAAAGCCTTGAGCATCTTTCCAGGATTTAATGCCTTGATGGTTTTTTATTAGGCGCACTTCGCGGCGGTAAACATTACGGGTATGTTTATAAATATCCACATTGCCGTAGAAATGAAGATAATCGAAAACCAATCCTTGAAGCGTGGGGTTTTGCTCCAGGTTTTGAATACCTTTTTCAATTAGGGGTAGGTCTACTTCATGGAGGGCCTCGTCGCCTTGAAGGTATTGGCAATATTTCCCCTGACATTGGGCCAAGGCAATATTGGTATGTTCCGCGAGGATTTCGCCGCCCTTGGTTTTATTGGGGTCCCAAAAAGATTTAACAAAACGAAATTTATCGGCGGTGAGAGAGTCGTTGAGGTAATCCCAAGTGCCATCGTCTTTTTCAAGATTGGGGTCTTCAAAACCCACATTGATGATGACCTCATCACATAGGGGTTCCATGCTTTGCACGCTCTCCAAAAAAGGATAACCCAGACTAAGGCCGTGCTTAATAAATGTGAAACCAGATATCATTTTACTCATGGTTATCCATTATAGAGAAGAATTCTGGTCTTTCAATAAATGCAATTGGCCGAGGGCCGCAAATGTGGCGATTTCGACTCTTAAAGTTGATTGGCCCAGGCTGATGGGGAGAAAGCCATGGGAGAGAAAGGATTCCTCTTCCATAGCGGTCAAGCCGCGTTCAGGGCCAAAGGCCAATTGAATGGGGCGGCCAAAATCGATGGGGTAATCCTGAAAGGTTTTTTTGGTATTAGTACAGAGAAGAAAGCGGTTGTTTTGTGGATGGGGTTTGCCCAAAAGCTGTGGCAGGGTGGTGACATGGACCTGCGGCATTTGATAATAGAGGCGCGATTGGGATAGGCCTAAGGCCATTAACTCCTCTAGAGAATCAGATTCATATATTTTTGATTGAGAATAAGACTTTTCGGAGAGTTCGGCCTGGTAAAAGTTAAATGACTGAATGCCTAATGAAGTGCCATGCTCGAGCAGTTTTTTTACCGTGGGAGGACGGCAAAGACCGGTCCATAGCTCGACAAAAGGTTTTACACCATTATTGATTTTTTCAATGACTTGCAGGGCGGCCTTATTTTTAGAGATTTCCATTAATTGTGCTTTGGCCAGGCCTTGATTGATCAGGCAGACAATTAAATGATCGCCAGGAGTTGCCTTAAGGATTTGATTAAGATGTTCGATGCGTTTGGAATCATTGATGATATAAAACGAAGGTTTTTTCTCATCTTTTTCAAATAAATAAAACGCATTCACAATAGAGTTCCTCTTTTCAAGTCGTTAACCATACCTATAGCGAAATCCTTCTTGCTCGTCAAAGGCCATGAAGTCAATACTACCTTTGCTTGTGCCCAATCAATGCCTTTTACTGACAGCTCCTACTGCGTGGGGGAAAACCTCAAAATTATTGGATATGATCGAGGAGTCTAAGGCCCAATGGGTTTTCTTCTCGCCGCTAAAAGCAATTAATACTCAGGTTTTTGGGCGACTAAAATGGCAGGCGACGACTCTCATGCCCCGCCGGGAAGATTTTAAACATTGTCTACAATCCTTTCTCCATAAAAAAACCAAATGCCTGGTGGTCACACCAGAGGTCATTCCCTATGAATTAGAGTTTTTTATTGCAGCAATTCCCGAAAAAACCATTTTTGTCTTCGATGAATTTCATCTTTTTTATCAATGGGGCGAAACTTTTAGGCCTTTATTATTAGATCTTTTACGGGAAGTTGCAGGGAGCGGGCGCCCTTTATTGGGAATGACAGCGACTTTTTCCCCTCATCTTCTGACCTCTTGGAAACAGGAATTTACGATTAATTATGATCATCTTTTCTATTTAGATATTGGCAATTTCAAATGGAAATACGCTCCTACCCGGTGTTTTTATTGGGGCCCGCTAAAAGTAGAGACATTTTTGAGTCGCTGCCTTCCTCAGCTTATGGGCCCAGAACCCGGCTGCTTATTGGTCTTTTGCCGCTACCGTCAGGAAGTTATTTTTTGGCAAGAGTATTGGCAGCGTCGGGGCCTTTTGGTTTTGGCCTGTGTTGGAGGGGGAGTGGACCAATTTCAAAAGCAATTGGCGGAATGCCCTGGAGTGCAGGTGATCTTTGCCACAACAGTGTTGGGGTTCGGCGTGAATTTACCCTTGGTGCGCTCGGTGATTTTAAGCTATCGGGTCAAGAATAAAGCGGATTGGCATCAAATGGTGGCGCGCGGTGGCCGCCAGGGCCAGGCCTTTTATCTATATCACCGTAATGGGGAATTATTTAACTCCTGGCGTCAGCGGTGGGGGAGTTTTTTCAGCTTGGCGCTGGCCTTGGTGTCAGTGTTTTTCAGACAAGGCCAACTTTGGTATAGATAGGGCATGCAGACTAAAGTTGAAGGTCTTATTCTCTCAAAAACTCCTTATCAGGAACGGCATTCTATTGCTCGTCTTTTATTGCGTAATGGAAAACGTATCTCGGTTATGTTTTATGGCGGCCAGGGTGGTGGTGCCAAGAAAAAAGGTACGACCTTAGAGATAGGGAATATGCTGCGGCTAGAAGTGAGTCAGGGCAAGAGAACCGACCATTTATATAAAGCGCGTGAATGGATGGCCTTGTGGTACCACAAACAAATTCGTTACCAGCATAAGGCCTTTTACCTGATGTGCTTTATGGTGGAGCTCATTGAAAAATTATCCATTGATGATGATTTACACGATGCCAATCGTTTGGAAATTGAAGAGGCATCAAGCGGACTTTTTTCTGTTTTAAGCAATGCCATTTTTTCTATGGATCAGCGTCTGGAAGTCGATCAATTTAAGATGGAAGGGGATCTTTGTTTTTTTCTGGCGAAATTATTAATCGAGCAGGGGGTTTTCCCGCAGATGCATAATTGCTGCCTTTGTTCTCATCAAATTCAAACGGAACGATCCTCAGTTCTTTTGCCGGAGAAAGGCGGGTTTGCCTGTGAGCAATGTATGCACGGGCATGATGGCCATCGCGATATGGATCATTTTGATCTTCATCAGGATTTATTAAAAATTTCTCAAACTAAATATATTGAACTCAAGAATTATCAAATCAAGGCGGTTGGTGTGGAGCGAATTCTGGTTCATTATGTGCTTTATCAAATGCATATGAGGCCAAGTCATTTTAGGTCATTATCCCTTCTTCTATGATGAATCACTCCTTTGATCGGTAATTATTACTGCTATCCGAGCAATACATTGTTTCTCTGTAATTATTTTACTAAATAGGTCTTAGAAGTAATCCATATCCAAAAAATAGGAGAATGCATATGAAATCAATAATTGTAGGACTCACAATTTTCGCATCAATTTCCGCATTTGCCGAGACTGATATTCAAATTAAGGTTCAATCAGACAGTGATTTATCTGTTGTCGCAACTGGAACATACTTGGCCACTAAAAATTCATTTTTTTGTAAAGAATTTTCGATGAATGATGGATCTCCAACAAGAGTGTTTAAAAGACGATATGAACATTTTAAAAGCAGTAATGGAGTGGTTTCAATCCCAAAATCTATAGATTCGAAATGCAATTATAAGCGAGTTGGTGGAGGCTCTCTGGCATTTGAAATTCCAGGAAAGGCCGAAGCATATAACGTCGTTTCAATTTCTTTAGGTCAAGGTGATCTTACTGATCAAGTTGTTAATTGTTCCGAAATTATTTCAGGTCCCTCTAATGACAAAAAGATGATGATCAGCTGTTATGGTGATATTAGAACAACTGATGATGGAAAGGCATCGGTTTTAGTTAATAAAAACTAGTTTAAAAAAATTAATAATGGTCTCAACGTTCTGACTATAAAAGCAAAACTGGGCATTGTGTTGATCTAGATAGCATTGAAAAGTCAATTGAAAGAAATTATTAGTAGGCCTTGCCTAGCAGCAATGCGTGTATGGGCATGATGGGGGTAGCAATATAGATTATTGTGACCCTCATCAGGGTTTATTAAGGATTTCTCAGAGAAAAAATTATGTTTATTGATAAGAAAAACTTTTAATAAGATTAAAAGTTATAAGCTCTAAATTGAACTCGCTTAACTTTTTTTAATATCACTTCAAATTCCATGCAAGATATTTTGTTTGAATATAAGAACCCCAACCTCCAAGATCTGGAGTATAGGGTTTTTACATTTTACATTTTACATTTTTAAAAACTATATTTCTAAGGGCACTCAACCTTCAAAATGAGTCGCCATTTGGCAAATCATCTCTGCCCATCCCTGTCTTGGGTCACGAACTCTATGCTTTATCCTCATGCAAGGACCAACTTCTTTAAAGTTGTATAGGGAAGGATGTACATCTTCTGGTGAATGGAGGTTTTGATAACTTTTGAATTTTGTCCTTCTTCGAACTAATTTCTGTAAAAATAGTTCATTATGATTTTTTTTGGAAACATTTCTCAAGCCTATAAAGAAAAGTGATTGTTTATAAGGTGAGTATTAAAATTGTAAAAAATAAAAGTTTTATTAATTATATCAAATTAATTGGATGAAAAAATTCGGATTGGGTCATGCTAACTCGTAGGTATTAGTTAGTGTAGGGGGCGTTCGTAATATTACTAAAATAAGTCCGATACTCTATAGGCAGGTTTCCTTAGTAAAAGTCCTGGTGGAGGGAGAACCTCCCTGATCACAGGTGACAACTAGGCCAGTATTCTTATTCTAAAGGAAGTTGGGTGTCTACCCCGGTCTAGGCAAAGACGAGTCAAACTTTTAGGATCTCACAATAATTTTTGATCCTCAATACCTTATATTTCTTTATAACGACGACGTTGATATGCGGAAGAATCACAAAAGTAATATTCTTTGACGGGAATGGTTTTGTTTTGATTTACAAAAAAATTGAACGAGGTTGATTAATGTCTTTTGATAACCTAAACAACGTCACCGAAATTAGCTTTCCTTGATTCTCAACGGTTGCCAAATCCCATTATCATAATCGGGTAAAAAACTCTCATTAAAACGATAGATTTTTCTGGGCCTTTCGTTAAGACTATTTTAAAATACTCAGTATGTATGATTTCGATAACGAAAACGAAAATGATAAGGATTTTTTAAGAGAAGCAGGAAAGGTGCTTCAAGAAAGGTTAATAGTTGCCGAGTCTAAGCTTATTTAGGATCAGATTTAGCAGACAAAAGACGAGGAGCTCAAGAAAAAGCTTACTGAAGAACTCTCTATCCTACCGAAAAGGACCTTCGGTTCAAAACAAGAGTGCAAGGCCATCTGAATATAAAGATTAGGAGTTGAAGTCTACTCCTATCGTAGTTCTACATCAACGAGAAGGTCTATACCTCCAAAATTTAACGCTTTAAGGTGCACTTGATTTTGCACTGTTCGAATTGAGACAACGAGCTTTCTATTTTTCTTTTTAAAACAGAGAGAAGTCTGGCCATAAATAATTAAACTATGTTTCATAGGAACCAACTTTTAAGTAGCCAGATTTATCGTTATCGCCATTCCTAATTTTAGCTTTCAAGTTCGGAAGCTTTTGGTGAACTTTTGTTGGTGTTGTAGTGACTAAAACAATAATTTATTTCAAAGGCTTATTCATTTTACACGGCCGTAGACGCTAGGTCGTATAATCCGGAAATTGGTGGAAACGAAAAAATGGGCAAAAAGCCCGTTATATCTGCGTATAATTTAGTTTATATGCGTCTACTTTGCGAATTAAGTTTTTGTAAATAATAAATATTTATGCCTCATGGTTTTGGCAGGAGAAAATCAACAATTTATGGGACTTTCAAGGAGTTAACTTATCTTGTTTAGGAATTTTCTATTTCTCCGATACAATTACTGTCAATCAGTCGTCGGAGGACAAATGAGAGCATTTCTTTTAATCTTGGGTTTAATATTTTCTGTTGGGTGCGTCCCTAAAAATAAAAAAAAGAGTAATAGGGACTTAAGTTCGGTGAACAAGGCACTCAGTTTAACGACAAGTAGTACTCACCAATTTCTTACTTCTTCTATTAGTAAGTCAGGTAATGACGCTGAAGAAGATTTAAGCTCTGGCAAAGTGGATTTGGATAGTAGCGATTTAGAAATGCCATTTGACCGTAGTGATAATCAGGTTGTGGCCTTAAGATTCGACGATTTAGCATTGCCTCCAAACTCAAGAGTCATTAGTGCTTATATCCAATTTACTGTCGATGAAAGAGATAGTAGCGATATCACATTGGCGATTCATGGGGAAGATACAAATGATGCCGATGGCCTAATGTCATATTCTAACAATTTATCAAAGAGAAAACGAACAGCTGCTTCTGTGAGTTGGACACCTCCCTCGTGGAACACAAAATATAAAGCTGGCCCTGATCAACGAACCCCTGACATCTCTCGGGTTCTTCAAGAGATCGTCGACAGAGGTGATTGGAAGGGGAATGACGATGTTGTGATTCTTATCTCCCGCCTTTCTGGAAATGGAAAGAGGGTGGCAATATCTTATGATGGCGATCGTTCTTATGCTCCAAAGTTATTTGTAGAATTCGATACGAATAGTTCTTCAGGTTCAGAACCTGCTCCTGCACCTGCACCTGAACCCGCTCCAGAAGCACCAATAGTTTCTTCCATCACAAAAAGTCAGGTATCAGCAAGTTCTGATGATGCAGAAGAGAATTCAAACGGAGTTATGGATCTAACTAGCAGTGACTTAGAGCTTGTAAACGAGTACTCTAAGCAAACTATTGGAATAAGATTTTCTGCCCTAGATGTACCTCAAAACTCCGTCATCACCAAGGCCTATATCCAGTTTAAGGTCGATGAAGCGACTACCGGAAGCACAAAGCTTAACATTTATGGTGAGCGTGTAGGGAATGCTCTTAGTTTTAGCAATACAAGTAATAATATCAGTGGCCGAACTAAGACCCAAGCATCCGTAACATGGTCACCTGCTGATTGGGGCAGTGTCGGCGCCTTGGGAGCTGAACAGCGTACTTCTGACCTTAAATCAATTATTCAAGAAATCGTCTCTCAATCCGCCTGGAATAGAGGGAATGCTATGTCCTTTATTATAACTGGTGAAGGGAAAAGAGTGGCCGAATCTTATGACGGTGATAAGTCAGGAGCGCCGATGCTTTACGTTGAGTATGCGGCAGCGGAAGGATCTGAATCTACACCTCCGGTCACAGAGTCATCAACACCTCCGACGATAAAGTTAACCGCACCTATTAATGGGGCAGTTGTTTCAGGAACTATCAATTTGCAGGTCGATGTGACGGACGATACAGGAGTAGCAAGTGTTCAATATCAATGGGATAGTCGCAATATAGGCTTACCGGTGAAAACGGCTCCTTATAGTCTAAAGTGGAATACGGCCGAAATAGGAGATGGTTTTTACACCTTGACCGCTATTGCAACAGATTTGGATGGAAATACCAGGGTCTCTAATTATGCTGTTGTTCAGATTGCCAACAAGGCGAGCAGCACTGGTCAAGAAACTCCAGCACCATTACCAACTACAGGCAATACCCTAAATGTACCCGCTCAGTACCCAACGATACAGAAAGCTGTCGATGCTGCCAAGGCAGGAGACCTGGTGTTGATTGCACCAGGAAGTTATACTGGTGGAATTAAAATTTCCTCACACGGGATTACCCTTGCATCTGATTTCATTCAATCGGCGGATAGCAATGATGTAAAAAATACGATCATTAAGGGAGGAGAGCCGGTTATTATGATTGATGGGAATGCTGAAAATACAAAAATCATTGGCCTAACGATTCTTAACGGAAGAAAAGGTGTGCAGTGTTATGTGTATTGCGAAGTTCGAAATAACTTTTTTGATAACGTCGACTCAGATGCTATGAGCTTAGAAAGTACTGGCGGAAAAATTATTGGTAATGAATTTATCAGTTCCGGTGATGATGCCATTGATATGGATGGCCCAGGTGAATCATTGATTTCAGACAATAAAATTAAGATATGTAATGATGATGGCATTGAGATACGTAATTTTGATTATTCTGGTTCAACAGTAAATGTTGTCATACGAAATAACATAATTGATGAGGTGGGAGAAGATGGAATACAATTGATAGACTACCCTGCAAACTCAAATAGAATCTTTACTTTTGAGAATAATATAATCACGAATAGTGACGATGCCGGGATTGGTCTAATGTCTAATGGAGAAACAAAAGAGGATTTTAGAGCGGCAAGTATGCCAGAGAGAATCTATGTTTTTAATAACACGATTGTTGGCAATCAAATTGGTTTGTCTGGAGGTGATAATTTAGTGGCCGTAAATAATATTTTTGCGGAATCATCTACGTACGCAATAAAAGGGGTTAATGGTAATTCAATAGTCGCTCATAATTTATACTATAATACCAGCGGAAATATTCTTGATTCTAATGTTGATCAAGCGACAATGATAAATGCAAACCCTAAGCTTAGCGCAAGTTATGAGCTACTAGATGGAAGCCCTGCTATTGATAAGGGTACGAAAGAATTTGTTTTTGGGGGAGAGATCGTTTTAAAGCGGAGTGTTTACTCTGGATCGAATCCAGATTTAGGAAGTAAAGAATATAATCTTAGTACAACGAGAACAATAGAACCGGAACCGGCCCCAGAGCCAGAACCGGCCCCAGAACCAGCACCAGAACCAGAGCCAGCACCAGTACCGTTACCAGTACCAGAAACAAGCGTTGAGTTAGATTTCGACTTTCTAAATATAACTGGAAATGACAAGGATCTAGTGGAGGGAACATTTAATCCATCGAGCTTGGCGAACCTAGGAACACAGTCGAAACGATCAATTCACCAGGGAGGATTCGGTACTGATTCAGTATGTGGTCTGAGAGGACGAGTCATTAAGGTGACGAACCTAAATGATAGCGGCGCTGGATCTTTAAGAGATGCGGTAAGTAAGACAGAAGCAAGAACAATTGTTTTTGAAGTTTCCGGTGCCATTAAGTTAAAGTCACGGCTTGATATTAATTCGCCTTTTATCACCATTGCAGGACAGACGGCTCCACCTCCTGGAATATCGCTTTATCACGAAACCTTGAGGATTAATACGCACGATGTTTGTTTACAGCATTTCCGAGTTCGCCTTGGTGACCGTGATCATAATTTAAATCTTATGAGTGAGTCGAAGGCCAACGATGCGGATGCCATGGCGATACGCGGAGGGGTCAATTCAGGGGGAACGTATAACGTCGTTCTCGATAATATGTCGGTCAGTTGGTCCGTTGATGAGAGTATCGCAATCTATGGCGGTGTCTCAAACTTAACAATTCGTGATTCCATTATTGCTGAACCTCTAAGAAAGAGTGTTCACGAAAAAGAGCATGCATATTGTCTCCTTATTCGGAGTGAGAGTGAAAGGGTTTCTTTGATTGGTAATCTATTTGGTCATTGTCAAAGACGTTCGCCTCGAATGGATGGGGGAACATTACAATACGTAAATAATTTGGTCTATAACCCTGGCCAGTACGCAGTTCATCTGCATGAAGACCCAATCCATGTCGCAATGGTTGGCAACGTAATGGATTTTCCTAGTGACTCCAAAAATCGTTGGGAAGGTACAGGTGCAAAAGAATTTCTTGCGAGTCGAAGTCCTGAATCGAAAGTTTATTTCATGGGCAATAAAACTTTTGAGAAGCGTCCATTGTATCAGGCCCGGCTAGAAGGGAAGCCAGTGGTTTTACAATCTGTGCCAAGAGTATGGGATGGAAATGTAAAGGCGTTAACATCAGCGGAAGTCGAAAAGTCTCTTGGAGACTGGGTTGGTGCATTTCCGCGGTATCGTGATGCTGTTGACGCTAGAATTGTCGAAGGGGTAAAGACTCGTACAGGAACGTATTTAGACTCTCAAATGGACAAAGGTGGCTACGTTCAGATCCAGGAAAACAAAAGGACTTTGACGCCACCCAGAGAGCCACAAAAAGATGATAACGGCGATGGTATTTCAAATTTAGTAGAGTGGTTGCAATCATATACTGATGCGATTGAGTAATAGTAATATTGCCAAGGAATAAGGTTTTCAAAAAGTCGTCTTCACCACTTGCTCCAATGCGTAGTGGTGAAGTTCGTACTAAATGTGGAATCGAGGTAGATACTTTTATATCATTCAAAACTTGCACTAAAATTATTTACCGCACGAATAGCTGATTGAATGTTTTTATAAGAAGTCAATCCTTCCCCAGCGAAATATCTGTGATTTTTCAAGAAAACTTTCACCCCACTAACGACATTTTTGTGAAGGAATATAAAAATTAACTTAAGAAAACGGATGTGGGAACGGTTCCTGGAGTGAGTTCAAGGAACAGGTCAGGACGGTAATATCGTAAATCACGGGAATAGTTTTTGGAGTGGAAATATTATCGCTACCATCTTTAGGACCAGATATTGATATTATGGGGGCTTCGGTGGTAGCTGGCAAAGTGTAGCTCAACGCCGCCGTAGTCGTGGAACACTTTTGCCAACCGAGATCTCCCGCATTAGGAGCCGCTCCCTCATTAATTAAAATCCCCACCAAGTCTATACAATCACTGGCATCACTGGAAGAGAAGGTTGAAAGGTCATTGGCACTGGCCATCAGGTCAGGCCCTATATTGAATAGATTAACGAAGAGGGGGAGAAGTATCTAATAAAACCCCAAGATTAGTTGCTGTGGAAATATTTTGAGCAGCATCCATTCCCCACACCGTTATAGTGTGATTGCCCTTTATTGGACTAAGAGAAAAAAGGAACACCATCATTAATAGTGACACAATTTTTCCATCCGGTCGAGATTGGAGGCGGCGCAGCGCCTTCGGTGACAAAAATGAAGTCCATAAAAGTACAATTATTATCGTGACAGAGAGGTCGGTACCATCAAGCATGGTCCCCTGTCATAAACAGGGGTTAGGGGTTTCGTGGAGTCAATTTCAAAGGCGTTGAACTCAAAAAAATAATTTGATTACCAAAATTATCAATGGCGATTAACTTAATCTTGGCGCTGATAATATTAGTATTAAGAACGATCGAGCCATAGCCGGTAGTACTCTGGACGGGCATGGTGATTGTCGCAGTCGTTAAGCTAGGATCCAAGTCTATGAGCTTGGTAAAATGAACCCCATCATCGGAAAAATTTTATTCAAAACTAGCAAATTTCATATTTTCAGTGGCAGAAAAAAAATTGAGTATTGATTCCTTCCTGAAAAGATGAGCTACCCAATAAACAAAATGGTTTTCAGGCGCGGAGAGAGTACCGCCCACGCCTTTGCAAGAACTTGGAGTTGGTACTACAGGCCTGCCGCTCAGGTGCAGATACGAGAGGGATCATTTCATTGCGATCAAAATAACATCATCAATGGAGCTACATTCACTAAGGGTTAAATAAACATCTGCCTAGTTAGTATAATGTATATTACTCAAGTCGGATTGAGGTTTAGGAACGCTAGTTGCCGTGTACTGGCAGTTTTTCTCACATCATTTTGATCAGCATTTCCTACGGGACCAAAGGTCTTTACCTTATAGGTATAGGGGCTACCATTAAAAAGACCATTAATGGTATACGGTTGCTTTAGTCAGTTTTCGGCCATCTAGAGTGATAAATTAAGGGGATTCAATTTAATAATTAAATATTATTTTATTAAAATACGTATTTACATTGTAAATAAAATAAAAAGTCAGTTTATCTTATCGATCTTCAAAATTGGTTATTAATCGGGAAACATGGAGAAGTGCCAATAATTTTAGGATAAAGATCATGGATGGGATTTCTTTACAACACCCGGGGCATTCCCTAAAATGGCTGAATGATTGATTTATTGCGTAATAAGCTATGGCCCTATATCCATCCCTTCCGGGGCAAAATCATTGGCGCTATTCTTCTCAGTTTTGTCTTGGCCGCAATTGGCGGGTTACAAGTCGCTCTGATTCGGCCGTTGATGGATAAGGGTTTAAGCCCTGATTCCAAGTTTGAAGATGTGGTTATTCTCGCCGCCCAATTATTGGGTCTGGGTTTATTGAACTTTCCCTGTCGTTTTTTGCACTTCTATTGGTTGCGCTTTATTTCTGATCGCGCCACTTGCCAGGTGCGCTCCGATATCTTTAATCGTCTACTTAAATTACCCACTGATTTTTTTACTAAGTCTAAGCAGGGTGATTTGATTGCTCATATTCTCAATGATAGTCAAGTTTTTAGTTATGGTTTTAAATCGATTATCGATTTGGTGCGCGAGCCGCTTAAAGCATCGATCTATTTGGGAATGGCCTTTTATAACGATTGGCAATTAACTCTTGTGATATTTATTATGGCGCCCTTTTTGATACTCATCTTTAGCATTTCTGGGAAAAAGGTCAAAAATAATCAGGCCTCAGTTCAAAGAGAAAATGGAGAGCTAACCCATTGCCTGGCAGAGGGGCTTCAATCTCATAAAGTGACGAAGGCGTTTAATCTGCAAGGATTTGTGGGTGAGCGCTTTAGAAAGGCACAGGACGCTTATTTTAATGCTCAATTAAAAACAACTTTTGTTGAAGAGATGGCCCATCCCTTTGTTGAAGTGGTGGGGGCGATGGCCTTTTCCGGTGTTATCATTTTTGCCCATCACCGAATTCAATCGGGGGCCACGACAATAGGGGAATTCATTGCTTTTATCTCGGCTTTGGCCCTTTTTATGGATCCTATCCGTAAGTTTTCACAGGCCAACGTTAAACTCTCTCAGGCACAAGCAGCCGCAGACCGTATTTATGCTTTAATGGACCTTCCAGAGGAGCCGGACCAGGGGCAGGTGGAAATCTCATCTCTTGAAAAGGCCATCGTGGTAGATGACCTGACCTTTTCTTATGGCGATGGACCGGTTATTCAGAATCTTTCCCTGAGCATTGAAAAGGGGAAAAAAGTCGCTTTAGTGGGTCTTTCGGGATCTGGGAAGTCGACTTTAATCAATTTATTATTGGGCCTTTATCCCACCGAACCTGGCAAAATTATGATTGATGGCCATAGTATTGAAACCATTCGCAAACAATCCTTACGCCATTTATTTGGTCTAGTATCACAGGATATTTTTCTCTTTCACGACAGCATCGCCGAAAACTTAACTTTAGGTGAAGGGCATGAGCAAAAGGAAATTACCCAAGCGCTAGAGATCGCCTATGCTCAGGAGTTTGTGACGAAATTACCTGAGGCGGAAAAGACGATGGTTGGGGATCGTGGAACGCGTTTGTCCGGGGGACAACAACAACGGATCACCATTGCCCGTGCCTTTTTACAAAATCCTGATGTTTTTCTTTTTGATGAGGCGACATCGGCCCTTGATAATGAATCAGAAAAGGTGGTGCAAAAGGCCTTGGAATCATTGGCCGGCAATAAGACTGTTTTGGCGGTTGCTCACCGTTTAAGTACCGTCCAGCATTTTGATTGCATTTATGTTATGCACGAAGGGCGCTTGGTGGAGCAGGGGAATCACGAGGAGTTAATGGCCCATGGTGGAGAGTACGCCAAGCTCTATGATTTAAGCCAAATGGCCTAATTTTCTCAAGACAAAGATCAGGTTTTCTCTTGGCCCAAGCTAATCAAATCGGTTATATTGCCCTTAACATCAAAATTGTGTAGGGGTGCATAGTGTCAGAATCGAATCTTAAATCAATGAATGAACTCGTTAGTTTGTGTAAACGTCGTGGCTTTATTTTTCAAAGTTCAGAAGTTTATGGTGGTCTCGCTTCTTGTTGGGATTACGGCCCTTTAGGGATCGAACTTAAATCAAATGTTAAAAACGCTTGGTGGAAATCTATGACCTATCGCCAAGATGTCGTGGGAATTGATTCTTCCATTTTTATGCACCCGAAAGTTTGGGAGGCCTCAGGTCATGTTGAAGGTTTTAATGACCCGATGGTTGATTGTAAGCAGTGTAAATCACGCTATCGTGAAGATCAAATTGACCTCAATGCCGCTTGCCAAAAATGTGGCGCTAAAGGTCAGTTCACTGAACCAAAAGATTTTAACTTAATGTTTAAAACTCAAATGGGTCCGGTTGAAGACTCTTCTTCCCAAGTATATTTAAGGCCAGAAACCGCACAGGGGATTTTTGTCAATTTTCTTAATGTCCAGTCGACAATGCGAATGAAATTACCATTTGGTATTGCTCAAATTGGTAAGGCCTTCCGTAATGAAATTACACCTGGTAATTTTATTTTTAGAACTCGTGAATTTGAACAAATGGAAATGCAATACTTTGTGAAGCCTGGAATGCAAAAAGAATCGATGGAGGCCTGGCAAGAAGCGCGTTGGCAATGGCATATTGATAATGGCCTAAGGCCCGATAAATTGCGTTGGGCACCTCATGGCCCTGATGCTCTTGCTCATTATGCTGACGCTGCTGTTGATATTGAATATGAATTCCCTATGGGCTGGGGGGAAATGGAGGGGATTCACTCTCGCACCGATTTCGATCTTCGCCAGCATGAAAAATTCTCAGGTAAAAATTTAACCTATACTGATCAACAAGATGGCAATAAAAAGTTTCTTCCTTACGTTGTCGAAACGTCTGTGGGCTGTGATCGTTCGATCCTCGCTCTGATGTGCGATGCCTATCGTTTAGAAAATGAAGGGGATAAGCAAAATGAAAGAACTGTGATGAAGTTCTCTCCCAAAATCGCTCCTATTAAGGCCGCGATCTTACCATTGATGAAAAAGCCAGCTCTTGAAGAAATTGCGAGTAAAGTTTTTGCCGATGTTCAAAAAGAATATCGCGCAGAATACGACACGGCCGGATCAATTGGTAAGCGCTATAGACGCCAAGATGAAATAGGGACGCCTTTTTGTTTAACCGTTGATTTTGATTCTCTTGATGATAAAGCGCTCACGATTCGTGATCGAGATAGCATGGCACAGGAACGTGTCGCTCTTGATCAAGTCATGAATTATTTAAGAGATCGATTAAAAATTTAAATTATTTATTTAGATAGAGGTATTTCATGGATTTGAAATGGGTTTATAGCTTTAATGAAAAGCGCACGGAAGGTAATAAAGACCTCAAAAGTTTATTAGGTGGCAAGGGGGCGAATCTGGCAGAGATGTCCTCTTTAGGTCTGAGTGTTCCTCCTGGTTTTACGGTCTCGACCGAGGCCTGTATTGATTTTAAAAACAATAATAACCGAATTAATGACACCATCAAGGCGCAGGTGAAAGCCGCCCTTTTGGAAGTTGAAGATATCACCGGAAAAAAGTTTGGGGATCAAAAAGACCCGCTACTCTTTTCCGTCCGCTCAGGGGCCCGGGCCTCGATGCCGGGTATGATGGATACCGTTCTCAATCTGGGAATGAATGATCAAACCGTTGTCGCCATGGCCAAGCTGACAGGAAATGCGCGCTTTGCCTGGGACTCTTACCGTCGTTTTATTCAGATGTACGCTAACGTTGTCATTGGTTTTAATACCTCTCTTTTAGAAGCAACTTTGGAAGATTTAAAAGAGGCCCGAGGCGTTGATCAAGATACGGATTTAAGTGCTGATGATTGGCAAGAATTGGTGGGAGTTTATAAACAAATTATTTTGGAAGAGTCAGGATTAAGTTTTCCTGAAGACCCTTATGATCAATTATGGCACGCTATCGCGGCGGTTTTTCAATCATGGAATAACCCGCGTGCTATTAAGTATCGCAATATTCATCGTATCGACCATAATTGGGGCACGGCCGTTAATGTGCAAAGTATGGTTTTTGGCAATATGGGTGATGATTCTGCCACAGGTGTTTGTTTTACCCGTGACCCCTCTACTGGGGAAAAGCGCTTTTATGGCGAATATCTAGTAAATGCCCAAGGCGAAGATGTGGTGGCAGGCATTCGCACCCCACAGCCCATTAATGATGATTCAAAAACGGATACCAATAAAACTCTCGCGACCTTGGCAGAAGTCATGCCGAAGGCCTTTGCTGAGCTGGAAGAAGTTTATCAAAAATTAGAACAGCATTATCGGGATATGCAGGATATTGAGTTTACCATCGAAAAAGGTAAGCTCTATATTTTACAAACGAGAACAGGTAAAAGAACAGCAGCAGCTGCTATTAAAATTGCTGTTGATTTAGTGGCCGAAAATATTCTGACTAAAGAAGAGGCGTTGATGCGTCTCGATCCTGAAGATCTTAATCAATTATTACACCCACGTCTTGATCCTGACGCTCAAAAAATTGTTTTGGCGCAAGGCTTACCTGCTTCTCCTGGGGCGGCCATGGGAGAGATTTGTTTTCACTCTGAAGATGCTCATCTTAAGGCCGAGAAAGGGAAAAAAATTCTTCTAGTACGACTAGAGACAAGTCCTGAAGATATTTCTGGTATGGTGGCCGCGGAAGGTGTTTTAACTGCTCGTGGGGGGATGACCTCACATGCGGCGGTGGTTGCCAGAGGTATGGGGAAACCTTGTGTTGCCGGTTGCTCGGATTTAGAAATTAATTATGAAAATAAAACGCTTGTGATTAAAGGGGAAACCTTTGGGGAAGGGGATTTCCTGACGATTGATGGTGGTACAGGTGAAGTGATGAAGGGGATTTTGCCCACTATCTCAGCGCATATCACTGAAGACTTTATGGCCTTTATGAGCTGGGCAGATGACGTGAAAAAGCTTGGAGTACGGACCAATGCAGATAATCCCCACGACTCTGAAGTTGCCCTGCGATTTGGTGCCGAGGGTATTGGCCTTTGCCGGACTGAGCATATGTTTTTTGAACCAGAGAGAATTCTCGCTGTTCGTGAGATGATCTTTGCTGAAAGTGAGCATGCCCGGGTCTTGGCCTTAGAGAAAATTTTACCTTTCCAACGAGAAGACTTTAAAGGCATTTTCTTGGCGATGCAGGGGCTGCCGGTCAATATTCGTTTATTAGATCCACCTTTGCATGAATTCTTGCCGCATACAGAGGAAGAAAAACAGGAATTAGCAGATTATCTTCATTTAAGTATAGATGAGATCGCTGTGCGGATGGAAAAATTGCATGAGGTTAATCCTATGTTGGGTCATCGTGGCTGTCGCTTGGGAGTTTCCTTTCCTGAAATTTATCAAATGCAAGTTCGCGCTATTATAGAAGCTGCTTTGACCGTGAAGTCTAAGGGAGTCGAGGTTTTCCCCGAAATAATGATTCCTTTAGTGGCGATTGATCAAGAATTAAAGTTATTAAGAGAAAAAGCTGAAGCCCTTATCAAGGATATTTTCACCGAAAAGGGGGAAACTCTCGATTATAAAATAGGCACCATGATCGAATTACCCCGAGCAGCGATCACCGCCAACAAGATTGCGCAATCAGCAGATTTCTTTTCCTTTGGTACTAATGATCTGACGCAAACCACTTATGGTTTATCACGTGATGATGCAGGAAAATTTCTTCCTCATTATGTAACAAAAGGGATTATGCCGAATGACCCTTTCGTGAGCTTAGATCAAGAGGGTGTGGGATTTTTGGTAAATCATGCTGTGAGAGAAGGTAAGAGTGTTAATCAAAAAATGCATATGGGAATTTGTGGAGAGCATGGTGGTGAACCACGGAGTATTGAATTTTGTAATCGAATAGGGCTTGATTATGTTAGTTGTTCACCCTTTCGAGTTCCTATTGCCCGGTTAGCGGCTGCACAAGCTGAGTTACAATAAGAGGTCACATGCAGGAATTACAGACGCGTGCCCTTGAATTAATGAAGGATCAGCATTTTAATTGCCTGGCGGTGGCGATTATTGATTTTAAAAATGCGTCATATAATAGTTTTGAAATTGAGGAAGGAGAGTTGCGAGCGGTGCCGCAATATTTTGACCTGGCCAGCTTAACAAAGCCTCTCACCTTGGCAGCGACTTATCTTTATCATCCCAACTTATTCTCGGCCAATGACATTCTACTTTTAGAACATCGCGCCGGTTTGCCGGCGTGGGCCCGTCTTGATGCCAATTGGCGCGCCCATGTTGAATCCTTTGCCATTAAAGAGGCGCCCACAAAATATTCAGATTTAAGTGCCCTGCGCTTAATGTGTGAATTAGAAAAGAAATCGGGTAAAAGCTTAAAAGAGCTATGCTCCTCTTATTGGGATAAGGATTTATTTTACCACCTCGACCATCCTAATCCTCTTTTAAGTCCTTGCACTGGCCAGAGAAGAAAAGAAGAGATTCGTGGTGTAGTTCACGATGATAACGCTTTTATTATCAATGAGTTTTGCTCTCATGCAGGTCTCTTCGCCACTATTGATGGGTTGGCAAAAAGTTTAATCACGCTTAATAAGGAAACAAGCTTCGTTCAAAAAATAATGACGCTTTTTCCGGAGAAAAAAGAGCGGTTTTTACGAGGGTGGGATACTGTTGATAACCCAGAAGAGACTCTTGCAGGCCGTGGATGTTCAGCTTATACTTTTGGTCATCTAGGTTTTACAGGGACTTCCGTATGGGTTGATGGTGAAAAGCAAAAGGCCGCCATTATCCTTAGCAATGCCACCCTTAATTACTGGTATGAGCGTGCGGGACTTCGAAAGTTGAGAAGGGAGCTCGGTCAATTGTTTTGGGAAAATTGATAAAACAATTTCTAAGAGTTCCGATCAGGGATACATGAGAGTCGCCAGACATTTTAATATTCTATTATTTTTAAGTATATTCTTAAGCGCCTGTTCGACAATTGGTCCGGCAGATCGTTATCCCGCTGCGGAGAAGCTACCTGATGATTGTTTCCAGCTAGTGGATGATATTTTGGGACTTCGTTATGAAAGATCCAAAGCAAACTTTCATAAGGCGTTATCTAAGTCCTATTCTGAAGAGGAACAAGAGGTTATTCATAATAATATTGATGCCCTTCTTTTTATTGATCATGAGCATGCTCTACCTCAATTACTATCGATTTATTCTTCAGACTCCTCCTCTCTTACTAATGCTTCAATATATACCAGATATACTCAGAATTCAGATGTTAATTTACCGTTTCGAAATTTCTTGCAAACCACAGAGTTTCTCTTTGAAAAGAAACCCCAAATTAGCGTTGATACTTTAAAACAACTTCATGCCCGTTTGATGGCCGGGGGAGTTGATGGAGTTTCTCCCAATGCTTTAGGGGAAATTCGCGGTGAGGCCATTATTGGTAGTGTTCCCTCAGTTGCTCCTATTAATGCTAAGGTTTACGGAGAGCTCAAAGCAAATCCCTACATTTCTGTGAGAGATTTAAAATTTATTGGTCGAAACCGCTATATCGGCCATATCGGTTATCCACGAGCTGATCTTTTTACACCTGAAGTCGGAAAGATTATTGGCAAGAAGGATCCTGAACTTTTTAAAGAAATCACCGCTATCGCCAAACAATCGGAAAAAGAACCAACCAGTTACGATTCTCCAGAATTTTATTCGGCCACTAAAAGAATGATTTCCATTCTAACAGATGATTTGTTTACATGGTTTGAAGAGGAGATGACAAATATTGGCCGTGTTCGAAATATCTCTAGCTTTAAGAAATTTGTTAAGATTGTCACTCTTTTTCAACGACATTTAATTTCAATTCATCCCTTTGTCGATGGCAATGGCCGGACAATTCGCCAATTTGCCCTCTATTATCCCTTTTGGAGACAAGGTCTTCCTGCTCCTCGTCTGATGAACCCTAATTCCGACCTTTATCAACCATTGGATGATTGGATGGATCAGATTATAGGGGGAGTGGAGAATTCTCACCATCTTTATTTGGACTTAACCCAGAGGATTAAAAATGATCTTCCCTTAGGGACTAGTCCTGAGCTTTTAATCCCCCGTATCCCGCATCGTGCTCTTATCGACCTTCGGAAAGAGGCCCACAAAAAGTTGGATGAGGATTATAAATTAGTTGATATTGATAGCTCCCAATTTGCCTATTTCTTTTTACAAAAAATGAAAAATGATCATTCCGCCTATACCAGCTATCTCAAAGAACCAGAGATTGAAATTAAAAAGGTCATTAACGAGTATCGAGATTTTTTTAAACACGCCAATATAGTTTATGACCGAAAAAAAACTGGTCGTGAATTTTTGGCCTTAGAATTTGCCGATATAAGTTTTATGGATTCTTTTGCCAATAAATCCTATCTCGATGTTGATAAATGGCAATTTAAAATGGATCGCTGGTATGAGAATATTATTCAATGGCGTGGATTGGCCTCAAAAAGCAAAGAAAGAAGTGAGGAAGACATATTAGGAATGTTTAAAAACTTAGATAAAAATTTAGTCTCTAATAATGTTGCTCGCAATATATTTAGTCATACCAATCCCGATCATATCAAAGCATTGGTCATGAAAGAGTTTAAAAAATATAATTATGACTTACAATTTGGCGGCCTAGCAGAAATGGCAACGCACCATTCTGAGACCGGCCCAAAGTATGGAATGAGTTATGGTTATTCCACCTCCGCCAAGCGAGCTGTTGGAAAGGCCTTTGCCATGGGGGCCATGGTTGTCGCCGAATATGGGAAGCAACAAAGGTTTCAACACCTTCTTAAGTCACGCTTGCTGGTTGGAATGCGGAAGGCGGGTAAGGATGTCGACCTTTCTCGTCTCAAGCAAATGCGCCCTCAATTTTCCTATCCATACCCCAGACGAAAAGAAATTATGGGGATTGCTGCGGCGGACCCCGATTCAATTATGTTTATTCAGATGATTGATGAGAAAGGTGAAGTCACTTTAAGTTACGTTCGCCACCCTAAGAAACCGAACGAGATTTGGGTTTATAAAAAAGAGGTTAGTGAGGTGGGAGATAAGATGCCACCCCCTGATCGAAAAGTTGTCCTGAATGATTAATTTTGTTACCCTATTATTAAAAAAAGGTCCCTTATGAGGACCTTTTTTTATAAGAGGGACTCTCATGTTTTACACCGGTGAAAACTTTCACGAATTAACAACTAACATTAATAAAATATTCTTCTTTCGCGTTTGCGGTACAGGTATGGGTGCTGCTGCAATTTTATTGCGCGAAAAAGGGTTTCATATCGAAGGTGGGGATTTTAAATTCGCGCCGCCAATGAGTGATTATCTACAAAGTACAGGGATACCTTTGCATGATTTATCAAGTATTGATGATGAATTTCTCAAAACTTTTGATTTAATTGTTGTCGGTAATGTTGTCCCTCGAGGTGGCGAAGATGCGACACGCCTGGAGTCTCTAGGAGTTCCCTTGGCCTCTTTTCCCACGGCAATGGGTGAGTTGGTTTTAAAAGAAATGAATGTCATTGGGATCGCCGGTACCCATGGGAAAACGACAACCACCTATTTGGCCACTCAGGTATTTGAAAATTTAGGCGAAGACCCCGGTTATTTTATTGGGGGAGTGATGCCTAGTAGGCCATCTGCGCAATTGGGAGGAGGCCGTTATTTCTTTATTGAATCTGACGAGTATGATTGTGTGTATTTCGAAAAAATTTCAAAATTTCGCCGCTATCATCTTGATGAAATGATTTTAACTTCCTTAGAGTTTGACCACGCTGATATATTTGAAAACTTAGATCAAATTAAGGCCGAATTTTTGTCAGTACTTAAAGGATTTAAAGGTCACCTTTATGTTAATAACGATTACCAAGCGAGTATCGACCTAATTGATCAGTCGGGTATTCCTGATGATAAGGTTCATCTTTATGGCAATCCTGTAGATGGTCCCCATATTTCCGAGGTCACTTCTCGCTCAACGACTTTTACTCTGAAGTTGGCCAATCAATTAGAAAGCTTTAAAACCAATATCTTGGGACCACATAATATTCTCAATTTAACGTCGGTGATTTTATTTGCTTTTCAAGAGGGGTTTTCCGTTCCGGCCATTCGCCAGGCGGTTAGCGATCTCTCTATGGTCAAGCGACGCCAAGAGATTCGTGGTCAATATGGTGATATGGTCGTTATTGATGACTTTGCTCATCACCCGCGTGCTGTTGAATGTACTTTAGAAAGTATTCGTCAACAGTTCCCCGATAAACAATTATTGACATTGATGGAGCCTCATAGTGCAACCGCTCGTAGCAATATTTTTCAAGATGGTTTTGCCCAAGCGCTATCAACCTCTGATCATTTGATTTTGACTCAATTGCACCGACCCACTTCTGTGAAAGAAACGGAGAACTTGGACTTGCCCGCAATTATCGCCCATATTGAGGACAAAGGGAAAAGGGGGGAAATTGTCTCAACTTTAGAAGAGTTGGTAGAGTCGTTAAAACCGTGGGAGCATAAGGATGCTGTACTATTAGTCCTTAGTAACGGCACTTGTCTAGGTTTATGGGAGTCAGACTTTGTTAAGAATTTGCATCCTTATTCTATCTCTTAGTTCCGGATCATTACTTAATGCCGATACAGGAATTGGTGCCTTCAAGAATTTAGGGAGGAAAGGCTCTGCGCGCCTTAAAGAGCAGTACTTTCGCTATTATGATAAATTTGCCAAAACTCTTTGTTCTCCAGGAACGGAAGAAAAGTATATGGACCTTTATCGCAAGTTTAATGGCGATGGCCATTTTATTCCCTTAAATCTAAACGATACCCTCGATCGCTTGGCGATTAAAACCTATATGGATGAGTTCGGATATAAAAAGACTTGGATTCGACGCAAGATTCGCCAGCTTTCACGCCTTAAAAGCTTTAAAAAAATTTATCAATTAATGGATAGTATCGATCAGGAAATGAAAGTTTATTTGATCGCAAAAAGTCGCCTTAACAGCTCGGTCAAAGGTCCCAAAAAAAGCTTTAAAAAAATTAAAAAATATTATTCGGAGTTGCTAACCGAAATTTCATTTTTACGCAGTTATAAATCCCCAGTGGATTTTTTTGGCCTTCGTAAAGAATACGATCAATTTAAAGGTGCTAGCGATAAAAAAATGAAGAGAAAGGCCAACCAGGTTTATTTTTTGCGCAAATTAATGGAGGACGGTGCTCAAGACCCTGATCATAGTCGCAATGATCGTTTCTTACGGGCCAATATTGACTCCTTGGCCTTGCGTTTTCGTCGAACGGATTATTTATCAGAAGATATGCGCTATGATCTAGTGGATGCTCTCGAGGGGATAAGTTATCAATTAAAGCGCGGCAAAAAAGTGTTGATTTCCCGCTTAAGAGAGTGGGACAAGCGCAATTGGCGTGCTTATAAATTTTATGGGCATTTATTAAAAGGCAAAAAAGAGGCCTCTTTAGTGCGTGAAAAAGTATCGGCCCGTTATCGGCTCAAAGAATTTGTTTATAATAAATTGGCAGAAACCTATCTTTTTTGGCGAAAGGCCCCCCCTCGATTAAGAGCACTTTACGCTCTGGAAACGATTCTCTTTAGTGAAGTGGGTGGCCTAGATTTAAAAGAGGGGGTTGAACGGCGTGATGTTTCCCAAGTTGTACTCAACCGCACGAAAAATTATTTTTATCGCCAATTTGGTCAAAAAGATGCCCTCTATCAAAAACTCCTGCAAAAATTAAAAAAGAAAGAAATTCAGCAATATTATTGGCTCAATACTCTTTTTAAAGAGGGCGAGTTCTCATTCACATATTATTTTATTCCTGGCAGCCGCCATATTTTTTGTGCTGATCAATCAGGTCGCGCCAAAAAGCTAAGACAAGACAATGTAGATATTGCTCTTGATACTCTCAAAGCACCCCGCTGGAGCTTTAAAGGTCTACGCTACTTTTCGAGGGCCTCAATGTTAGGGCGAATTGAAATGTCTTCCCTTTGGACTGATTATAGCTCCTTGCCAGAGAGACCTGGCCCCATATTAAAATTAAGTCCAAAGCAAAAAGAATGGCTTAAAAAAGGTGAGTACATTGAACTCTACCGATTCCTGGACAACCATCGCCGTTCCTATAGAGTTATGCGTCATGAAACTGGGGATATGGCCGTTCAGCGTCTTGGTGGGAGCAAGAAGTATTATTCCTACCGAAACCCTCACTTTTTTCGCTATTTTTCTGTGCGGCAATAGTCTCAAAAGCTCTTACCTTACCTAAATTTTCTTGGCGGTCTAAAGGGCCTCGTGTATAGTTTTGACACAATAGATGAAGATTAATCCCCCCAATATTTGTTGGAGAAAGTCATGTTAAAAGATTATGTTTTTACTTCCGAGTCCGTTACTGAAGGACACCCTGATAAAATGGCCGATGGTATTTCTGATGCTGTACTAGATGCGATGCTGGCCCAAGATCCTAACTCTCGAGTTGCTTGTGAGACGATGATTTCCACAGGTATGGCAATTATTGCAGGTGAGGTTACAACTAAAGCTCAAATCGATTTCCAGGATATTATTCGTAATAAAATTCGTGATATTGGTTATGATCATTCTGATAAAGGGTTTGATTGTAATACCTGTTCTGTCATGGTTGCTCTTGATAAGCAATCGCCAGATATTGCCCAGGGCGTAAATGTTGGTGAAGGAACTTATGCTGAGCAAGGAGCTGGTGACCAAGGCCTTATGTTTGGTTACGCGGTTAACGAATCAGATAGTTATATGCCTCTTACTATCGATCTTTCTCATAAGTTGGCGATGCGCTTAACTGAAGTGAGAAAAAATGGAACATTGCCTCTTTTAAGGGCCGATGGGAAAACTCAAGTTTCAGCTGAGTATATCAATGGTAAAGTGGCCCGTTTAGATGCCATTGTTATTTCAACTCAGCACGCTGAGGAAATGACATTAAAGCAGGTTCAAGAGTCTTTGAGAGAAGAAGTGATCAACAAGGTTATCCCAGCAAATCTCATTGATAATAAGACAAAAATTTTCCTTAATCCTACTGGTAAATTTGTTATTGGCGGGCCAATGGGCGATTGTGGTTTAACAGGCCGTAAGATTATTGTGGATACTTATGGTGGACATGGTGCTCACGGTGGTGGTGCTTTCTCTGGAAAGGACCCTTCTAAAGTTGACCGGTCTGCAGCTTATGCCACTAGGCATATTGCCAAGCATATTGTTGCTGCTGGATTGGCCGATAGAGCTCTCGTTCAGGTTGCTTACGCAATTGGGGTGGCCGAGCCAATGTCTCTTCTCGTTGATACTTTTGGAACAGAAAAAGTTGATACTAATAAAATCAATGCAGCGATTAATGAGATCTTTGATATGAAGCCTAAGTCAATTATTGAAAGACTTGATCTTCTGAGACCTATTTATGGGCCAACGACTGCCTATGGGCATTTTGGCCGTACTGCTGAGGGTGGGCTCTTCCCTTGGGAACAATTAGATAAATTAGAGGAATTAAAATCTCTATTCTAAATTGATAAAAATAGGCCTGTAATAACAGGCCTTTTTTTTGCCGCAAGCAAAGAAGACAGTGGTACCATAGATCTATGTTCCTAGATATAATTTACTTTCTCGTGCGATATGCTCCCTTTTGGTCAGTGCCCGTAATGATGATTACGGGTCAATACGCCTATAATAACTTTCATATCTCGACAAGGTTGGCGCGCAAGATTGCCTTGGCCTGCATTGTTTTATGTTTTTTCTCTTTTACTGTATTGGCCTTTTATGTTTGGGCCGGAGGTCCGATTCGCGCTGTCTATTACCTTGACCGCGCCATGGGCATCAGATAATAATTCACTTGGCCCTTTATTGGGTGAGTCAAGTTGCAAGCAGCTTCTATTTTTAAAATTATGTTGCGTATGGGGGAAAGGTGTTCCCTGGTGTTGAAAAATTGACACTTACTCCGATAGTCGTTAGCATTTTAATAGGGATTGTTGAACACAGCAGACCCCCATCTTTTCTCAAGGACTATTTGTGAACGATTTGCAATTTTTGCATTCATCTATTGATGGGCAAAATCACAAGGAAAATCCCATTCCCTTGATCTATCTTATAGAGGATGATCAATTATTAGGGCAGACGATTGGCCGTTATTTGCAAAAGGTTTATCAAGTTGAGGTTCAATATTTTCATTGCCCAGAAGAGTTTCTTCAAAATGAAATAGAAAACTCTAATGCCAAAAGGCCCTTTGCGCTTATTACAGATGTCTCTTTTGAGAACAAAGGCCTTGATGGTCTACTTCTTATTGATAAGATAAATCAAAAAAATCACTCATTTTTTAGTGTCGTCATGACAGGCTTTGCCTCTATTGAATCGGCGATTTTGGCGACTAAGAAAGGTGTCTATCATTATTTAACTAAGCCCTTTGATCTTGAAATTCTAGGTAATTTGATTGAAAAGGCCTTCGCCGAAAAATTAGGGATTACTCTACGTGGCCTTAATAAAGTGACCAAGGCTTCTGAGAGAGGCCCAAAGCTCAAGCTAGAGAGTCCTACCGAAAATGATATTTTTTGCGGTATGATTGGACGCTCTCAGGTTATGAGAGAGGTCTTTAATCGTATTGCTAAGGTTGCCCAGAGTGATTCAACTGTTCTGATTCATGGCCCTTCTGGTACCGGTAAAGAATTAGTGGCCAAGGCCTTACACGAACTATCTCCGCGAAAATCAAACCCTATGGTATCGGTGAATTGTGGTGCTATCCCAGCAGAATTATTAGAAAGTGAGCTATTCGGTCATGTCAAAGGTTCATTTACTGGTGCCATCTCTGATCGCAGTGGCCGCTTTGAAATGGCCGATCATGGTAGTATCTTTCTTGATGAGATAGGGGATATGCCGCTACTTCTTCAAGTCAAAATACTTCGCGTATTACAAAATAGAGAGATTGAAAAAGTTGGTGGTAACCATAGTACGGCAATTAACGTCCGAATTATTACCGCCACTCACCGCCATTTAGAATCCCTCGTTAAAAGAGGGGACTTCCGTGAAGATCTTTATTATCGCCTTAACGTGATTCCTATTATTATTCCAGGATTAAAGGAACGAAAAGAGGATATTCCTCTTCTCATGAATTATTTTTTATCTCGCTATACCTCTGCTGATGGCCGTAACTCTCTTGAATTTGATGATGATGCTTTTAGCTTATTAATGGCCTATGATTGGCCTGGGAATGTTCGTGAATTAGAGAACCTTATTGAGCGGCTAGTTATCTTAAAAGGTGGTTCTATAATCAAACCACAGGATTTACCACTCAAGATCTTCGAAGCTGTTAATGAAAAGAAGTCCAAAGGGGATTATGAATTTTCTTTGCCCGATAACGGAATAGATCTTAAAGAGACTCTCAACGAAATAGAGAATTCCCTTATTCTTCAAGCGCTCCAAAAAACGGAGGGGAATAAAAACCAGGCATCAAAACTCTTAAAAATGAACCGAACGACATTAATTGAAAAATTAAAGAAGAAAGGTTTAATAGATCTCTTTCCATCTCATTAAGATTCAAGGGGAAAAATTTCCCATAGGGCTTAACTTCTCTGATTATTGCTTTGCGCCTAAATAGTTAGAATACTAGGGTTTAGCAGGTGTCATTTTTTTGATAGGACAAATTGACCTGCCAGAAAAATTTTCCTTCCAATCTATACAAACATAAGTAAAATAAAAGAGAGATATTTAGGATGAATGTCTCAAAATGTGCTTCGCACCTTTTAGAAATTGAAACAGGAAGTTTCAAACTCATGAATAAGGCAGTATTCAAATTTTTGACATTGAATTTCTTTCTTGTATTGTCGTTGCAAGTAGCGGCGAATATTCTCGTGAAAGAAAAGGCCAAGTCACACCTGAGATGGAATTTATATCTTCCTAAAGATCAAGTTGTTATCCACCGGAAAGGTCTTGAGGTAAAGATCCAAACTCTTGATTGGGAGCTTTTTGAAAAGATTCAAGCAGATATTAAGCGCCACTCTCTCTCTAAAAAATATTTTAAAGGCTTTACCGCCAAACAAAGCAAGGGGACGAATGTCGCTTCAATTGAATTGACCCTTGCCTCTCCAAAAGTAGAATTTTTCCATTTTTATCGTGAAAGAGATAAGCGTTATATAATGGACTTCTGGCAGGCAAAGGAAGAGAACGCACCCATTGCTAAAAAGGTTTTAACCCCGCAAAAAACAGATAGAAAGACGGCGTCGAAGAAATTAGCAAAAGCGAAAATCCAAAAATCTCGTCCTCTTAAGAAATCACAAAAAATGAAGGAAAAAGCAGCTAAGACCACCCAGGTGGAAGCTCTCGATTTAAATAAAGGTGCTTATCGTGATTTTCGCTATGGGGCCTCTTTTATTTGGAATTACAAACCTTTCTTACCTCGTTTAAGCAATATTGTTAATTTAGAACGGAAGACTCCTGAATTTTTTCACCCCATTAAAAATAGAGAATTTGAAAAAGATGAAAAAGAATCTCATCTACAATTAGTCATTAATTTATACCGTAAAAAGAAACTAGGGTTAATGTACAAGGCGATAAAGCTTTATCAACAAAAATACGGTGACGATAATATTGATGATATTGAATACATTAAGGCCAATGCCATCATTCGTGATAATTTTCAAAAAGGGAATACAGAGCCTCGAAAGATGGCGATGAGTATGTTGAAAAATTTGGCCGAGCGTACTGAAAATTATGAATTACAGAGATCTATATATAAATACCTTCTTCAATACTTGGTTTATAATAAGGAATATGTGGAGGGCCTTCGCATCTCAAAGCTACTCTATGTTAAAACCAAAGAGAATTTTGACTATGAGGAGTCTCATGTCGCAGCTGAGGCCATCCTTTACAATCTTGCCCAATTAGGCCAAATAGATAAAATCGAAAAAGTTCTTTTAGATAAAACTTTGGCCAAAATCTTACCACGGCAAATGATGCTGGCCTATAAATATTATGTACACCTAGAGCGCGGTGAAACTGAGCAGATAATAAATTCATATGTTAAGGAAAAAAAGGGTTTTACTGGCCCCGTTCATGAGGCAATTCTCTTCAATGTGGCCGAAGCGTATTTTCAAAATTCTCAATATCAAAAGTCGGTGGCGGTATTTGATAAATTAATTACTCAGCATTCTTACCACGACAGGTCAGGGCATGCTCGCCTTAGAATTGCCTTATCTTACGATTTATTAGGCCGTGACCCAAAATTGGTCAAGGAACTTTATAAAAAGGCCATTAATCGTACCACGGTTCCAGAGATTAGTTTTGAAGCTAAAATGCGTTATGTGGCGCTGTCAACAATACGCAAAAGGAATTTGGAAGCTTCTGATTTAGAGCTACGAACATTTTTAGAAATATCAAAAGATCAAAAGAAATATATTACAAGTGACCTTAAAAAATTATTATGGCTTGTACGCCTGCGTAGCTTTATTGTTGATAGCAAGTACAAAGAAGCACTTTCTTATTTGAATGCGATCCCATTAATCACGTTGAAACCGCTTGAAAGGAGAGTGTTTGAAGCAGATGGTGCTGAAATTATTCAGGGTATTATTGAGCAAAAGTATAAAAGTAGCGAATATTCTGACCTTATAAAAATTTGGGAATTATATAAAGACCGGTATGTGAATAAAGTCGCCAACGATCCTTATATGAATTTTGTGGTGGGAACGTCTTTTATTAAAATGGGGCTTTTCGATGGATTTGATAAAGTTTTTTATCGCTTTAAAACTTTAGGATCTACGCCCGATCGAACATTTCCGATTTGGGTTGACCGCAAGCATATTAAAGGCCAAGAGCGGGTTCTTGAAGAATTAAAATTAATAAAGAACCTGAAACTTAAAAATTGGGAGTTGGCCAAAAAGAACCTGCTTGACCTCGAAAAGGTGGCGAAACGATACATTAAGGTGTCATATTATCGCGGTGTCATCCATTATGAGGAAAAAAACTATAAGGAAGCTGCACGTAATTTCGAGAACTTCCTGGCCAATACCGAAGAAAAACTTATTTATGATCCGGGTGATGTTGCCCTTTTGATCGGTTCTTATACAGATAGTTTATACGAGCTTAACCAATTGAAAAAATACGAAAAAGTCTCTCGCGCCATTCTTTCTGATACTGAGAATTATGCACCTTCTGACCCATTTTTGGGGAAGGTGAGAGAAAAATTGGCATACTTCTTGATAGAAATAATGGCAGGGAAGGCCTCGAAAGAGGCATATGTTACCTTGGAGCCGGAGATTAGTCGCTTTAAAGAAGATTTCCCTAGTTCTATTTATAAAGGTCGAATTGATTTTCTATTAGGGGTGGCATTCATTAAAAATAAAAAAGTCGGCGACGGTAAGAAATTACTACAAGAGCTTATTAAGAGAGAAGGAATCTCTAATTATATTAAGGAATTGGCAAAAAGTGAATTAACTTTATTGAATATTAAAAATAGAACTATTTAAAATTGTTTTCCCAGGATGGGGATTCTGATGACAGGAGGTCAAATGGATAGAGTAAATGTTGAGTTATTTGGGAGAGATCCGAAAATACAAAAAGCTATTTCAATAGCACGCAATGTCGCTGTTACTAAGGCGCCAATGTTATTGGTTGGAGAAGCTGGTGTTGGAAAGAAAACTTTAGCAAAATATATCCATGAAAGTTCAAGTCGTCATGAAGGTAGCTTGGCCATCGTTGACTGTGCTAGTGACCATAAAGATGTTGAAAATCAAATTTTAGGTTTTCGCGATGAAGAGACAGGTCGTTTTCAGAAGGGAATTCTCGAGGCAAATAATGGTGGAACTGTTATTTTTGCCAACGTCGATAACCTTGAGGATGAGTTTCAAAAAAGAATTCATCAAATTCTAAATGAATTAGAAGATTATGATATTGATGTTAGAATTGTCGCCACGACAACTAAAAACCTTTCAAAACTAGTTGGTTCAGGACGTTTTTACCGTGGGCTTTATACATATATATCCAATAACTCCATTACATTAACCCCATTAAGAGAAAGAATTAATGATCTTGAAATGCTGGCAAGACATTTTGTCAAAGAAAACTCCAGTGTTGAAACTTCACGTATTGAAAAAGGTGCGATGGATAAAATCTTAAGTCATTATTGGACTCACAATGTCCATGAGCTTAGAACTGTTATTGAAAACTCTATGGCCAATATTGAAAATGGTGAATTGACAGAAGAGGCGCTTGAAATTGGTGAAAAAAGAGCGGTTTCTATAATTAGTGATGATGATAATGAGGGAATTCGTTTAATGTCTCTTAAAGAGGCGGAAAGACTCCTTATTAAGAAGGCGCTCATTCATACTTCAGAAAATAGAACACAAGCAGCAAAAATTCTGGGCGTTTCGATTCGCACTTTAAGAAATAAGATCAATGAATATCGAAATTCCGGAAATGCCTACTTTGTTAACTTAAGGTAGTACAGGAGGTTGGTATGGAACTTGATGACAAAACAATAAAAGCTCTTAGTGCAGCTCTCAATTTTCGGGAAATGAGGCAAGAGGTCATCTCTTCTAATATCGCCAACTACGATACGCCAGGCTATAAGGCCAAAAGAGTTGGTTTTGAAAAGGCCTTGGCACGGGCATTAGATATCGATGGACAACAATCCCTTGATACCACGGATCCCAAGCATTTTAATGTTGGCGGTGGAGGATTTGAAACCCTAGAACCAGAAATATATGACGATCCTAATGGGGTTGTTAGTGAAGATGGTAATACCGTGGATCGAGAAGCAGAATTGGCCAAGATGGCAGAAAATAAAATTATGTATGATGCTGCTGTTCAAATGCTTAATAAGAAACTTGCTCTGCTGAAGTATGCGATTAATAGTGATCGGAATTAGGAGATTTAATGGATTTTTTAACAAGTTTAAAAATAAGTTCCTCAGCATTAACCGCCAACCGAAAAAGAATGGGTGCGATCTCTTCCAATATTGCTAACGCTCAAACCACCAGAACTGCAGAAGGTGGGCCCTATCGCAAAAAGGAAGTCGTTTTTGGTTCCGAACCGGCGCGGGAAAACTTTTCGGACATTCTGGAAGGAGAGCTTGATGAAAAAGCACAATCTGTTCATGCAACAGAGGTCATTTCATCGAATAAGCCGCCTATATTAAAGTATGAGCCTAATCATCCAGATGCTAATGAAAAGGGATATGTGGCCTATCCTAATATTAATGTGATGGAAGAAATGGCGAATATGATTTCTGCGACACGTGCGTATGAGGCCAATATCAGTGCCATTAATACGACAAAAGGTATGGCCATGAAGGCCTTAGAGATTGGACGCTAGGAGATAAGTCATGTCTATTAAAACTGTTGGTAATTTTAATAAAATGCTTGAGAACTTTGAAACCAATTCATGGGCAAAAACAAAGGATTTAAGCAATACGACGAAATTAACGACTAATGAATTGGCGCAGAATCCCCTTGAAGTCGTTAAGGATAAAAAAAGTTTTTCTGATATGCTGGCCCAATCTTTAGGTGAGGTGAATGGCCTACAGCAAGAGGCGAATAAGGCCATTCAAAAACTTGCGACTGGTCAGTCAAAAAACATACATGAAACAATGCTTGCAGTTGAAAGAGCAGAGATTGCTTTTAAAACGATGAATCAAATTCGCAGTAAAGTAATTGATGCCTATAAAGAAGTTATGAGAATGCAGGTTTAAGTAAATTTAGGTGAATCAGGAGGATTCCCTTGCAAGATTTTATTGAAAAAATTTATATGAACTTTGTCGAATTTTTTGGCACGCTGGATGCGAGTAAAAAAATTGGCCTAGTTACTATTTCGTTATTTATTATCACGATACTGGTATCGATTGTCTTATGGGCAACGAAAACTCGATACTCTGTTCTCTATCAAGAACTCAATCGTGAAGATGCGAAGAAAATTTCGATCCTATTAGAGGAAAAGAAAATTCCCTATCAAACTGCTTCTGATGGAAAGAGTATTAGCATTCCCGAGGATATGGTTAATAAATGGCGTTTACAAATTGCGACCATGGGTGTGAACTTTTCGGGAACTTTAGGGTACGAAGTATTTGATAAGCAGTCTTTTGGTACTACTAGCTTCGTGCAGAAGGTGAATAAACAAAGGGCCCTTGAGGGAGAATTGGTCAAGACGATCAATTATATTCGAGGGGTAAAAAGAGCGAGAGTCCACCTTTCTATTCCTGAGTCTAGTCCTTTTGTCGCAGAGAAAAAGCCACCGACTGCTTCAGTTGTTATTGAATTGGATCGCGGTGTAACTTTAACGAAATCAGAAATAAAAGGTATTGCTTCGCTAGTGTCTAGTTCAATTGATGGTATGCGACCAGAAAGCGTTGTTATCCTAGATGATCGAGGAAAAAAATTATCCGATAATATTTCTGATTCAATGACGGCGAATACCGCCAATCGAATAGCCCTTGAATCGAAAATGAGCCGTCAATATGAACAGCAGGTCGAAGAGATCCTTACCCGAGTGGTAGGTGAGGGAAAAGTGATTGCTAAAGTCTCTGTCAATTTAGATTACACTCAATCAGTGTCAACAGAGACGAAATATGATCAAGAAAATGCCGCAATTCTGTCAGAGGTCAAGAATAGTCAAAATCTTAATGGATCACGGCCATCTCCTCAGGGAATTCCCGGTGCCAGAAGTAATTTACCAGGTGAGCAGCCTCAACCAGGAATTCCAGAAACGCGGAATAATGTGGCCAAGGAATTAACAACGCGTAATTATAATGTTCCTACTAAAGTCACCAAATCTAAGCGTCCAACGGCGGGGATTCGCAATATCTCTGTCGCTGTCATGATTGATGGTAAGCAAATTCCAATGGTGGGGGAAAATGGTGAGTCCGTTGTTAATGAAAATGGATTGGCCAAAACCAATTATGAGCAATGGTCTGAAGCGGATCTTGAAAAATTTAAGGCGATTGTCGCTTCCTCTATCGGCATTGATCTTAAACGTGGTGATAAATTAACCATTAAGAATATGGAATTTGTTAAAGAAGATTTAGCGACAGCAGACGCCTTGATGCGTGAAAGAGAAAACCGGGAACTGATTAAGAATATTGTGAAATATTTGGCGGTTGGGCTTACGATCACTCTTTTCTTTTTTCTTGTTGTGCGACCATTTATTCAGTGGATTACAGATAATACAGTTGAGTCTGTACAGGATTTTCTTCCTAAAACCCTTGAAGAATTAGAAAGAGTTCAGGCAAATCAACGCCTGCCGGGTTTAGAGGATGCGCTACCTCAGATTGAAGAGAAGTTAAATCCAGAGAAAATTGAAGGTAATATGTTGAGAGAAAAAATTGTATCACTAGTAGAGCAAAATCCGGCGAAAGCGGCACAAATTCTACACGATATGATCCATTCAACTGAGTCAGACAGACAAATAGCTTAAAGGAGTTAGACGTGTCGGCAGAAGAAATACCAGTTGACCCTGATACGGAATATGTTCTACTCGCTGGAGCAGAAAAGGCCGGTTTATTGCTAAGTACCTTGGGTGTGGCAACAACACAATTAATTTTCTCTTATCTTAGAGATAATGATGTTAAGCGTATGATTAATTCAATGTCTAGCGTCAGAAAGGCCCCTATTTGGATGATTAAAAGGGTCTTGGAGGAATTTTATTCTGAACTGAACGAAGAAAATGACATCCTATTTAGTGAAAATAAGGGACGTGATTTTATTATTAATGCTCTAGGTGAAGACCGTGCTAAGCAATTATTAGGTCAAATCGTCGATGTCGGTACTCACAATACTCTCGAATCTCTCGAACTTGTTGATACTCGAACGTTGGCCAACTTTCTGATCAATGAACACCCTCAGACTATTGCCCTTATTGTGGCGCATTTAAATCCTGAAAGAAAAGTGGATGTCTTACGACGACTACCAGAAGGCCTACAAGCAGAAGTTGTCCTTAGGGTCGCCAATCTTGATTATGTTTCACCTGAACTGATTGCTCAACTGGATGACGTTCTTAAAACTGAACTTTCAACACTTGGTTCAATTGATACAAATCAGCTTGGTGGTGTTGAGCCGATTGCTGATATGCTGAACTTAATGGATAAAAATAGCGAGAAAAATATCATGACTCGCGTTGAGGAAAAAGATCCAGAGTTGGCGGAAGAGATTAGAAAACTAATGTTTGTTTTCGAAGACCTTATTTATGTTGATGATCGTGGAATTCAAGCGATTCTTAAAGAAGTCGATAACCAAAAGTTGGTGGTTGCTCTTAAGACAGCTAACGATGAAATTAAAACCAAACTATTTAAAAATATGTCAAATAGAGCAGCAACACTTCTTATGGAAGACCTTGAAGCACTAGGGCCAACAAAATTATCTGATGTTGAAAAGGCCCAGTCTGAAATTGTTCAGAAATGTAAGGAGCTTGAAGCTCAAGGTAAGGCCTTTATCTCGAGAGGTGGAGATGGAGATGCTCTTGTTTAATGAAGGATTTTTAAATGTTGAATAATGATATAAAAGAATATGAATTTACAAACTTTACTGAAGTGTCACAAGAAAAGGACACTATTAAAGGTTTTGAATTTCAAGAAATTAATAAAGAGACTCCGGCCCAAATTGAGTCGAAGCAGTTAGGTATAAAAATTGAGCGTAAATACGCCCAAGAAAGTAACTTTGCAATTTCTCCCATCGTTAAACAGCATAGAGGAATTAATGATCAAGAAGAGGAAGAGCGAGAAAGACGTATTAATGATGAGGTTGAAATTCGTCTCGATAAATTTCGTCAAGCTGCCTACGAAAAAGGCCATCAAGAAGGTCTAGAAGCCGCGAGAGAAGAAGTTTTTAATCAAAGTCGCCAAGCATCAGAAGAAAAATTGGAATTATTAACAAGTATGATCAGCGAAGTCCTAGAGACGAAGGCCGAGCTGTTAAAGCAAGAAAAATTATCAGTTCAAAAAACAGTTAAAAGTCTCGTCAAATGGATTATTTTGCGGGAACTCAAAGACGATGGTAAGTATGTTGAGCGATTATTGCAAAAGTTAATCGAAGAAATGGGGTGTAAATCTAATATCCTCATTCAAGTTAATCAGAAAAACTTTGATGATATGCCAGAGATTCTGGAAACCATTCAGAACAAGATCGGCACTCTTAAAAATGTTCGCCTTGAAGTTGATTATGATATGGAAGAAGAGGGGATTACCCTTAATACCCAGAATGGCATTATCGATGGTAAATTATCAGAACAATTTAAAACATTAGATAAATTATTTTTTCATGTCGGTCTTGAAGAGGTTGAAGATTTTGATTTGGATGAGTGCAAAAATGAGAAGTCCATTAATGATCTTCTCGATGAGAATAAGTCTGAAATAGTACCTATCAATACTCTTGTTGAAGAAGCGACTACGGAAAATGATCTCGAAAATAGAGACCTTCAAAGTTCCAAAGATCAGGAGTCTCCCGATGACGAGTCTTAATCTCGATGTCGTCTATAAGATTTACGAACATAGCTCTCCTTATCAAAAAGTAGGAAAAGTACACTCTAATAAAGGCATGATGTATGAAGTTCATTTAGCACGGGCCGTTCTTGGTGCTAATGTTGAATTTATTACAGAATTTGGTGAGCGTTGCCTTGGAGAAGTCGTTTCTATTGAAGGTGCCAAATGCCTTTGCATGCCTTATGATGAGATCAGTGGAATTAATTCAGAAACCAAAGTATATCTTAAGGATTTAACCACCAGTATACCCGTCACAGACGCCCTTCTAGGTCGAGTCGTCGATTATCAATGTAATCCTATTGATGGTTTAGGACCGATTGAAGGCGACGTTAATTTTCGTTCAATTTTTGGCCAATCGATTAATCCATTAGAAAGGCCCCCTATCGAATCTGTTTTAGATACGGGAATTCACTCTATTAATTGCTTTATGACAGCTGGTAAGGGGCAACGCTTGGCCATTATGGCGGGGTCAGGTGTTGGTAAGTCCGTAACTCTTGGGATGATCGCTCAAAACACTAACGCCGATGTTAATGTGATTGCACTTATTGGAGAGCGGGGGCGTGAGGTTCTTGAATTTATCAAAAATGACTTAGGCGAAGAAGGCCTAAAGCGATCAGTTATTATTGTGGCAACTTCAGATCAATCACCTTTAATTCGCGCGAAGGCCGCTTATGTGGCGACAACTATTGCCGAATATTTTCGCGATGAAAATAAAGATGTTCTTTTGATGATGGACTCAATTACCCGCTTCGCAATGGCCTATAGAGAAATAAGCTTAAATGCCGGTGAACCTCCTGGTCAAAAGGGTTACACTCCTACTGTTTTTGCCAAATTGCCTAAACTTATGGAGCGCGCGGGAACAAAGGCCGGGGTGGGAACCATTACGGGAATATACACAGTTTTGGTTGAAGGTGGAGATATGGATGAGCCAATTGCTGATGCGGTTCGAGCAATTGCAGATGGGCATATTATCTTAAGCCGTGAACTTGCTTCAAGGAACCAGTTTCCAGCAATTGATGTTCTTCAATCGCTCTCCAGGGTAATGAGTAAGGTTGTTTCTAAGGAGCATCGAGTCGTTGCCAGTTTCCTGCGGGATTTAATGGCCGCTTATAAGGAAAATGAAGATCTGATAAATGTTGGGGCCTATGCCCATGGCTCCAATCCTCGTGTCGATAAATCTTTGGTCATTCACGATCACCTGATGAACCTCTTAAAGCAAGAAATTGGCATGGCCGACTTCCTAAAGATAGATGAATTATATGATCGCATGGTCGAGTTGGCACGCGCCGCTGAAAATGCAGTTAATCCTCCTGCTCAAGAGGAGGCCTAATAAATGCAAACAAAATTTAAATTCAAGTTAGAAGGTCTTCTTAAGATTAGAAAATTTAATGAACAAAAAATTAAAATTGAATTGGGAGTCATTTTAAAAGACATTCAAAAGGCCAAAGATAGAATTGGTGAGCTTAATTCATTTTTAGATGAAGGGTATAAGAGTCAAGAAGGAGTTGCAACCGAGGCGACAGGGAAGGTCATGGGATTTTATCCTCTTTATTTTAATGGCATCCGTGAGGATATTAATAATCAATATAATTATATCTCTATAATGGAAAAAAAATATCAAGAGAAACTAACGGAACTGACTGAGGCCCGTGGTAAAGTAAAAGTTTTAGATAATATGAAAGAAAAAAAGCAAACAGAATATAAACATGCCCTTAATAAGAAAAAGGATGCTCTTGTTGAGGAAATGAATTTAATTAATAAATTTCAAAAAGAGGCGAATTCATGAAAGCTCTTCCCCTAGCTATTTTAATGAGTCTATTCTTATGCCCGCAAATTGCTCTAGCAAAAGATAAGAAAGAGACCAATGAGAAAAAATCTTATTCTCAAGAAGAGTTTGAGGAAGAGGTTCATAAAAGAGTGAAGGCAAAGATTCTGGCATTGCGCGGGAATAAATTAGTGGATTTTTCCAAAGGTCTTTTAGAAAAAGAAAGAGTATTGCGCATTAAGGATCTTGATGTCGGAAATAGAGAAAAGGCCTTAAGTTTACAGGCCAGTAGTTTTGAAAAGAGACTAAAAGAGTTTCAAGAGAGTCAGAGTAATTTGATAGCCTGTATTGATCAACAGGATAAACAAAAAAAAGATCGTGTCACTCATATGGTAGATGTTATCAGTGGTATGAAGCCCGCAAAAGCGGCAGAGGTCTTAAGCGTGCAGGATTCCGAAATATCAGTCCAAATTTTAAGTATGCTTGAGGCGGTAAAGGTCTCAAAGATATTTAATCTAATGGATAAGGAAATATCTGCCCGGCTTCAAAAACAATACCTTTTAATGAAAAAATAGATATGCGATGCGTTAATAGGAGCTTATGAACAATATAATTCTTGATCCCACATTGACTACCCAAGGAGCTGGGCTACAGGTTGGTGTTGCTGGTAAAGCGGCAATAACTCCTGAGATGAATTCAGAATTCTTGGCGCTTGTCAGTCAGGCAGCAGAGTCGGGTAACCCTGAATTATTGAAGCTTGCTTTGGCCGATAAAGCTGGAAAGGGGTCAAAGGGCGAGGTGAATGATTTATTGAGTCAGGCGGAACCTCAAATGGCAAAGAACCCTAAAGCTTTAAAGGCGACTATTGCCAACCTTAAAGATAATCCCCTTATTCCACTAGGGCCTAATTTATCAAAAGAAGAACAAGCAAAGATCGCTTCATTTGGTGATGATTTTGTAGGCCAGAAAAATACTCTCAAAGCGTTGAAGGGAAAAAAGGATCAGAATGAGCAAAGTTCTCCCTTAAGTTTACTTAAATCAAAAATTTCACGGCAAAAAATTAATGGTTATAAAAGTATTCAAAAATCATCAGAAACGAATTTTATTCAGCCTAAGGGACCAAGTAAGCCAGAATCAATGATTGAGGAACAGGGCCTAAAGATTGGCATGTCTGATATGAATCTTGGCCAAGCAGTTGCGCAAGACGCTGGTAGTGATAATAATACTAGTATTACGCCAAAGACCAAAGTTTTAGATATTTCTCAAATAAGTTCATCTAATAAAACTCAGATCATTGAAAAAATTAGTCAATATCTCGATCAGCAGCAATTAGAGACTGCTGGAAATGTTGATGTCATTGTAAAGCATGATGATCTCGGTATGTTTAAAATTCAAGCTTCCAGAGGCAAAGGTGCTGAGGCCGTGAATTTAGAAATCGTAACCACTAGTGATGAGGGACGCGCCTTTTTTCAGCAAAATGAAGGCCAATTAATTAAATCAATCACAGATTCTGGTGTAAAATTAAATGATGTTCGTTTAAGTAATTCAAGTGAGTTTAATTTATCCCAAGGGGATAAGAATAATCAACAAGACCAAAGTCTATCCGATAAAGGTGGCCAAGGTCATAAGGAGCAAGGCTTTGGTCAGCAAAAACATTCTCATCAGGGCGATCGCGAGCGTAGAAGAGAATTATGGCAAAGCTTTAAGGAATTTTCCCAAGCTGCTTAAGAGAGGTTAAATGCCTAGTATAGGAAAACCTGGACAGGGGAGACCCAATCAATTTTCCAAAATAAAGATGGCGCAGAAACAGTCGTCAACTCTTGGAAAATCAGCAAAACCGGAGTCGGTAGGTGATGAGCTGAATCGCCTTACTGGGCTTAAAACGTCGAGCAAGAAGTTTGTTGATCAAAAAAAGCACAATCAAATGGGGAAAGATGGGTTTCTTAAATTATTAACTCATCAATTAAAAAATCAAGATCCCTTCAAGCCTCAAGATCAAAAGCAATTTGCGTCCGAATTGGCGCAATTTTCTCAATTAGAGCAATTATCTAATGTGAATAATAAGCTGGAGAACCTTAATCGCAATGGCCCTGGGCAAAGTAAGTTTCACGGCGCTAGCTTTCTTGGTAAAGAGATTATTACTAATGGTACTTCAGTAAAGGTCAGTGAGGCCGGTGAAAAAATTGATTTACCTTTTCATTTAGCAAAACCAGCGGCCAAGGCCATTGTCCGCGTTTATGATAATAAGAATCAATTAATCAAGCAGATGAATTTAGATACCCGCGGTGCTGGTCAGCAATCAGTTACTTGGAATGGTAGTCAAGAAGATGGATTTGAAGCGGCAAAAGGTATTTATCGTTTTGAGGTACGAGCTTGGGATGAAAACTTTAACGAGTTTAAAGCAGAAACTAAAGCGCGTGGTTTGGTGACAAGTGTGTCTTTTGAAAATGGTGAAACTATTCTTGAAGTGGATGGGAAGAAAAAAGTATTTTTAAGAGATGTTGACTCTTTTAAATTGCCGCAGGAGCATAAAAGTCCAGTTAGTCATGAGCAGTTGCAAAAGACCGCAAATGACGCATATAATAAAAACCAAGAGGTTTTAAACTAGAATGGGTAAAGACGGAAAAGTTAATAATTTATTGATCCCCAACGTATCGAAGCTACCAAAGCATCGCAATGTTGATGCATCAAAAAAATTAACTGATCCTACCTTGCGTGATGAATTTAAGAATCTTTTAAAAGAGGAAGTTGGTGAGGCAAAAGCTAAGCATGGCATCAACCTCTCCATCCACGCAGCGAGACGTCTTAAAGAGAGAAATTTAAGTCTTAATACTGAAGATTTTTTTAAATTAAAGAGTGGAATAGATAAGTTAAAAACGAAAGGGGGACAGGATTCGTTAATTATAACAGATAAAGCGGCCTATATCGTCGACGTGAATAATAATACAATTGTTACCGCGATGGATAAGAATGATATGGCCGATAATGTGTTTACAAAAATAGATTCAACATTAGTTTTAAATTAACTTTTGATAAATGGCCGGTCCTTTCCGGAGGCCAATTCTAAATCCGTCGTTATTTAGAAAATCAAAAGCGAGGTCTAGGAGGGACGTCAATGGGTATTTTACGATCTTTTAATATCGGTGTAACTGGTCTATCTGCAGTTGGCCAGGGGATGGGTGTTGTTTCTGACAATATCGCGAACGCTGGGACAATTGGCTATAAATCTTCTCGTGCAGAATTTCAGGACGTTTTAGCAACCTCGCTCAAAGGAATTGACGGTGGTGATCAATTTGGTGCTGGTACAAAACTTGCGCATATTAAGCAGATTATGTCTCAAGGTGATGTGGCGCGGACGGATCAAATAACTGATTTGGCGATCAATGGTGATGGATTTTTTAAGGTGAAAGCACCATTTGGCCTAGGTTATACTCGTGACGGCTCTTTTCATTTCAACAAAACCGCCGAACTCGTGACCTCTGATGGCTATAATGTCCTCGGTTTCGCTACAGATGAAAATGGAAAAGTAACGAATAAGGAAGAGCCTATTAAAATAAAAAATACGACCATTCCAGCTGAGGGCACGACAGAAGTGGATATGCATTTAAATCTCGACTCTCGTGCAGAGATTATGGAGTTTAGGCCAGAAGATCCTGATAAAACTTCTAATTTTAATCACACAATAACTGTCTACGATAATGTTGGAACGGCCCGTTTATTAAATGTTTATTATAATAAATCGGCGAATAATACTTGGAATTATCATGTGATGGTAAATGGTAAAGATGTTGAAGGTGGAGAGCAAGGAAAGCTTTACGAGCAGGCCAGTGGTACGATTAGATTTTCAAATGAAGGTATTTTACAAGAAGAAACGGAAAGCTCTAATGGCCTTAACTTTAATAAAGGGGCGAAACCAGATCAAAGGATCAAATTTAACTTTGGTACAAGTTTATCGGAAAAAGGTGATGGTAACGACGCTACTACGCAGTTTGGGTCACCATCTACAATTGCTCGCCACGATGCGGATGGGCATAGTGCTGCTACCCTAGCGTCTCTTTCCTTTAGTGATGATGGTATTTTAACAGCAGTTTATGATAACGGTCATAGTAAGGATCTTGGCCAGGTTGCTGTTGCTAAATTTGAAAATAATGAAGGCCTTTTTAAAATGGGGAAAAACCTCTATAAAGAATCGCGTAAATCGGGGCAGCCCACTATGGGGAAACCACAAGAGGGCGGACGCGGTGAAGTTCTTTCTAAATCAATTGAATTATCAAATGTTGATATTGCCAATGAGTTCGTTAGTTTAATGACCGCACAACGAAACTTTCAGGCCAATGCTAAGACACTGACAACAGCTGATCAGATGTTACAAGATGTTCTTGGCATTAAACGGTAATTTGGGAATTATTAGCTAGATGAATGGCCTCCCGACTGCAAACGGGAGGCCTTTATGACCTTGTAAACCAATTTGTTATCAAAAATTTTCATAACCATTACACGCGCTCCATTCCAATCGAATAATAGAGAATAAAAAAGATGTCTTTTTCGATGTATTCGATGTCAAAACATGATGTTTGTCATGGTGAATTTTTGTTTGACTTGTCAAACTTGCGCCTATAAATTTCCCAAAAAACGAACGAGTCGAAAGGAGATTTAATTATGAACATGTTTATGACATTATTTTTTTTATTAACTTCAACAGTACAGGCCACTAGTTGGGAACAGGGCCATCAACTTATTAAGTCATTAAGAGAGTCACCGCTGGGACTAGAGCTTGGCCTTGATAATCAATTAACTAAAGATCACAAAAATTCTGTTAATGGCCTTAGTCAAGAAATCGCTCTTAATTTTAATTATGAATTAGTAAATGGCCAAGAGATTGCCCTGAATATGGAATCCTCTTATGAAAAAATATCGGGAGAAAAAGGAAGTGGCAATTTTGAAATGGTCGAAATTGGTTATGGATCAGCTATTGTCTTGCCTATGATTAATAAAAAAATAAGTACCGGCCTTTTTTATCAATATCCCCTTAATCGCCAAACCAGAGAAGAAGATAAGCAAAATGGATCAATTTCTCTTGAGCTTGGAAGTAAGTTTAAATTGCGCCCCCAGTTATTTTTAAGTGGGAAAATACAACTTTCGCAATATTTAAATACCTCAGGTCATGATGATATCACCGCCAGAGAAGTGGAATTTAAGCTTAGTCCAAAATATAGTTTTTCAGATGCTCTTTCTATGAAATTACCCATAAAATCATATTTTAAATTTAATAAAAAAAGTCAAGGTGATGGTTTTAATAAAATAAAAATGGTGCCGACAATTAGTCATGAATTTAAAAGTGGTTTTGGCCTAGAACTCTACGCAGAGCTCGTGCCCTTTAAGTCTTTTGACGGTGAGTTAATGGCGGATGACTATCTTAATAAAGCTACCTATGGCGTGTCTTTGGCCTACGAATTATTTTAAGTCTCTTTAATGGAACCTCTTTTTTGGCGGGAGGATTTTGTCATAATTTTGCCCGCCATTTCTATTTGCCAAAGGTGTGAGAGCACCTTTGGCCTGATTAGTTAAAGTGAAAAGAAGTGAGTTTATAATGATATAGAGTGATTGAGTACTATACTACTTATCCTGGCCGTCTTGGCCGATGGCCTCAACTGGGCAGGCCGCCATGGCCTCCAAGCAGTTTTCAAATTCTTTTTCATTCTCTGGCTGCCTAAAAACAAAAGCATGGCCATCGGTATCGTTCATTTGAAAGAAGTTGGGAGCTTCTGCGACGCAGGCATCGCAGGCAATACATTGATCATCGACATAGAAAGGCCCCAGGATATTCTGAGGCCATTTGGCTTGCTTATCGGCCATAGGGATTATTCCAAAAAGCTGGTGTTGTAAATTTTAAGCGGGTATTTGTCTTCCATTTCTTTAAGTATCGATTCATTTAACTTTTTAGATAGGGCCATCTTTAGACTCTCTCTTTCTTTTTTAATTTGCTTATCTAGCTCTTCTGCTTTCACTGGAGCGGATTTATTATGGGCCATAACATATTTTGTCGTTGCCGCTGAGGGGTAAGTTTTAATTTCATTTGGAGCGAGGTCAAATGTGTCTTTTATTTCGGTGTCATTTAATTGAATAGTGTTCTTAACTCCATCAAAACGGCTTATTTTAACTTTTTGAGCAATTTGAATGGAGTATTTGTTACGAATTTTCTGAAGCTCTTTAAAATCTTTTTTAGCAAGAAGAGCAGGAACTTTATTATTGATGTCCTTATAGAGGGCATCTAATTCTTTATTCATCCCTTTCTTCATAATTTCTCGCGCTAGGCGCATTTCGTGATCAGCAATCTTGGCGGCCTCTGGTGCTTTTTTGTCTTCAAGGTAAATAAGGTGATAGCCAAAAGTGGTTTTAATGGGTTTAGAAATTGTCCCCTTTTTCATTGAAAAAACAGTTTTATCAAACTCGGGTACCATCCGACCGCGACCAAACCAATTTAGAGCGCCACCAGTATTTTTACCGCTACGATCTTCAGTATATTTGTTGGCGAGGTCTTTAAAGTTCTTAGCTGTTGCTTTTTTGGCAATATCTTGGATCTTCTTAAGAACTTCTTTTTCATTCTTATCATCGGTCTTAAGAAGGATATGAGAGGCCTTGACTTGCTCAGGTTTATTTAATTGAGCTTTGCGTTCGTTAAAAAGAGATTCAACTCTTTTCTTATTGGCGGGAGTTGCCAAATATTTTTTTACTTCAGCAGGTGTAACCACAAGGTACTTACGCAGTCCTTCACGTGTTACCTGAACGAGGTCAGCTTCCATGGTTTGATTTTTAAATGTGAGAAGATCCTTAATATAGCCCTGTGAAAGAGGGAACTCGCTGAAAAGGCCTTGCATCCTTTGGAGTTTCAGGCCATCAGCAACATCTTTTTCAAAGTCAGCAGGCGAAAAACGGTTCGCGCGCAAAATGGCCTTGTATTTTTCAAGGTCAAAACGGTCATTGGTTTTAAAATAGGGGAGTTCTTTAATCTGCTCTTTAATTTGAGTTGGTGCAGGAGCGATATTTAGATCATCCGCCAATTTGGCCATCAATTTACTCTGAGCGAGGTTTTTAAGGGTTTGGTTTTTAATATTAAAATTCTTAATTTGTTCGCTGGTGAGGTCCTTACCTCCAAAGATTTGGCGGTAAAATTGAAGTTGTCTTTCATATTCTTTTTGATATTCGGCGGCCTTAATCGGAATTCCACCCACTTTTGCAATAGTGTCGGGTGTTCCGCGGAAACTTTCATATCCAGTGAACATAAAAGAGACAACGATAAGACCGATAAAGAATGTTATAAAGAATTTATTGGTCTTGCTTTGCTTGCCTTCTGCCATAATGAAACTCCCTGTTCCTTTGAGTTTTCAAACCCCAAATAAAAAGTATAAAATATCAGTAATTATTGCCGAATGCTCTTCATCCGTAAAGGATTAGGGTTACTTTAGACTCGTCGAGTCGCATACTTTCAAGGGGTGAAAGTGAGAATTTTAGAGGATGAAAAGAAACACCTACGAATTATTATAAACACTGCGGTGCTTCTTGTTGCGTTGGTGAGTTTTACTAAGCAAAAAGGTGTTCTCAAATATGTCTCCCCGTTTGAAAGTGTAATGATCAGTATTTTTGCACCGGTTCAAGGCTTCGTCACGAACGTCCAAAGCTCGGTCAAGGGCTTTTTCACTCATTATTTTGCCAATATCAATGCCAGTAAAGAGAACATGGATATAAAAAGGAAGCTAAGTGCCCTCGAAGGAAAGATTTTTAGCTTGGATGAAATTGAAAAGGAGAATATTCGCCTTAAGAAATTATTACGTTTTGGCGAAAATACATTTACTCAAAAGATTTTAGCACAAGTGGTGGCCTGGGACTCTAATAGTGACCTTAAGGTTTTGCGAATTAATAAGGGTTCAAAAGATGGTCTACGCTTACAAGCTCCAGTTGTCACCCATAATGGTCTCGTGGGTTATATCTACCGTCTGACAGGGCATTTTGCCGATGTTTTAACTATTCTTGACCCGAACAATCGGGTTGATGGTATCCTCAAAAATTCGCGCTCCCACGGTATTATCGAAGGGTATAGTGGTGCCTTTTGTATTATGAAATATGTTTCAAGCTCTAATGACGTGGAATTGGGTGAAGTGGTTGTCAGTTCTGGCCTTGGGAATATTTACCCCAAGGGCCTTAAAATAGGAACAGTGACTGAGATTGAGCGCCAAAGTTACGGTATCACCCAATATTTAGAAATTAAGCCAACTGTTGATTTTAATACTTTGGAAGAGGTGATTGTCCTTAATGCCAAAGATGACCATTTGAAAAAAATTGAATGGGAAGCTTTAGAGGCGATGGATGAAGATGAGGAGACCAAGAAATGAGTCCTAATTTAAAATGGCTTTGGCCTCTCTTTAAAACTGTTTTTTTATTAATTATCTTGGAGATTATTGGAACCACCTTTTTGCCAGTCATTGGTCTCTCCAATTATAAAATTCCATTCAATGTCATGGTGGTCCTTTTCCTGGGATTTAAATCTGACTCCCCTTATCTCCCGATTTTTATTTTTGTGATCCAATATTCTCATTCTCTATTTTCCGTAGAAGGTTGGGCGATGGGAACGATTGCCGGGATAATGGTTTGTGCCATTATTCGTTTTCTTAAAGAATTATTGCATCTTTCTAGTGTGCCGATGACTATTTTATTAACACAAGTTTTTCAAACGGTATGGTTTGCAATCGTCTCAGTTCTTGTCTATAGCAAAGTTGATAACTTTTCATATCTGACGCAGAAATTTTACCGGTTCATACCAGAAAGTCTGATTATGTCCATAATGGCACCTTTGTTCTTTATTATTCTCGAAAAGTTTTGGAGTGGTGGTGAAGAAGGACGTTTGGGAGATGAAGTTTAATGTTCGGTGAAGATGATATCGTCAAATCCCATAAGCTAAGGGCCGATCTAATTGGTCACATTATGGTAATTTGTTTTCTTGGTATTGTGGCCAGGCTTTGGTTTTTACAAGTTTTCCATGGTGAAAGGTTTTTGGAGTACTCAACAAAAAACCGCCTACGTAAAGAAATTCAAAAAGCACCTCGGGGGATGATTTATAGTCGCAATAATCAAGTGATGGTCTATAATACCCCTCGTTTTGATGCTGTTATTACTCCGCAGTTTTTAAAAAATAAGAAAGAGACGATTAAAAAATTATCTGTCATTTTGGAAATGACGGAAAAACAAATTGCGAAAAGGTTAAAAAAGTATTTGGGGCAACCAAAATACGTACCGGTTATTATCAAGAAGAATCTATCAAATAGAGAATTGGCAATTATTGAAACTGAAAATAATAAACTGCCTGGAGTCACCGTTAATACATTTATTAGCCGTGAATATAGCGATAAAGAAATTGGCAGTCATTTAGTAGGTTATATTTCGGAGATTTCGCAATCTCAGCTGCCCAAATATAAAAAGCGTGACCGATTTAATTATAAATTAGGCGACTTTATTGGCCAATCGGGAATAGAACAAAAATATGATCTTAAATTACGTGGTGAAGATGGGCATGTCTTTGTAGAGGTCGATGCTCGTGGCCGAATGAAACGCTATATTGGCAATGAATCTCTGTTTGGTGGCACCATTAACAATAAGCAATCTAAGCCGGGTAATAATATTAAATTAACTATTGATCGCGATATGCAAATTGCCGCCTATAAAGCGCTTGAAGGTAAAGTGGGTAGTGCTGTTGCAGTAGATGTTCATACTGGAGAGATTTTGACGATGGTGTCGAGACCTTCATTTGATCCATCTCAATTTAGTCGTGGCCTCTCTTCAGAGTATTGGAACTCATTAGTACAAAACGAGAATAATCCCATGTGGGACCGGACAGTGCAGGAACATTATGCGCCAGGATCAACTTTTAAAACAATAACTGCTATTGCAGCGCTAGAAGAGGGAGTTATTACCAGCGATAAAGAATTGAGCTGTGGCCCAAGCTTTCGCTTGGGAAAAAGAAATTACCATGATTGGAAACGCGGTGGCCATGGGATGACAGATGTTTATAAATCATTAAGAAGATCGGTTGATGTTTATTATTATAAATTGGCCACTCTTATGGATATTGATACTATCTCTGAATACGCCAAGCGTTTAGGCTTTGGCAAAAAAACGGGAATCGAATTATCACGTGAAAGGCCGGGATTGATTCCCACAAAGGAATGGAAGAAGAAGCGCTTTGGAATTCCTTGGCAAAAAGGGGAAACCTTATCCTGTGCCATTGGCCAATCCTTTGTTTTGGCGACGCCTTTACAATTGGCCCTGGCCTACGCTGCAATTGCCAACGGCGGCAAGGTCTATAAACCAATTCTTCTAAAAGAAATTTTCACCAACGAAGGTGAAGTTATTCAAAAAGCAGATACAGAATTGATAAGTAACGCAAATATCTCAGATAAAACCCTTAAAACCATTCGCAAGGCCCTCTCTCAAGTTGCCTATGACCCTAAAGGGACCGCCTGGTGGTATAAAGGTTTTGGAACTCGCATGGCCGGAAAAACAGGAACCGCCCAAGTGCGCAGTATGAATAAAAAGGAATTATTTTCAAAATGTGAAGAGATGCCAATGAAATCGCGCCACCACGGCGTTTTTGTGGGATTTGCTCCATCTCATGACCCTAAAATCGCCGTTGCCTCGGTGGTCGAACATGGCTGTCATGGTTCATCTGCGGCGGTGCCTGTTGTTCGAGATGTGATGATCGCCTATATGAAAAAGTATTATCCTCAAGATTTCAAAAGGTATGAAAAAGAAGATCGCGCCTTTTATAAAAAATGGATTGCCGCCCGATATAAGAAAAAAGAAGAAGTTAAAACAAACGCCGAAGCCGGGCAGACCTCTACTGAAAATAAAGAAACGGAATAGATATGAATTTCACCAGATTGCTAGAAATATTTAAACGATACGATATAACCTTTTTTGGTATTTCAACGGCAATTTTTCTGATGGGCCTGGCCAATCTCTATTCTGCCACTAATGCCTCTTCCTCATCACATATGGCCGGACTTTATAAAGTTCAATTGGCCTGGTATGGAATTTCTCTTGTGGTGGGAGTTATCGTCAGCTTTATTCGGCCAAAAAACTTCTTCCGCTATTCTTATCTTTTCTATGCTTTTAATATTTTTCTTTTAATTATGGTTCTGATTCTTGGCCACAAAGGGATGGGAGCGCAGCGCTGGATTCTTTTGGGACCGATTCGCTTTCAGCCATCTGAATTATCTAAGATCGCTCTGATTTTAGTATTGGCCCGTTGGTTTACAAAATCAAACCCTGATCGAGAAATGGGATTTAAAGAGCTTCTTGTTCCAGGCCTTTTGGCCTTCATCCCGACAATTCTTATTGTTCTTGAGCCAGACCTTGGTACCGGACTTTTACATCTTCTGGTCTTTTTTATCATGTGTTTTTACCGTAAATTGCGTTGGAAAACGATTGGAGTCATTGCCATCCTGGGGATCATTAGTGGTGGATTTATGTACCAATTTGGCCTTAAAGAGTATCAACGAAAAAGGGTTGTCACCTTTTTAAATCCTGGATCTGATGCTCGAGGCTCTGGTTATAATGCGATCCAATCAAAAATTGCCATTGGCTCTGGTCAATTTTGGGGTAAAGGATTTAGGAAATCGAGTCAGGCCTCTCTCAATTATTTACCTGAAAACCATACGGATTTTGTTTTTTCAATTTTCAATGAGGAGCATGGATTTTTTGGCAGTTTATTGATTATTTCCCTTTATGTTATCCTTCTCTATCGTTTTATTCACTTGGCGACCTCGATGACAAGGATTTTCGATTCCATTGTTGTTATGGGGATTATGTCGCTCTTTTTTTGGCATACCTTTATCAATATGGGGATGGTTATGGGGCTTATGCCTATTGTCGGCCTTCCTCTTCCTTTGATGTCATACGGGGGTTCGAGTTTGCTAACCTTTAGTATCTGTAATGGCATGGCCACCAGTATCTCCAATTCCCGCAATCTTTTTTAAAACAGGTATTGAAATTGCAATAATATCTCATAAGGAAGACCTTTAACTGTTTGAGAAGGAATTATTGTTTATGAAATGGGCATTTGTTGCACTTTTGGTCAATATAGTCATTAGTAACGGACTTTGGGCCCAGGACCAGGTGACTCTTAAGTCATTAGATTTAAAGACCTTTAAAATCGTTAAAAAAACCTTATGGCATAAAGGCATGAAGGGAAGGGTGAACGTTTTTGGTCTGCCGGAGCAAGATTCACTTTCAATCAATGAGGTCTTGGGTGATATTAAGGTTGACCCTCATATTGATTCTCACTCTGAAACATTGAAAAATATTAATTGAATGTGTTATATAGTCTTATATAAGGACTATGTGCTATGAAACGTATTTCCAGGATTGGATCATTATCAAAACAAATTTATCGCGCTTATTCTCTGGCGCTCATTGATAAATTAACGGACAAAGGCTTTTCAGATTTACGCCCGAGCTTTCTCGAAGTTCTCATCTCTCTTAGCGAATACTCCGAAGCTCCCAGTATTAAAGAAATTGGACAAACTTTAGGCCTAAAAAAGCAAACGATGACCAGTCACCTAAATGAGTTGGAGGTTCGGGGCTATATTGACCGACGAGTGAACTCCATGGATAAGCGTGAGCAGAACATATTTCTCACAGGTGAGGGCCAGCACTTTAAATTGATTTTGAAAGAATGTATCAATGACCTAGAGAGAGATTTTGGTCGCCTGATAGGTGAAGTTGAGTTAGATCGTGTGGAGCATTTTTTAGAGCAATTTCATAGTAAGATGGCCCAATATGGGAATTCCCAGCTCGATTTATTTTAAAAGCTGGGGTAGAAATTTCCAAAATAAATATTTCCCGTTATTACAGTCGTTAGAAAACAAGATGTAAAAAATGTCGCCCCTTCGTAAATGCCATAACCAGGTTCGGCCTCAACTCCATCTTTAACCAGAGCTCCATTTTCATTTTCCAAGTCATTTTGCAATTTAAAAATAACTTTAATGCCCTTGATAAAAATAGGCAGGATGATAAGGGAGAGAAGGATCTTGAGGATAATTTGAATACTGAACCACTTAATATCGACCATTTGATGATGAAATGAGGAGGCGATCAAAACGGTCCAGCCAAAGATAAAACCCATATAGGAAAATGAGACGGCCAAATTCTTCTGCACAAGATTTTTGTTTAAAGATAGCTTAGATAGAATTTTAAATGACTTGGTGGAAAAACCTATGAGAACTACAGCGTAGAGCCATAATAAAATAAAGATAACGATATTATGCTCAGATACTTGCTGAATGGTTTTAATGAGGTAGGCCAAGCTGATTGATTGAGAAAAAGAGATGAGTGCGTAGGCCATATTTTTTCTTTTGGGGATTTCATCTTTATAGTCAAAGTTATAGAGAACAATACTTTCAAGAATATAAATGGAGATCAGATAAAAAACGATTCCTATTATCGATTGGATGAGAAAGTCAGAAATCGTGAGTATGAGTCCCTCTGAAATGCGAAAGTTAAACTGTTGGTAAATAATGCCAATACCTATAATGCGGGCAAATAAATGAATCGTATCTGCGGAGTTTTTCGAGGGGAAAATTCGTTTAAATATTTGTTTGCGAGCTGAGGGGTAGAGAATATGATGAGCATATTTATAGATAATCAGGGTAAGGCAAACAAAGATGGATAAAACAATTCGGAGAATCAATTTATCAAATAACTCATTCATTTTATTTCTCTTTCGTTAACGGGAATTTTATAAAACGGCTGAAGATGCCCCGGAAATTGAGTTTATAAAAAATACTTTTTTTCTTGATGATAGGAAAGGCCAGTGCTGAAATTCGCCCCTCTCTGCCAAATTCTTGATCGTCACCAAAATAAGGTTTTTCTAATGATTCATGAACTTTTGATTGTTTAAAGAACTCATAGGTCGGAGTGAAATCTTGCCAGCCAAGTATTTCTGGTAAGTGGCGGTAGGCGCGATGAAAGCTCCAGGTTTTTCGACCAGATTTTTCATAATTCCAATGGCCATAAGAGGGATCGCCGACGTAGAGAGTGCCAGGAGGCATGGGAGTCGTAAATTCCTTGAGGGTGCGCTCTTGTCGTCGGAAAATTGACATACCACGATAGGGCCTAATCTTTTCATAGAATTCACGCGAGGTACGGACGACGATAATTTCAGGAGAGCTATAAAGGTGAATGACTTTTAATTTGAGATAATAAGTTTTGATGAGGAAGCCGGCCTTCATCTCATCAATATATTGAATGCTTAAGGGGGCACCTTTAAATTCTCCAGAGATCACCAATTCATTTTGCACAAATTTATTGCGGTTTTCTGAAGGCGAGAAGCTTTTAGATAATCCTAGAAAAATGAGGATTAGGAGAATATAGATCGATATGCTATTCATCATAGATATAGATATTATCCTCTATAATTGATTAAATCTCAATTAATCTAACTGTTAATCAATCCTAGTATTTGACTCTTCTGCATTTTTGTTAAGCTGTTCATGTCGCAATGGAGGCGGTTAACAGCATGGGATTGGCTAAACTTAGAGAAAAGATCAGTCGATTCATCAATATTGAAATAGATTTTGTTTTTACTACCTGCCAAATTACGGACTACTTTGATAGGAGAAATGCCATCTTCACTCTGATTATAATATTTGGATAAGCGACCGGTGGAGCTACAGCGAATGAATTCAATCTTTTCAGCAGTCATATAGGCCTGAATCTTATCTAAGGTTTGCAATTGACCTTCATTAAAAGACTCAAAAATTTTATCTGGAATTTGATTGTTTACAATCGCTTGAGCATAGGGGTTTTGACTCTTTCTCATAACCTTTAGCAGGTGATGATCGTCATGTTCCACATAGGCCTCGATATCTGCAGGAATTCGATACTCAAGGGGTGAGGTTTCGAAATATTTATAAAGTAATTGTTCTAAACAAACGGCACGGTAATGAAAGTACACCATCAAAAACATATGATAACGGCTTAAAAGAAAGTCATCAAAAGTTACAGTCGCTCGCTCGGTAATGCCTAGAGATGCCTTCTTGTCGATGACGCAAATTTCAAGGTTATCGATGAGCCAGTCCAAGTCAAAGCCACCATAACTTACGCCACAAAAATAGGAATCTCTTAGGAGGTAATCCATACGATCACAATCTAGTTCACTAGAGATTAATTGATGGAGAAGAGAAAAATAATTAATACTATCGACGGTATAATAATCTGGGTCGGTGGTTTGGCCAACGATTAGGTCGGCAATATGGCGGCGAGTAAGACCGAATTTTTTTTCAACTAAAGAAAAGGCCTCAGAGAAGCTACTATCGGCTATCGATTTAATCGTATAATCTTCATGTGTTGCCTGACGCTCAATTCCAATATCTTTTTTCTTAATAAAGCCCTTGGGGATATTGAGCTCGCTCATATTGGGCATGACTGTTTCGGTGGAATGACTAAGGGGGGCATGCCCAATATCATGGAGGAGGCAGCCTAATTTAAAAGTTTCTTTAAGGCGTTGAATATCAGGATTTTGCAATTTATTTTGGAATAATTTATTAAAGTCACTGTTACCAATATTCATGA
>JBFGZE010000013.1:0-53341 GCA_041586955.1 Bacteriovoracaceae bacterium
CCAGCAGATAATGCTGATAAAAAAGAAATAGAAAAAGCGGAGCGCCCAAAAAGAGGGGAGGGTCTTAATATCTCTTTTCCGATTACTTCTGGATACCCTCTCTTTTGGTTACAGAAGATGGTGATTTCATCCAAGGGAATGCAAGATGTAGAGTTTTCAGGGACCCTCGAAAATGTCACCAATGATCCAATCTTTCTACAAAAACCAGCGACCTTTGATCTAGAAGGTAATTTTCAGGCCTTTAAAGTGAAGGCAGCTAAAGTGCAAGCGGTCTTTGATCATACGAAAGCGCCAGCGACAGAAAGCTTCTCTGTCGATTTACAAGGCCTGGTCGTAGAGAATATGATGTTTGGTCAATCAAGTCACCAAATAGGGCTTAAAAAGGCGATTGCTACCAGCAATATTAAAGGGCAAATCGTTGGCGAAACAATCAAAATTTCATCTTTTAATCAATTTCATCAACCCCAATATTATGTTGAATCAAAATCGGAAAAGTTTAAATCCTTAATGACAGATGTTCTAAGTGATATTCCTCTCATTAATATTGAAGCAAAGGCCCAGGGATCTCTTAGTCAAATTAAATGGAGCTTTTCTTCTAATTTAGGCGATGAGATTTCTCGCGGGGTTCATGCCCAGGTTAAAAAGAAAATCAAGGCCAAAGAAAAGGAAATTAAAGATAAGGTCAATAAACGCATTGCGGGTAAAAAAGAGAAATTTGAAAAACAATATCAAAAAGTTAGTTCAAAGATTAAGCAGGCACTTGCTAAAAATGAAAAAGAAATAGATAAGGCCAAGTCTAATGCCACTAAAGAGCTTACAGGGAAGCAGAAGAATGCGAAGTCCGGGCCTGCTAAAAAACTAGAGAAAAAAGCGAAAAAGCTCCTCAAAAAACTTTTTTAAAAAATCTTAGTTTTAACAAGCTTAGAGTTTCGTGAGAGCCCTGTGTCTTTGGAGAGAGTTTCAGGATCTTTAAAGGCATTCTTTAAGTTTTCTAAAACCTTATCGTTAAACTTTTTGACGATTAAAGGATCTTTACATATCTCACTAAGTGCGACTCGGGGTGATAATTCCTTATCCGCAATATAATCGGTAAAGAAGTTCGCTAGACTGATAATTTTAGAAATGGTGAGAAGCTTATCGTCCCGTAGTCCATCAGGAAAACCTGAGCCATCACTATATTCATGATGTTGCCTAATAACTTGTTTGATTGAGGTGGTGATCAATCTATTTTCCTCAAGAAGTTGGGTGCTATAGATGGGATGTTTTTTATATTCGGCCAATTCTTCTTCATTCATTTCTCGTGGGTTCTTTTCCAGGATCGTGGCGGGTAATTTGGTTTTGCCAATATCATGTAATAGGGCGGCAATGCCCGCAGTCTCTAAACTTTGAGGTGTTTTCCATTTAAATTGATTCACAATCATGGAAGTAAATAGGCATACCATATAGGAATGGCTAAAACTGGTAGGGTCAAAATCATTTAAATTACTGACCACTTTAAATAATTGCTTATCACTTTGAATCATATTAAAAATATTGTTACAAAGCTCTTTTCCCTGTTCCAGGATTTGTGGCTTGACCCCCGTTAAATCAACCTCATCGACAAAGTTTTGAGCGACAATCTTTAAAACCTTGCCCTTGACCTGGGTTTTATCTGAGGCATGTTTTTTTATGAGGCGGTTTGCCAGTAGGTTACAGAAACGAATGTATTTACGACGGTCTCTTTTATGGAAGTAGAGGGAGCTAACACCTTTATTTTCTCTATAATGAGTAATTCTATCTTGAGCAAATGAATCGCCCGCATGAAGAATCTTTAAAAACTTCTTATCATTAATTTTGATGAAAACGTCAAAGAGCACTTTTCTATTGGGGATAAAGTCTACCATAGGGACTTCAAAGTAACTATCAGAGTTAGCGTCAACTTCTTCGACATCAGATTGCCCTTCATTATCAGGCATATTTTTCATTAATTGATCAACTGATTGTGCGCCTTCAACTAATGATAATAAGTCTTCCAGGGGAAAGGGGCGGATGAGAGCATCAATGGCACCGAGACGATTTAATTGCCATTCTGTGAGAACCCCTTCATCGATCATGCGGCGTGAACTTAAGATGACGGTCGTATCAAGTTTGGGAAAACGTAGTCGCAAAAACTTCATAACCTGGGGGCCTGAGTAATTCTGGACCTCTAGGTTAATGATGACTTGGAAGTATTCTTGCTGACCCTTTTGAAAGCTTTTAGAGATCATCAATTGAGCATCTTTACCATTTTCTACAGTATCGATGGCATAACCTCTTTGGGTAAAGAAGTCTTTCGCGGCCAAAAGCCAGTCGGAGTCAGGGTCTACACATAATAAACGTAGGGCCATAGGGACTATTCTCGCTAGATGTCGAATATTTCATTCACTATCTATCTTAACCAGATTTCCCAAAAGAGGGAATATCTAGAACTAATTGCAGGCCAAGGTATTGCAAAGCTAGAATGTATGGCCTTAATCGAGAACTATCTTTTCCAACCTCTGGATGTTAATCATCGTGCCTAAATTAATTAACTGACCATTTGGCCTTTGAATAAAATAGGCCGGTACTCCCACCAGGCCATGGCCTTGAAGAAATTTTTCAATGAGTGGATCGCCATTAGTATAATCACCCAATAGTAATTTGAGGTTATTCTTCTCAATGAAAGTTTTAAAGGACTTGGTTTCTAGCACCGTTTTGTCGTTAATTTTGCAGGTGACGCACCATTTTGCAGTGAAATCGATAAAAACCCACTCTTGCTTTTGTTGATAATAGGCCATCTTCTCAGCTGACCATTTCTCCCATGGGAGTCCTTTACTCTGTTTTTCCTCCAAATAACGATTACTGGCCTGTGGTAATTGTTCGGGAATTAATTGGTAGGCATAGATAAAAAGCACCGTAGGGAAGATGAGAAGCACATTTTTTGCCAATTTGTTACTGACTTTGCGCCTAAAAATAAGAGTGATTCCTAATAAAATGAGGCCAACCCCTAAAGCGAGGCAGACCATTTGATTTTCAGTCAGGGCAAAAAGAATATCGAATAACCATAATAAAGTGATGAGGAGGATAATACCCAATGCCTTTTTTAAAGTGATCATCCATTGCCCAGGTTTAGGCAGGAATTTAATTAAGGCAGGAAAAAAGCCGGTTAATAGAAATGGAGAGGCCAAACCAAGGCCGATCGCTAAAAAGGTCAGAGTTATTTCTAAAGGGGGTGAAGTAAAAGCAAAGGTCAAGGCCGTTCCCAAGAAAGGAGCACTACAGGGAGTGGCCAGAAGTGTGGCCAAAACCCCATTAAAAAAGTCGGCGAATGGACCTTCTCCTAGTTTGATAGCGCCAATTTTATTACCACCTGGGGTATGAAACTCAAATAGGCCCAGCATATTGAGACCTAAGACATAAATGATAAGAATCATCGCCAAAATAAAGCCTGGTGATTGCATTTGAAATCCCCAACCGATACCTTGTCCGGTGGCCTTAATGACAATGACAACGATCGCCATTACCAGAAAGCTTGCGAGAACCCCAAAGGAATAAAGGAGATTATGACGTAAAATAAGTGATTTATTTTTCTCCCTAATACTAAGAAGATGAAAGAGCTTTAAAGAGATGACTGGTAATACACAAGGCATAATATTCAAAATAAGACCGCCAATAAATGCGAGGGCAAGAAAATAGAGAAGCCCATTCTTTTGAGGTGCAGGCAATGGGAAAGGGTCGGAGCTGGTGCTCTTTTGGGGTAAGTCGGCTCCTTTTTTTAAATCAACCTTACTAAGAAGAGAGAAGAATTGATTGAGCTCTTCTGTGCCATTTAAATCAAAGCGAGTAAAAGTTTTCTCGATGATTTGCGCTTCTTGCCTTTCTGGATGAAATAAATGAAAGGTCATGGTAATAGGTTTTTCAAAAAGGCCATCTTTTGGCAATTGCATTGGAGGTTCTTCGTATTCACCATCCCAGCTAATCGGTGTTTTTCCGTAAAGAATACCTTTGCTATCAAGTGCCAATGATTCATGTCTAAAGTCAAGAGGAGAGACTCTTAGCGGTGTGAGAAAATTGATATCATTGATCTTAAGATGTTTTGTTGCAGAGGAAAAATTATAAAATAAAACAAGGCCATCTGTGGTGGGGTCCTTTTTTAGAACAATGTCGAGCTCTTTCGGCCATTGCGCTTTTTTGGGTAATAGCATCAAGAGTTTTTGTAATTGGTCATGGGAAAAGGTGACACCTGTCTCGTTTACTCCTGAGTCAGTGGTCAAAGAGTTTAGTTCCTTTTTCCCGGGAATGCAGATATGTTTACAGACTAACCACGTTAAATTGGCCTTGAAAGGCCGATTAGTCCATGTGCTGGTTAGCTCTTCGGGCAATCGGTAAAAAAGAGAATATTCGTTGATCAGTCCGTAAGTCCATAAGTTTTCACCTTCAGTAAATCGTGTGGGGCTTGGCCATTGGAGGGCCTCTAATTCAAGTGGTTTATTATTGACAGTAAATTTAACTTTAATGCTGAGCCCAGAATCACCTGGGTTTTGCCAATAGGTATGCCAATGAGGATGGTTTTTAAAATTAATGGCCAAGTAGTTTTGGTTATCTTTTTTAAAGGTTTGCATACCCACAAGAACTGGTTCTGCTGGAATTTCTTCCTGGTTGTCCATCGCGATTAGGGGGGCCTGCCATAGAAAAAGAACTATTACGAGAATTTGAGAAAACACGAGTTAAACCTCCAACCAATTGAGAATTGGCATATTCTAACAAGTTGTCACATAAGTGTCATGTGCCTATGGTGCTCATTATCCCATGAAACGTGTGGGGTTACTTATATTCTATGTCATTTTGAGGTCAACTTTCTGCGAAGGATCATTTATATGATTGAAAGGGCCTTGGAGTTTTTTATGCCATTATTTTTCCTCGGAGGCGATATTTCTGGGAATCAAAACCGACCTGCCTTCGCCAAAAAAATGGGTTGAGGTTCTAATGGATTACTTCTGTGGTGTTTAACCTAATTTCAATTGTTTAGATGGATGAAATAACCTTTTTTGATTCAGTATTAAGATTTTTGTCTTTTTTTCCGATTAGCCTAAAGAGTTAATAAGAAGTTTTAGCTTTAAGGCAAATAATTATGAAAAATTTGAGTAAAACGACATTAATGACTTTTCTGATTCTCTCGCTTTCCTCTTGTGATTTGGCACAAAGGATTGAAAAGAGGGCCGCTCAAATTAATAGATATGAGGATACGGCCCTTTTACTGGCCAAGGAAAACCGCGACCTAAAAGCGGAAATCAATCGTCTTAAGTTTGAAATTGAATCATTGGATTCCAAAAATAATTATTTAAAAATAAAATTAGAAAAACAGGTTTCTGAGTTTAACAAGGCCAAGGGTGCGAGAACGATTGCTTCAGTACACCCTAAACCTGCACCACGAGCAGCGGTAGACCCTAAGAATGATTTAGTGAAATTTGACGTTTATAAGTGGACGCCAAATCAAATTTTGGCGATGGCCGAAAAGGAATTTGAGGCCAAGAATTTTGAAAGGTCCGCTCAATTTTTTAACGTTTTTTATACAAATTTTCCTGGGCATAAGAAAGTAGATGATAATTTTCTTTTCCAGGCGGGAGTTGCTGCTTATGAGTCTGGCAAGCATCCTGATTGGGTTTTGACCAATATGGAAAAACTAGTACGTGAATATCCGGCGTCACCTTTTTATCGAGGGGCGAAGTTATGGATGGCTCTTACTTATTTAAATCAGGGCAAGGAAGATCATTTTTTTACAATCGTCGAAGAATTTAGAAAGAAGTATAAAAATACTTCTGAATGGAAAATCTTGAGCAAGCATTATGAAAAAATTGTACAAAATTACAAAAAGAACTAGTTTCATTGCGGCGGCCCTCTTTTTGGGCCTCACTCAATTATGGGCGCAAAGTCCCATTGGGATGGTACACGAAGTTCGCGGCAATGTTTTTATGACCCACCTGGGGAAAACTCTACAATTAAGGGCGGGCGCTCATATTTACGATTTTGCTGAAATCTTTACTGAAGCGGGCTCACAAGTCACCGTTTCCGATTATTTTGACCATCAATTTCACTTGTCCGGTTCAGGGCATATACGTTTTCTCAATAAAATTGTCGAAGTGAAGTCGGGCTATTTATGGTTTCAATCGCTTAGTAATGCCAATGGTCACTTTTATATTCAAACGGCGAACGCCCAAGTTGACTATGAATTAGGTGAGGGGATTGTCAGTTTTGATAGCGTTGGAGGTAAAACTCAATTTCTCGCAGTAAATGGTCATTTTACTTTGGCCAATATTTTAGAGCCTGAAAGGTTTGTTGAAATATCAGATGGCCAATTTTCTTTTGTGAAGAAAGATTATAGCAATGGAATTCCTAGAAAACCGACGCCTATAGGTTTTAGCTCCTATAAAAAGGTGACTGCTTTATTTCATTCTATTGCTCCACTCAATAAAAGAGCGATCAATAATATTCGCTTAGGTGATTCCGATCCAGAAGAGAAGAGAATGGCGAAGGCCCCTACTGCCCAGGTCTCCCAACACGATAGTGCTTTTGAAAAGGCCTTGAGCCAGAAGAAACCAAGCGGCCAGCGCTCGATAGCTTCTACAAACGAGAATAATGGGCGTACTGTTTTTATTCGCCGGGAAGCGAACCCCATCCAAAGGGAAGCTCAGGCCAATCGTATGATTAATTATCATAAGGGTAAAGTACAAGATTTGAACCGACCTAGGCCTAAAAAGAAGTTTAGACCCGAGTCAGAATATGTTGGAAAATCCAACGTCAAAATTAACATTTTTGGGCAAGATCGGGCCGATGTTAAGTACGAATATGTTCATAAAAGAGTTGTTCAAGAAGAGTCCGCTCCACGCAGAGTCCCGGCCTCCCTTAATGAGCTCAAAGCACCTGCTGCAGTTCATCGGCCGCAGATTTTTGAGAATAGGTTAGTGGATGAGTATAAGAAGCAAATGCGCCATAGCAATGAGGTCAATCAATTGATTGATGAGCTTAAAAGTTATGATATGGACTATAAGAAATCCTATTAAAAAGAAACTCTTTATATCTTGATGGAATTGGGTGGTTTAAAACTGCCCTTTTTTTTGACACCCTATCATTTTTTTAATGTCAGTCGCTAATTAACTATAATTACACTATAATCTGTAAGCACTTACCAATAAAATCTTGGACTTGGAGTGCTCTGTGAGAGAATCAAATTTTCCTTCAGCTTTAACTTATGATGACGTTTTATTAAGACCTGGTTATTCAGAAGTTTTACCCCATGAAGTGGGGGTCAAATCACAATTTTCAAAAAATATTTTTCTTAATATACCCATTGCCTCAGCGGCGATGGACACCGTGACCGAAAGTGAGACGGCAATCGTCATGGCGCAGGAAGGTGGAATTGGCGTTGTTCATAAAAATCTCACAGCAAAAAGACAGGCCAAGGAAGTTGAGAAGGTTAAAAAGTACGAAGCAGGTATGATCCATAATCCAATCACTGTTCATTCTGATGCCACCTTAGAGGAGGTGCGTGAGATGACTAGGAAATATAAAATTACGGGGATGCCTGTCGTTGACGGCGACAATAAGTTGGTAGGGATTCTTACCAACCGCGATATGCAGTTTGAAAATGACCTCGGTAAGAAGGTGTGCGACGTGATGACGGGGAAAAATGACCTGATCACAGCAGAGCTGGGAGTAGGTAAAGAAAAGGCCAAAACGCTCTTGCATGAGCATCGGATAGAAAAATTGCCAGTGGTTGATAAGGAAGGCCGCCTTAAAGGCCTCGTCACCATCCGTGATATTCTTCAAAGTATTGATTACCCCAACTCGAATCGGGATGAACTGGGGCGTTTACGAGTTGCCGCTGCGATGGGTGTCGGGCCTAAAGAGCTTGAGCGAGCTCAAGTATTGGTGGAGGCGCAGGTCGATGCTTTAGTTGTTGATACGGCCCATGGCCATTCAAAGGGCGTCATCGAAATGGTGAAGCTTTTAAAAGAAAAATACCCCGAAGTCGATATTATCGCCGGCAATGTTGCGACAGAAAAGGCCTGTCATGATTTAATCAAGGCCGGTGTTGACGGAATTAAGGTTGGTATTGGTCCTGGTTCTATTTGTACCACGCGAGTTGTCGCAGGTATCGGTGTTCCGCAATTGAGCGCCATTATTGATTGCCAAAAGGCCTGCCTTAAGGCCGGTGTTCCTTTTATTGCTGACGGTGGAATTAAATATTCAGGTGATATCGTTAAGGCCTTGGCCGCTGGTGCAAGTTGTGTCATGCTGGGGAGTATGTTGGCAGGAACAGATGAATCTCCAGGGGAGCGTATTCTCTATCAGGGAAGGGCCTATAAAGTTTATCGTGGTATGGGTTCTATCGGTGCCATGGCCCTTGGCAGTAAAGATCGCTATGGCCAAGCAAATGTTCATGAAATTCAAAAGTTAGTACCAGAAGGTATTGAGGGCCAGGTCCCTTATAGGGGTGCTTTGTCATCAATGCTTTATCAATTAATTGGTGGCCTACGCTCTGGGATGGGGTATGTCGGTGCGGAAAATCTAGAGGAATTGCGAAAAAAGGCGGACTTTGTCTGTATTACAGCGGCCTCATTAAAAGAGAGTCATCCGCATGATGTTATCATTACTAAGGAAGCCCCTAATTATAGTCAATCATAAAAAATAAACGAAAGGATTAGTCCGTGGAAAAAAGACAAATATGGATTGCTGATTTTGGATCTCAATACACTCAATTAATTACTCGAAAAACGCGAGAGTTAGGTCACTCTAGTGCTATTTATACTATTGATGAAGTGATCGGAGCACTTAAGGCGGGAAAAAAACCTCAGGCCATTATTTTATCAGGAGGCCCTCAGTCCGTTTTTGAAGATCATACTGATTACTCGGCCGTCTGGGAAAGTAATTTACCGATTCTCGGTATCTGTTACGGCATGCAATTAATGGCCAAAGAATTTGGTGGTGTCGTTGAGAAGGGGAGTATCGGTGAATATGGGCATGCCCAGATTCATTTTGAAAATGGATCTTCTATTAAGGGATGCCCAGATCAATTTAGTGTATGGATGAGCCATTTTGACCATGTTGCCAAGATTCCAACTAACTTTAAAACAATAATTAAAAGTAATAATGATTTAATTGCTGGAATTGAGCATAGGGAACGTCCCATACTAGGGCTTCAGTTTCATCCTGAAGTGAACCACAGTGAACACGGCAATGATATCCTCCGATATTTTTATGACGACGTTGCCAATCTCCATAAAGATTGGAGTACCAAGGAAATGCTGAAGGAAGCACGTGCAGAAGTCGAAGTTCTTGGGGAGGCCCAGGTTCTTTGTGCTTTTTCAGGGGGCGTCGACTCTTTAGTGGCCGCAACTTTATCCGAACCAATTCTAGGTAAAAACTTACACTGCTTTTTTGTAGATAATGGACTTTTACGTCCTCAGGATTATGGCCATATTGAATTATTAAAAGAAAAAACAAATCTCAATATTCAAGTGGTTAATGCCAAAGACTTATTCTTGTCTGAATTGGAGGGGATTGCTGATCCTGAAGAAAAACGTAAAATGATTGGCCATAAATTTATTGAAGTCTTTGAGCAGAAAGTTCATGAATATGAAGAGCATAAGGGTATTACCTTTACTCACTTGCTACAGGGGACTCTCTATCCCGATGTTATAGAATCAATCTCACCCCACCAAAAAGGTGGAAAGTCTGCGACGATTAAGAGTCATCATAATGTTGGAGGCCTACCTGAGCGCATGAAACTTAAGTTAGTCGAACCATTACGTTACCTTTTTAAAGATGAAGTCCGCCTGATCGGAGAAGAGTTGGGACTTAAATATAAATGGGTACACCGTCACCCCTTTCCAGGTCCAGGTATCGGAATTCGTGTTCTGGGAGAGTTAAGTGCTGAGCGCATTCTCAAAGTTCAGGAATCTGACCAAATTTTATTTGAAGAACTCACTAATGAGAAGATGTATGAAAATACCTGGCAGGCCTTTACAGTTCTTTTGCCGGTTAAAACCGTCGGAGTGAAAGGTGATGCTCGAGCCTATGAAGAAGTTATTTGTATCCGAATGGTTAATAGTTCAGATGGTATGACCGCCAATTTTACCCGGGCTCCTTTTGAGTTTTTGGAAAAAGTAAGTCGACGGATTACTAATGAAGTCGCTGGAGTGACCCGCGTGGTTTATGATATTACTTCGAAGCCTCCTGGTACTATCGAATGGGAGTAGCCTTAGGACTCAAGTGAGTGGTATGAGGACCCCATTGTTTTTATATTTTGAAAATTTAGGTTAAGGAAGAGTAAGGTCCTGCAACTCCATGTTCCTCCTGAATGCGGAGAACTTAACCTGAATTCCTATGTTCATTCGCAATTTAAGTAGCTATGTTTTCACCAAATATATGCTTTCATACCCTATTTGTTTTCTGTTAAGTTAAAATATTTCAATGTGGATTTCTCGAAAACTTGGTAGAAGCACTTTATGGTGCCAACCTCAAGCGTGGTACTCGCACCTTGATTCTTATTTTTTGTCACGCTAATGACGCGAATCGTTTGGCGGTCGCATGCCCTGATAAATTTAAAAAGAAGATGGACGAAAGCATATGGCGTTTGTTAAAAACAAGAGTCTAAAAAATAATTTTTAATAAAAATCTTAAACCTTATCCTAAAAAAGACATCATTTTTACGAATACAACTCGAGGTAAGCGAAATTATGAAAAATATAATAATAATTTTAATTTTCACAACTCTATTTTCTTGTCATCAAGAAAAGGAGAATGAGTTCAGATTTGCGGTATCAGGAGAGTTTAAACCATTTAGCTATGTCGATAAAGATGGTAACTTAACTGGATTTGACGTTGAACTTGGTCGCCTAATAGCGAAAGAGCTTAAAAAAACACCTGTCTGTGTGAAATACAAGTTTTCAGGAATAATAGAAGGCCTCAAATCGGGCCGCTTTGACGCAGCGGTTGCTAGCCATACGATAACCGATGAGAGGAAAAAGCATGTCAACTTTTCTCTTCCTTATTACTATTCTGGGCCTCAGGCTTTTTCTCGAACTAAAAAAGATAAAATAAACTTGGAAAATTTGGAGATTGCAGTCTCAAAGGGATCGACATATCAAAAAATGGCACAATCATACTCAGAAAACGTTAAGGTATACGATAGTGACAATACAGCTTTAGAAGCGTTGTCTCGCGGAAGGCATGAGGCCGTCATCACGGATAGAGTGACTGGTGCAATGGCACTGAAAAAAGGTATTAATGTTTTTCCCAATCAATCTCTGGGGCAAAGTCAGCAAGGAATAGCATTGGCCAAAGAAAAGCAGGAATTACTAAAGGAAATTAATAAAATATTGTCTAAATTAAAAAGTGACGGATCACTAATGAACTTGAGCAAGAAGTACTTTGGTGCAGATATAACGAGAGAAAAGAGCTAATTAATGACAGGCCTAATAAATTTTGCAAACGCTTTTGTAGACTCTTCTCCATTATTTTTAAAGGCCTTAGGGCTGACTCTCTCAATTACGACTTGTTCTTTACTCTTATCTCTTCCTATCGCATTATTTTTTACCTTTTTAAGTCTGACGAAAAAAAAAGTACTCATTCAGATTTCAAAACTTTATATCTATCTAATTAGAGGCACACCTCTTATCGTTCAAATTTTTGTGCTTTATTTTGGACTGACTAATATTATTAAGCTTAATGCCTTTGTTTCCGCTTCTTTCGCTCTTGCTGTACATAACGGAGCATATATTTCAGAAATATTTCGAGGAGCAATTAATTCAATTGGCCTTGGTCAGTTTGAAGCATCAAAAAGCTTGGGAATGAATGCATTTAAAATGTATCGACGAATTATACTTCCACAGGCCATTAAAAGGTCCATTCCCAGCTTGGGAAATCAATTCATAATAACACTTAAAGATTCATCATTGGCCGCCTTTATTTCTATGAATGAATTATTTAATGTCGCAACAACTTTAGGAGCGAATACATTTGATCAAATGACCTATTTGTTAATTGTCTCAGTATATTATTTGGGGCTGGTATTCATTTTTACGCTATTAACACGCTTATTAGAGAAGAAGCTTCATTATGCAGAAATCTAACGTATTATTGGAAATTAAAGGTCTAACGAAACGATTTGGGCAGTTTGATGCTCTTCGTTCTGTTGATTTTTGTCTAGAGAAAGGCCGTACGACTTCTATTATAGGGCCTTCAGGTTCTGGAAAAAGTACTTTGATAAGATGCTTGAATCTGCTTGAAGACTTTCAAGGAAAGTACTGTTTTGAAAATACTAGTATAGATATGGACTTTAAAAAGATTAACGAATTTAGGTTAAACTTTGGAATGGTATTTCAGCACTTTAATTTATTTCCCCATTTAACGGTTCTTGAGAATATTATTGAAGCGCCAGTTCACGTTCAAGGAAGAAAAAAGGCCGAATGTATTAGTGAGGCAAAAGCTTTATTAAGTCGTGTGGACCTTATTGATAAAGTCTCAAGTTACCCAAGTCAGCTTTCAGGGGGCCAAAAACAAAGAGTTGCTATTGCTAGAAGTTTGGCAATAAACCCAAAGGTTTTATTATTTGACGAGCCTACGAGTGCCCTCGATCCAGAAATGGTTGAAGAGGTTTTAGGAGTCATTCGCGGCCTAAAATCTAATCTAATCTCTATGGTCATTGTTTCCCATGAAATGAGCTTCGTTAAGGAAATTTCTGATGTGATTATATTTTTGGATAAAGGTGAAATTATTGAATCAGGTCCTCCTGATCAAATATTTAATAATCCTAAATCTCCTCGCCTAAAAGAGTTTTTGGCAAATGTTAAATCTTAAATAATGGAAAAATTGTTTACTTTAAACTGAATAAATTTTTGGGCCTTAAAGAAGAAATAGCGAATACGGTATTTAGTTAAAACTGGAATAATTTAATCTTTAGTTTGAGAGCTTCTAATGAAGACTGTGAATTCGCCTAAATGGCGACTCTCGGTAAGAAGCATTCGTTCCAGGTTCCAAAAAGATAGGTCCGACCATGGAACCTGGAACGATCAAAGAGACATCTTTCATAAACGCGTCGACTTCACTTCGTGAATGCTCTCACATTTGACGCCGGCCTTCGCATGGTGTTTTTTGATCGCCTCGAGGTTTGGAGCGTCCAGCACGCAATAGATCTTATTATCTTTCTCACTGAATAGGATCTCATCGTGTGTGACTCCGAATTCGTCAGGTGGCTCATTCTGCAATTTATGAAGAGTGTCCTCTGTAAATGGCTTCATTGGGTGGGTATCGATGAACTTTGGCATGGTATCATCTCCTTTCGTCTGAATAATAGGGACTTAAAATTATTTTAAAAAGGGGGGACAATATATCTTACTTAATGAGTGCCCAATATTTTCTTCATATTTTTATCAATAAAGAGCATTTGTGGCATAAAAGTGACAGTTTAAAAAACCACTAAACCTATTTAGCATCAGCCCGAATTTTGTGCAAGACTTTTAAAGTGTTGGGAGCAGACCGCTTTTTTTGGGTCTCCGATTACTGACCTCCACCGTGCCATTGGCCTTATGCTGGTACACCAATTTTGGAGTATTTTGAAATGGTAATCAGTAAAATTTAAAAGACAGTTTTATAAGAGGTTAAGTTGCTCAGGCTTAGTGAATCTATGTCTCTGTTTAGTGCGATGCTGAAGAACTTCTGTTTTAATGATGGCATCTTCAGTGGTTTGAATGACAAAAAAGCTCATATCAACATATTCACGTTTTAATTCTTTCATCGCTTCAGTAATTAATTCTAAGTTCGCGGGGTCATCATCACTCATCCCGAAGCGGTGATGAGGGGAATGGCCATAAGTTTGAAGAGCTGTTTCAACTGATTGAATGATTGCTCTTCGTTTGAGTTCTGGAACTGATATTTGAAATTTAGGGTCATCTAATTCTGTGGCGCGAACAGTACTATTACTAACCGGGTAAATGGTTAAATAATTAGGGTTATGGGGGAGATGGCCATCTTTAACCAGAAGGTCAATTCCACGCTTGATGGTTTCTTTTTGGTGGCCTCTGGCAGTGATGACAGAAGTCGGGCGTTGATTATAGGTGGCATGGTAAAAACAATGCCAAGAGGGCGCCTTCCAACTATAATCCGCCCTTTTAAGAGCGACCTGAATATCCTCATGAAAGGATAATTGTTTGCCGAGTAAACGCTCAAAGATATTGATCTTTTGATCCCGAAAGTTGCGAAACGATCCTGTGTCGTCATCAAAATTGAGAAAATAATCTTTAAAAGGGCCATCCTTACCAATGCTTTTTGAATGTTGAGCAAAGCTTCCACTAGAAACCCATTTCTCACTATTATCTTTTTTAGAGAAAAGTACAATTGGAGTGGCAAGAGAGACGACATTGTCGTCAAAGTCGAAAAAATAAAAACTTTTACCACCAAGGTGGGAGTTTCGATCCAATTCAAAGGGTCGAGCTAGATTTAGATCCAATTGTCTTTTGTTTTGAGGAATGCGGGTACGGCTGATCCGTAGTTTCATAAAAATCTCTCTCAATGGGTCGCCACAGTGTGTCACGCGCTAGGGTTTTTGGCAAGGACCCCTATAAGGATTTTATTATTGGTACTATTTATAGAGAATTAATGTCTGATGTAAACTATTAAAAGCATTAGCTTTTTTCTAAGGTTAGCCGATTTATTCAAAAGGTCATTCGGTTATGATTGGAAGTTTAAAGAGAGTGGAAGGTCTCATTTTTGTCGTAGGCCTTGATGTCAAAAAATTTTCTTGAGGGGCGAGGAGTTTTTTGTCATGAATTCCACTTGTTTATCTCATAAACAGATATTGGGAAGAGCGGCGCCATTAATTGATATAGGGATAAAAGTGCGCCTTGCGGCCCCTAAGGCATGTCAATATTGAATGAGATGTGGAATGGGGAGAATTAAATTTTCCTTTTTTTTCATTTCATAGTTAATTGGTTGTATTTGCTTTTTATGGGTCCTAGGTCTTGTCCGACTGAGGTGATTCAATAATATAAATGATTTTCTGGGAATTGTTTTGTAACCACCTCTTATGAGGGGAAGTTTTAGAAATTTCTGGTAAACTAGGGGCATGCCTTAAAAGGAGTTGGTATGTCTGCAATTGATCTAAACCGAAGAGAATTCGTCAAATTTGTCACTAATGGGGCGCTTTTATCGACCCAGGTTGGGACCCTGGCGCATCTCGCTGGATGTTCTAGTTTTGGCGCTAAAAAAATTAATGAGCTACCCTTCACTCCTTTACGGCCAAGTCATTATGACAATCTTCTTTTACCAGAGGGCCTTGATTACACAATCCTGGCGGAATGGGGGCAAAAAATAAATACGGAAGATACCTTTGGTTTTAATAATGATTACACCGCTTTCCTTCCTATAAGCAACCAAAAGCATGAAGGGATTTTATGGGTTAATCATGAGTACCCGCATCCCTTATTTATTAATGGGTTGTCACGGGGTAGTAAACCCAATCAGGCCCAGGTGAATAAGCAGCGTTACGAAGTGGGAGGTTCTCTTCTTCATCTTAGAAGAAAGGATGAACATTCAAAATGGGAGATTGTCGCGAATTCTTCTTATAATCGTCGTATCACTGGACAGACTCCAATCCCTTTAATTGCTGATCGACCTATCGCAGGAAAGAGGACTGCGATTGGGACCTTGGGGAATTGTGCCGGAGGAGTCACCCCTTGGGGCACTGTTTTAACCTGCGAAGAAAATTACGATCTATTTGTGGGGGAGAGATTACATAATAAAAAGCAAATTTTGAGCAGTAAACTTGGGTGGGAGCGCCATTATAATTTGCCTCCTGAGCATTATGGTTGGGTGGTGGAAGTTAATCCTTTTACTGGAGCCGCCAAAAAATTAACCGCTCTTGGGCGATTTGCCCATGAATGTGCGACCTGTGTAAAGACCAATGATGGCCGCACAGTGGTTTATTCTGGTGATGACCGTGCAGATCAATTTATTTATAAATTTATTGCGGAGAGACCGGGCTCTTTGGAGAGAGGGGAGCTTTTTGTCGCCGATATTATTAAAGGCCGTTGGCTTTCTCTTGATATCAATAAACAAGAAGTCTTAAAGAAAAACTTTAAAGATCAACTTGATATTCTCATTAATTGTCGCAAGGCCGGCAAATTATTAGGCGCTACACCTTGTGATAGACCAGAAGATATCGAGGTGAACCCCTTTACTGGCGATGTTTTGGTATGTCTCACAAATAATGTTAACCGCGCGAATTATTATGGCTCCATTCTTAAAATTCAAGAAAAGGGAGACCATTTATCAACGGAGTTCACTTCGTCGGACTTTAAAATGGGTGGTGAAGAATTTGCGTGCCCTGATAATATGGCCTTTGATCGCAATGGTAATTTGTGGATGACCACCGATATGAGTGGATCAAGAATGAATAGACCTCCTTACAAGAAGTTTAAAAATAATGGACTTTTTTTTATTCCTATGGCCGGAGATCTTAAAGGGCAAGTCTTTCAGGTAGCATCGGCTCCTAGAGACGCTGAGTTAACGGGGGTGAGTTTTTCAACGGATGGGCAGACCTTATTTCTTTCGGTACAGCATCCTGGCGAGAACAGTAGAGGCCTGAGCAATTTAACGAGTCATTGGCCACATGGCGGTGATTCACTACCTAGGCCTTGTGTTGTTCAAATTAGGGGACCGGCGCTATCGAAATTGACTATTTAAATTCCCTGTTAAAGGTTTAATTGAGAATAGTCGTAAATTTGCTATGGGATTTAGACTATTTTTTTTTGTGAGTTAAAAATTGCGCAAGAATTTCTTAACTATAAATGAAGAATCGGCTCTGTTTCTTTCTTAGAAACCGGAACAAAGTCACCATCAGAAACGGTTTCTGCCTCCTGACTGATGAGCATTTCTGGCAAAGGGGTGTGGACGGGAATTACCAATTCTTCTTGCTCTTTATTTTTGAAAACTTTATTTTTAACTTTGTTTAAGAGTGACAGAATATCCCATTGAATATGCATTAGGCAGGGGATTAGGATCAATGTTAGAACTGTTGCAAAACTAAGACCCCAGCCCATAGACATCGCCAGGGACTTGGTAAAACCCGCATCTCCACCAATTCCGTAGGCCATAGGAAAGACGCCCCCTAAAGTAGTAATAGAGGTCAGCATAATGGCGCGTAAGCGTGAACTCGCACCATCAATAATAGCGAATTTATCTTGCTTTATTTGCTTCTTTTTTTTCTGATTAATGGTATCCACCATTAGCAGGGAGTCGTTAACCACGACACCCGCCATACCAATGACTCCGATAATCGCCATTACATCTAATTGCATGTCTTGGAAATAAAAGGCCCAAATAATACCGATAATACCAAAAGGAATGGCCGAGATAATCATAAGTGGCTGTGCCACACTACCAAGAACAAATGCCAAGATGGCGATAATTAAAAGAATACATTGGAAGAACATTTTAAGGAGATTGGATTTATTTTCTTCCTCTCCACGGCTTGAATTCTTCACTTCAAATTGAGTTTGCGGGTAAAGTTCCTTTAAAGGCAATAATTGTTTATCTAGATCATTGATAAAGGTATCTTTATTAATTTTTTTTGCATCAAATAGGACGTCGACATAAACTTTACGCTTTAAGTCCTCATGGCTAACCGTTTTGAGGATGGTTTTCTCCTGCCAGCTTCCAAGGAATGAGGCGGGGATCTGTAGACCATTGGAAAGGTTTATAAGGAGATTGTTGAGGTCCTTAAAGGTCAAGTCTTCACCGTCTGTAAAGCCGACTTGAAGGGGGATATTTTCTCCGTTGAGGCGAATGTCTTTAATCCATTGAGGTGTGGTAAAACCGCGCAATTGGATCGCCAGCTCTTGGCGGTTAATGCCATACTCGAGAAGTTTTTTATTATTGGGATTAAAGACCCACGTCTTTTGGATTCGCTCAGGATCAAGAAAGGCCCCTGTCGTACCTTCCACTTTCATCGCTTCGGCCTGAGTAACTTTAAGAACCTGATCCACGTCTAATTGATCATTCATAGAGATTGAAACCTTAACTTGGTTATCTTTTTTATCCTCTTTACCATCGATAGAACGGTCGGAACTAAGGGTGTCAAAGTTATCGGTTTTGAGTGCCTTGAGATTTTCTTTGAGAAATTTTTCGATAAATTCCTTATTCTCTTTGAGGTTGGGATCCGTTTGCGAAAAGCGAATACTGATGCCGGCATAGCGATCACCCTCAAATTTTTTACCATTATGCCAAACGTGTCCAACCCGAGTGTGGATAAAATTATACTTCTCACGTGGCAGCTCTTTTAATTTGTTTTGGATTGGTTGTAGCATAGTGACAGTATGATCAACATTTTTAGACTCTTTTAGAATCGAGACAATTTGAATACTCTCGTTGCCAATGTTGAGATTAAAATTCATAGGAACATTTTTTTGAGCGAAATAGAGGGAAAAGCCTGTAAAACCAAAAAAGACCAATAATAATAAATAGCGAGCTTTAAGGGCAAAACTTAGGACCTTCTTGTAAATACCCGCCATTTTATTCATAAAATTTAAACGCTTATCGTGTAAAGGCTTTTTGACGAAATGAAATAAATGATTGGGTAAGATAAAAAAGCAATCAATCCAACTGATGGCCAAGGCCGAAATGACAACAATGGGAATTGCCCGTAGAAAATTATTAAGCCCACTTTGAGATATTAATATAGGTGCAAAGGCCACCATCGTGGTCAAAACGGTTCCGGTTATGGGGCCCACGGTGGTTTTGACAGCACTTAAGGCAGCATCCTTGGGATTCATTCCCTCTTCAAGATTTTGATTATATTGCTCGGCCACAATAATAGCGTCATCAACCAAAATGCCGATTACGAGAATCATACCAACGATGGAAATGAGGTCAATTTTTATACCCATCGCCTCCATTATGGTAAAGGTGGTAAAATAGGCCATAGGAAGTCCCAGGGCTGCCATCGCTGCGGTCTTAAACCCTAAGAAAAAATAAAGGGATAGGACCACTAAAATAAGCCCCAAGAAGGCATTATTATTGAGTACTATTAATTGTCTTTCAATAAAGGCCGGCCCATCACCTGTAATCTCAAGACCGAGACCTTGGGGCATACTTTTTAATTCTTCATCAATTAATGTTTGAAGCTTTCTTTTGGTTAAGAGGGTATCAGTGTCAAGGTCCTTAAAAAGTATAAGGTTAGATGAGGGTTGACCATTAATCAGAAAACGGTTTTTAAGCTTAGGGAAATCGTATTTAAGAACCCCAAGATTTTGAATGGTGACTTGGCGACCAGAGGAATTTCCCTTAACAATTATATTTTTCAAGCGGTCAATGGAATTGATATTATCACCTAATTGAATGGCGATTTGGTCCCGGCCTTTTTCTATAAGGCCAATCGGCATTTGCTTAAGCTCACTAAGAAGAACTTGGGTCACATTTTGTGCCGGTACCTGGTAGCGCGCTAATTTTTTAGGGTTTAACTTGAGAGTTAATATTTTCTGGGGGGCGTAGTTTGAAACTCGGTTAATGCCGGGAAGACGTGAAAGTTTTTGCTCAAGGTCTAAGGCCTTGGCCAAATGAGCTGGGTTTTTGAAGTCATAACCTAAAAGGGAGATAGAGCTGAACCAAAACGAGCTGATGAGGAATTTTTGGGCCTGCAGGTTTTCAACTTCTTGCGGCAGGGAAGATTTCCTCCCGGCAATGATATTTTTAACATTCTCTGTGAAGTTATCAACCTCATTAAAATCATCCGTTAAATGAAGGTCAATAGAGGTATACCCAGGAGAGGTATGAGAGGTGATATTCTTAATACCGGCCAAACTTTTGACAGACTCCTCAAGAGGAAAGGTTACCCATTTTTCCATTTCTTCACTGCTGGCCCCTCGTAATTGAGCAGTGATTGTTACCTTTTTTTCTTGCCATTGCGGGACTAGGTCGCGTTTTAAATTAAAGGCAGAAAGGCCACCGATAATAATGAGAATAATGGAGATAAGATTGATGACAAAGCTTCTTTCAAGAAAAAAACGGATGATCGGCATAAATATTCCCTAAGTTTTGGTGCACGGTATCAGCCGCTGGTCAGAAGATCATCAATCGATGAAATCTTTATATTAAATAAATAATGGAATTATAGGTGTCAAGGTATTGGATTTAGGTAATAATTTCGTCGGCTATTGGCTTTATTGCAGAGCGTGCTCCGGGACAAAGGGGAAATTTTTTGATCTAATGGAGATCGGTTAAAAATGAGGAATAAGAATTATGACTGAGCCCACTCAAAGTTTATTAGAAACTCACCCCGATAGTTTCGTTCATCTGCATTTACATACTCAATATTCGCTTTTAGATGGCGCCATTCGACTCAAGGATCTTATTCCCAAGGCCCAGGAGTTGGGTGTTCCCGCCATTGCTCAAACCGATCATGGTAATATGTTTGGTGCCATTGACTTTTATGTCCGCTGTAAAAAGGCAGGGATTAAACCAATTTTAGGGAGTGAGATATATTTCACACCGGGTTCCCGCTTTGACCGTAAGGCCGCTAAGCGTACTAAAAGTGTTAGTTCCCAGGATGAGGAAGAATCTAGTCGTCAGATTCATCACCTCATTTTACTTTGTAAAAATAATAAGGGTTATGAAAATCTCTGTAAGTTATTAAGCCAGGCGTACCTTGAAGGTTTTTATTATAAACCGCGTGCTGACCTCGACCTCTTGAAGCAATATAGCGAAGGCCTGATCTGTACGACGGCCTGCCTTAAGGGAGAGGTCGGATATAATTTCTTTACTGGCCAGGATGAGCGTGCGGTTAAGGCCATTTCAAAATTATCAGAAATTTTCGGTGACGATTTTTATTTAGAAATTCAAGAAAATGGAATTTCTGAGCAAAAAATAGTGAATGAAAAAGTTATTGCCTATGCTCAAGAAAATAATGTCAATTTGGTGGCGACTAACGATTGCCATTACATGACTCAAGAAGATGCGACCGCCCAAGAAGTTCTTCTTTGTGTGCAAACCGGGAAGACCTACGCTGATGAAAATCGTATGCGCATGACCAGTCAGGAGTTTTATTATAAGACCCCCGAACAAATGCGTCAGGCCTTTGCTCATGTCCCTGAGGCCTGCGATAATACTTTAAAAATCGCCGATAAATGCAATGTTGAACTCAATTGGACTGATGAGAACGGGGAGCAGATTTATCATTTGCCAGAATTTCCCATTGATACTGGTGAGACTCCCGCTGATTATTTCAGACGGATCTCTAATGAAGGCCTGGAGTGGCGCTTTAAGGGGCCGCAATTTACTAAATTGGTGGCCAAACCGGAATGGGAAGAGGAGATCAGGCCCAAGTATTATGCCCGCCTAAAAGAAGAACTTGATATGATCATCAAGATGGGATTTCCCGGTTATTTTTTAATCGTTGCAGATTTCATTCAATGGTCTAAAGATAATGGGATTCCAGTTGGCCCTGGACGAGGCTCGGGTGCGGGCTCTCTTGTCGCCTATTCCATGAATATTACCAATATTGACCCGCTTCCTTTTAACCTTCTTTTTGAACGTTTCATTAACCCTGAGCGGATTTCCATGCCTGACTTTGACGTGGACTTTTGCCAGGCCGGCCGCCAGCGTGTGATTGAATACGTGACCGAAAAATACGGTGAAGATAAGGTTGGTCAAATTATTACCTTCGGTAAATTACAAGCAAAGGCGGTGATTAAAGATGTGTCTCGTGTTTTTGGACTTAACTTTGCTGAAGCAGATGTCTTATCAAAATTAATTCCCGATGAATTGGGAATTAATTTAGAGCGCGCTTTAGAAATGGAGCCAAAGCTAACCGAATTAATCGACACAGATCCTAAAGTTCGCCAAATCTTTACCATTGCCCGCCGCTTGGAAGGGCTTTATCGTCATGCGGGGATTCACGCTGCCGGAGTTGTTATTACCAATGAACCTTTGGTTAATTATTGCCCGCTTTTTAAGGGTGCTAAAGGTGAAAAGGTTATCCAATTTGATAAGGACTTTAGTGAATTAATAGGATTGGTGAAGTTTGACTTCTTAGGCCTAAAAACCCTGACGGTGATCGATCAGGCGTGTAAGTTTATTCGCCGTGACCATGATCCTGATTTTGATATTGAAGAAATTGATATTGAAGATAAGAACGTTTATGAATTTATTTCAGAGGGAGATACCATTGGTGTTTTCCAGCTGGAATCCTCTGGCATGATCGATCTTTGTAAACGATTGGGCCCTGATAATATCGAAGATATTACTGCGATCAATGCCCTTTATCGCCCTGGTCCTTTAAACTCAGGGATGGTTGATGACTTTATTGATATTAAGCATGGCCGCAAGCAAATGACTTTTCCCTTCAAAGAACTGGAGCCTGTTTTAAGTGACACCTATGGGGTTATTGTCTATCAGGAACAGGTCATGAACATCGCACGGATCCTTGCCGGTTATAGTTTAGGGCAAGCAGATATCTTGCGTAAGGCGATGGGGAAGAAAAAAATTAAGTTGATTGAAGAGCACAGGGCCATTTTTCTCAAAGGGGCGAAAGAGCGCGGATTTGATGAAAAAATTGCCGATGATCTTTATCAATTGATGGCCAATTTTGCGGAATATGGTTTTAATAAATCCCATGCTGTGGCCTATGCGCTGATTGCCTATCAAACTGCCTTTTTGAAAAAGTATTATCGACCGGCCTTTTTTGCAGCGATTTTATCTTCAGAATTAACTAACACGGATAAAGTGACCCTTTATATTAACGATGCTCGTAATCATGGTATTGAGGTCATGCCACCTGATATTAATGAATCATTATGGCAATTTAATGTTGTTGACGACAATATTCGTTTTGGAATGGGGGCCATTAAAAATGTTGGGGAAGCTGCTGTTCAGGTTGTCATTGACGAGAGAAAAGCAAACGGTCCTTATAAGGGGTTTATCGACTTCTGTGAGCGTGTGAACTTAAAGATGGTCAATAAGCGTATGATTGAATCCTTAATCAAAGTAGGCGCCTTTGATGATAGTGAGAAAATGAATCGGAAGACCCTTCTCGAAAATATGGAATTAATTATTTCTTATGGGGCAAAAAAACAAGAAGAAAAGGAGCTTGGCCAGGTGAATCTTTTTGATATGGGTGAAGCCCAGGATCAGGATACGTCATCTCAATTAGATATTGTTCAGGCATCAGACTTTGAGGATAAAGAAAAGCTCTCTTATGAGTCTCAATTGATGGGGATCTATGTTTCAGGTCATCCCCTTGATCGCTTTAGTGGTGTTTTAAAGCAATTGGCCTCAAAAGAGATTGCTGGGGTCCATGAGATGCCTGGCAATGATAAGCGGGATATGATGCTGGCAGGAATCATTTCCTCTAGGAAAAATATTCTGACTAAGAAGGGCGATCGTATGTGCTTTCTTAACCTAGAGGATTTATCGGGAAAGATTGAATGTATCGTTTTTCCAAAGACATTTGCCCAATATGAGGAGGTCTTGGCCACTGAAGACCCTATTATTATGTCTGGCCAAGTGAATCTCGCGGAGGAGCCCCGGAAATTTTTTCCTAGCAAAGTTGAAAAGCTGAAAGATCAGGCCGAGGAAAGGGTTACTGGAGTGCGAATTAATGTTAAAATGAAAGGTGTAGATAAGAGAAGGCTTGAAAAGTTCAAGCAAGTCCTTCTCAGTTACCGAGGCAGTGTTCCGACCCATCTCATTTTTGAAAATGGAGAGGGGAAAGCAAGATTGCCTCTTGGCCAAGATTTCTTGGTCAATCCTACACCACAATTGGCCGCAAAGATTAATGAAGTCTTTCAAAGTAATAGCGTTCAATTTATTGTGGATGGGAAAATTGAAGATGTGACTGTTTAAACTTAGGGACGGGTTTATGAGAAAATATTGGACAATTATTTTAATGGCATTTTGTCTGTTCTCTTCTTCGGTATTTGCGAAGAGAGCATGGGTAACAGGAGAAGGGCGGTTTTATGCCAAAGATAATGATTCCTTAGGTTTTATCAAAAACCAATTATTATCTCAGGCCTTTCGCAATATATTCACCAAAGAGTTTAAAAGTCTGGGTCTTGATACCGAATTTTTCTGGAAACGGTATGAAGAAAAATTTGAAGAATATTTTTCACCGATCCATGAACGTTTAAAAAAGAAATATGGTGTTGAAGCACCCGGTGTTAGTAATAAACGTGTCACTGAGTATCAAGAAGCTTTGCGCGCCAAGCGCTTGCGGCTTAAGGCCAAATTTGGCAATTTAAACCGCGCCATCTTATCTTATTCTATAAAAAAAATGACCCGCTCTCAGCAAGTCCCCAATAGCCGTTACCTCATGGTATCCGCCAAAGTTAATAAAAAATTATTAAATTCTATTTACCAAAAGTTCACAACAGAAATGGGTAAGAGAAATTACGATAAGCTTATTATTACCACCGATTTTGGGCTTAAGGACATGTCTTGGTTAGATGTGGGAGTTGATGTTGAAAGCGATTTTGTCTCAGTTATTGAGGAGCATTGGGTTAAGTATTTAAAGGAAAACTTAGGGGCAATAGTTGAACAAGTTATTGTTGCCAACGATGATAAGCGCAAAGAGCTTCGTGAACGTCTTAAAGTTCCTGTTGAGACGATGAAAGAACTTCAAAAAGTAGCAACTGATGAAGAAGGGCCAAAGGGGATTAAGAAGTTAGGTTCACTTTGGTTGCACGTGAATGTTAATTTCGAAAAAGTGGGAGAGAATCGTCTCGGGAAAAAAAGAAAATTTGTGATGGACGGCGATTTTGTCCTGGTGGACCTTGAGGCCAATAAAATTGTTGAACATACCGATTTTGTGCCTGTACAAAGTGAACTCAGTACTGCTGATGGCCATAAGCTAAGCTCGACCCTGGCAAGTCTTGTTTACCGGACCCCATTAGATTTATTTAAGCGCTTTCCCAATAAAATATCTTCTTTTGGATTTTCTCACCAAAGAGCAGTTATCCAAGTCCACGGTGCTAAATCAGTGAGAGAGTTATACGATTTTATTGATTTTTTAACGATTAAAGGTGTGACCAAAAGGATTACACCCGTATTAAAATCGTTTAATACTGATATGGCGCAGATTACCCTGCATTTTAATGCAGATACTACTGATCTTGCGGTTTGGATGAAAACATTAAACTCATTACCGATTGGGAAGGATGCGAGACATATAGTTTCAAAACAAGAAAACCCATTTAATATTAGTTTTCAATAGATTGGCACAAAGGATTTGTGAGGTAACCCATGGTAGGGAAAAGTGTGTGGCGGAATTTACCCCATTATTTAATTGTTGGAATATTTGTTCTCTCTTGCTCTGGAGAGGTTGTTGATCGCACCAGTCGTGGCCGTCGGCCTAGGGCCAAACCTCGAAAGCAATTTGATGGTGTGAAAAAGAAAATCGCCTTATTGCAATTTTTTAATGAATCTCCCTACGGTGGTCAGGATTTAGGCATCACCGCAACCGAAGAATTACAAAAAGAATTAGCGCGTACTGGCGAATTTATTGTCGACCCAATGGCCAAAAAATTATTTGGCAACTCTAAAGAGATTTATTCTGGTGGCGGGGTCAAATTAGTGCAATTGAGCCGCAAGGCCAAGATTGCCGGTCTTAATTTTGTTATGTACGGCCGTGTGGTAGAGGCGCGAGTACGGGAAAGAACAGATGAGATTGGCGTTGTCAGGGAAACTAAATCTTATACCGAAAGTAAGGTCGAAATTAGAATATTTGATGTCAACTCAAATAAAGAAATCTATACTGATACCGTGAAAGGCTATGCCGATGATGCGACTTTCCGTTTTTTTGCAACTGCGAGAGAAGACCGCATTACTTATCGCCGGGATCTTTTGCGTTATGGCGCTCGTGTCGCCGTTCGCAGGGCGATTCCTCGTATTTTAAAAATCTCTGAAAAACTGGATTGGATTGGACGAGTTGCTAGAATTATAGGCAATAAGATTTATGTCAATGCTGGACGCAAGTCGGGGATCCAAATTTCGGATGTTTTGAAGGTTGTGACTGAGGGGCAAGAGGTTTTTGACCCCGAAACAGGGGCCATGATTGGTGTGAGTAAAGGGGAAATCAAGGGAACTGTTGAAATTATAGATTATTTCGGACCAGATGGCTCAATTGCAATTCTCCACTCTGGCGGTTCCGTATTAGAAGGGGACTTTGTCCAATTATATTAATATGAATCTATCACCTTATAATATTTTTAAGTTTATGGCCTTCCAGCTCGATCCAGAGAAGGCCCACACTTTGACTCTTAAAACTCTTTCTTGCTTTCCAAGATTATCGCTTAATGTTGGATGTCGTAAAAATCAGACATCTAAGTATTGGGTGAAAGAGGGAAGGATGTGTTGGCATTTTCCGATCGGGTTGGCGGCAGGGCTAGATAAGAATGGAGAGTGCCTCCATTATTTTTCCCATGTTGGCTTTGGTGGTGTTGAAGTCGGAACAATTACTCCAAGGCCTCAGCCTGGTAATGAGAAGCCCCGCCTATTTCGCTATCCTGAGGAGAAAAGTTTAAGAAATCGTATGGGATTTAATAACCAGGGTGCCGATGGCCTTTTAAATCGAGTTCTTGAGTTTAAAGAAAAGAGTGTTCCCTTGGGTATTAATCTGGGAAAAAATAAAACCACGACACAAGAACATGCGGTAGATGATTATGTTGAGCTTTATCAAAAGTTTTCCCCTATTGCAGATTACTTGGTGATTAATGTTTCATCCCCCAATACTCCCGGGTTAAGAGATTTACAAAAAGTAGACCAATTAAAAATCATTCTCGAGGGGATTGGGCCGTATCGCCAAAAGGAAGATCCTCCTTTGTTTTTAAAAATAAGCCCCGATATGAATCTTGATGATTGTGAAGGAGTGGTTCAACTATGTTCGGACTATCAACTTGAAGGGATTATTGCGACTAATACCACTATCATGAAAGAGAAAGGGCCTGGAGGTATTTCGGGAGATTTGCTCTATAAACGGTCACATATCATCCGTTTACGCCTTTTGGAGTTGACTCGTGATATGCCATTATCCATTATTGGCGTCGGTGGTATCTCGGAGTTTCGCCACTTATGGGATTTCTGGAAGGCCGGAGGGAAGTTTTGCCAAATCTATACCTCCTTTATTTATCAGGGACCTTTTATTTTAGAAAAGTTTGAAAGAGAAATAGATAGGGTGTTAAAGAAAAACGGATGCCAAAATTTAATGGAATTATTGTCCGATATCGATCAGGCGGAGTACTGATCGTTCCCCTTATTTGGACTATCATAGCGCCTTTTATTATTCCTCTGGTAATGATAGGTTTTTCACTACCTTTCTATCAATGTCTTGCCGTTTCCTCTCTTCTTCTTTGTGATAATTTAATAGGCCTTTTCTCGATACGTTTTTTAAAAATTATTCCCTGGGCAAATGATTGGCCCCTCGGAGTTAAAAAAATATTATTATGGTCGTCCCTCTTTATGCTCTTTTGGTTCGGGCGATTGCTGGAAATTTTTCCTGCTTCTTCTTTGGGCCTTTATGGGTTGATCATTTTGATGCTTTTATGGTTTATCATCAAGGATGATAAAAAAGACCTTCTGTTCTCCTTGAAAAAGAATGACTTTTTTCTCTCACAGGCTCTTTTTTTTCTCATTCTCCTTTTAATTATTATCTTTAATGCCTTTCATCCTGAGATATATTTCGGAGAAAAGCCTATGGATTATAATTTAATCCAATACTTTTCACGCTTCCCAGATATTCCACCACAGGATCCATGGTTCGCTAAAAAGAGATTGAATTATTATTATTTGGGTTATTTTTCTCTTGGTAGTTTGAAATCTATGTTCGGGATGGAACTAAAATGGACCTATCATCTTTTCCTAGGCCTATTAGCAGGTTGGTTTTCTCAAATGATAATGGCCATTTGTATGGCGCTTAAGGTATCCAGAGTTAAGGCGTTATGGGTCGCCTTGCTCTTAACCCTTGGAAGTAATTGGCACTCTTTTTATACTGGTTTCTTTGGAGATAAGGCCCTTGATATTAACTTCTTTTGGAAAAACACCAGAGTATTCAATAATGGTCTATTTGCCGAGTTTCCTATTTGGTCCTTTTTATTTGCCGATATCCATCCCCATGTCATGGCCTATCCTTTTGCGCTGCTCGGTCTTTTTTTCATCATTCGTTTGTGGAAGGGAGATGAGCTGTCGTTTATTGAGGGGTTCTTTTTAGGATTTTCTCTGGTGACGACCTTTTATATAAATATCTGGGATGCTCTGTTTTATGGCAGTTTTATGGCCTTAGGCCTTATTTCTTATTTATGGCGTCACAGGAATAAGGGATTAAAATATTGCTATGCTCTTTTTATATCAATGCTTGTTTTATTGATCCCCTATTTTTTTACAATGAGTGGTGGACGCTCTATCGAATGGGGGATGCACCAAAAAAACCTTTATGACTTCAGTCGCTGGGGATATTTACTTGGGCAATATATACCGCTTTTAATCGTGGGAATATTTTTAAAAAGAAAGGCCATTCAGCTGGATCAGAGATACTTATTGGCCGGGGTTCTTATATGGACGTTTGCCATTGAATTTTTTTATTTAATGGACCCAGTGAACACTATCTTTAAATTTGGTAATCAGATATTTATTTTATTGGGGGTCCTCTCCTTTTCTCTGCTATCTTTTAACTCAAAGCTTAGTCGTGGCAAAAATTGGTCGATCGTAGGTACTGGCATCTTCGTTTCTTTTCTTATGTTGATTGGAACAGGGTATAATTTGAAGGCCCTCTTTGGGCATACCTATTTTGGCACGTCGAAACCCCATCTAAATGGACAAGAGTATTTTGAGCGCCTAAGCCCTGTTGATCATGAATTTGTTGAGTTTCTCAATACTAGGGTTAAGGGATTGCCGCTTCTTCTTGAACGTTATGGCCGTTCTTTCGAGCCGCATCTCTCAAGGATTTCTAGTCGAACTGGCCTACCAGTTTTACTGGGATGGGATGGCCATATCATGGTGCGAGGGGCCGATATTCAAATTATTCACCAAAGAAAAAAAACGATTGATTTTATTTACAACTCAGTGGACCCTATACAGGTCCACCAATTGTTGAGAGAGAAAAATATTTCCTTTCTTATTATTGGTCCCGCTGAAAGACAAGAATATGAAAGTAAAGGGCTTGCTAAGTTTTTTGCTTTTTCTGATTTATTCAGGCCGCTTATTATTAATAATGGGTATGGACTTTTTGGCATTGGAAATTTTGAAACCTTCTTAAAGGGGCGTTGAAGATGAAAATAGCAGATATTCCTCATAAAATGGACTTCACCTTTGATGACGAATTACATGAGGTACCTTTAGATAAGGGTGAAATGAAAAAAGGATTGCGTTTCTTGGAAGGGAAGTTAAAAGAGGATGGTATTAATGAGTTAGAATCAGCTGTGATTATGACTCTTATCGGCCAATTTTCCCGCATCCTGGGCGGCCTTGCCCAATCTGAGGAAATGTTGACTAAGGCCTTTCATATTTTTAAAGAGAAGCAGCAAGTGACACATGCTTTTAATGTGAAATTAAAATTGGCCATGACTTTATTGGCCTTGGGTAATAAGGGCAAGGCCCAAAAAATTACGAAAGGCTGTTTAGATTATTTAAGTAAGTCCAAAGATGCTAAGCTGAGCTTATTCAATGACCATATTATTCATCAATTAGGTCGCATTGCTTTCGCGCAACGGTATTATGAACAGGCACTTAATCATTTCCTCAAGGCGCATGAGATTCGTATTTTGAAGGGAAATGTGGAACATATTCAACAAACTGAGCACGCTATTTCAGTGACTCGCCAAAAATTGGATGAGCTTTAATCCTTTCTATTAATGTTACCCGGGCTTCCTTTGGAAGCCTTTTTTTTGTTTCGGTATTGGCCAGGCGTATATGTTGGTTTTTTGATAATTGTGGTGTTAAAGTAGTTGAATATGTTGAAAAATGGATCAGAAGAGCAAGTTCAGGACGGGTTGCGTTATTGGCGTAAGTTAAATGGCCTAACTCAAAAGGAAGTCGAGGCGGTATTGGGCCTACGTGCCCTGAGTATTCATGATTATGAAAAAGGTCGCCTCAAATTACCAATGGATGTGGCGATACAATTGGCAAGGCTCTACCAAACGGACTTAAATCAATTGGTTAATTTTGAGGCCGAAAAGAAAAACCTTTCGGTCCCTTTTCAATTATTGGGGCTTCAAAATAATCAAATGGATCACTTTTCAAAGCTGGTGTTTGCTGATCCCATTATGTTGGGGATTTCTGGCCGTGTTGAGCAGGACTTTGGGGAAAATTGTTTTCTTAAAATTTTAGATATGATTCCTAAAAGGAATCACGAAGAGTTTTTTGTTGAACTTCTCTGTTATTTAAACTCATTGATTGCTGCCGATAAAAAGATCCTGAATAAAGAGCTTTCTTTCTGTAGTGAAATATTAAAAGGGTTTTCATTTAAAGTGAGTGGTCCACAAAGGAAAGCGATTCAAGATGCTTTAGAGCAGCAATATTTTGGTCAAAACCTTGAGGTCTTTAAGCAAAGGACTGTGAAGCATTTTTTTATTTGGCTTTTAATCCTTGCCGCGGTGGTCGATGGCAAACTCGATTATCGGGAAATGGATTATATTAAAAAAGTCGCGTCACATATTCGTTTACCAGTTAAGAATCAAAAATTTATTTTTGATTTAGTTCGAGAATGGCAGAAGGGGGGCTAATGTTTGGTTTTGAATTAGATGTCGCTATTTGGTTTATATTGGGTGTTATCTTGGTGCTATTGGAATTTGTTATTCCTGGCGCGATTTTAAGCTTTATTGGAATAGCGTCTATTCTAGTCAGTGGTGCTTTATATTTTAATCTTATTCAGGGATTGGTTGCCAGTTTATTAACCTGGTTTATCAGCTCTATCATTTTAGTATTATTTTTAAGAACCTATATTTTACGGTTTATGCCGGCGGACTATGAAGTTCAAGATACAAATGAAGAAAATCATTTCGTAGGTGCTATTGTAAACGTCATTGAAGATATTATTCCCGGACAGTCCGGGCGTATTTCTTTTCGTGACACGACTTGGGATGCCTTTAGTGAAAAACCATTTGCTAAGGGCGATAAGGTCAAAATAATTAGTCGTAAGGGAAGTTCGTTTCAAGTAAGTTCAATCGAAAGTGAAGGAGGTTTATGATGTTGTATATTACTATTTTATTCGCACTCATTTTATTTATAGGGATAAATACCATTATCGTTGTACCGATGCGTGAGGCGTTTGTTATTGAAAGATTGGGTAAATTTAAAATGGTTTTAGACCCAGGAATTCATATTTTAATCCCATTTTTTGACCGTATTGCTTATCGCCATGATGTGCGTGAGCAAGTTTTAGATATTCCCGGCCAATCTTGTATTTCTCAAGATAATATTCAAATTGAAGTCGATGGGTTAGTTTATCTTCAAGTGATGGATGCGGCGAAGGCCAGTTACGGTATTGAAAATTATCGAATGGCGGCCATCAACCTCGCACAAACCACAATGAGAGCGGAAGTAGGGAAGTTAACTCTCGGGCACACTTTTTCTGAAAGAGATAATCTCAATGAAAAGATTGTTAAGGAAATTGACCGCGCCTCTGATCCATGGGGAATTAAGGTTCTTCGCTATGAAGTGATGAATATTAAACCGAGTTCTCAAGTCGTGAAGACTCTTGAAAAGCAAATGGAAGCTGAAAGGGAAAAGCGTGCAGAAATTACTTTAGCAATGGCGGAAAAGGAAAACCGGATTAATTTATCTGAAGGTCTTCGAGCAGAGGCCATCAATATTTCTCAAGGTGAAAGGCAAAAAAGAATTAACGAGGCGAAAGGCAAGGCCCAGGAAATTACATTAATTGCCACCTCAACTGCTAAGGGGATAGATATGATTGCCCGGGCCACGCAGAAAGAGGGAGGAGATCTCGCGGTGAAGTTACATTTAATGGAAGGCTTTATTGAGCAATTGGGTGAAATCCTCGACAAGAGTAATATTTCTATTTTGCCGAATGAGATGGCACAAGTGAAAGGTATTTTTGAAGGTGTCGAAAATATCACTGATGTAATGAAAAAGGGAGGTTTAGCGTGAGGTTAGAGGACTTTATTAATCTTGCCGTTTGGGGCGGAACATTTGCGATCGTTGTCATTCGATTCTTTAGGTCTTTATGTTTGGTACCAACTAAGACTGTCTATATCGTCGAAAGATTTGGCAAATACCATAAGACTTTGGGAGCAGGATTTCACGCTTTAATTCCTTTCATGGATAAAGTTGCATTTATTCATGATCTCAAAGAGGAGACAATTGATGTTCCTCCACAGGAATGCTTCTCAAAAGATGAAGTTTACGTCACTGTGGATGGAGTTATTTATATTTCAGTGACTGATGCCGCGAAGGCCAGTTATGGAGTGACAGACTATCGTTACGCCGCTGTTCAATTGGCGCAAACGACAACTCGTTCTGTTGTCGGTACTCTTGATCTGGACAAACTATTGGAGGAGAGGGACATGATCTCTGCTAAAGTGGTGGAAGTTTTAGATCGTGCTGGTGAGTCCTGGGGCATGAGAGTACATCGTTATGAAATTAAAAATATTCAACCCCCGGAAACTGTTCGCAATGCTATGGAAAAGCAAGTGACGGCGGAAAGAGAGAGACGAGCTATTCTTGCTAAGTCTGAAGGTGATAAACAAAGGCGCATCAACCTTTCAGAGGGTGAGATGATGGAAATGGTCAATGTTTCAGAAGGTGAGATGACTAGACAGATCAATGAAGCACAGGGACGTGCTGAGGAAATTTTAACGTTGGCGACAGCAACTGCCGAATCCATTGAAAAAGTGGCATTGTCAGTTTCTAGTCCTGGCGGTGAAGCTGCGGTAAAAATGAAAATGGCCGAAAAGTTATTTAAGAAATTAGGAAAAATTGCAGACAGGGATACGCGAGTGATTTTACCAGCGGATGTTTCAAATTTTGACGGTTGGATTAAAAAATTAGGGCTGTAATGAGGGCCTTAAAAAATTGATAAAAAAAAGAGGCCATTTAGGCCTCTTTTTTTATGATAAGTAATTTGGTCTTTGTTCATATTCAATGGGATCTTGCAGCCCGGCCTTTTGAAAGCCTCTTAATCTCAAGGCACAAGAGTCACAGACTCCGCAGGCGATATTACCCTGAGCATAACAGGAATAGGACGAGGAAAGGGGGGCCTTCAGCTCAACTGCTTTGGCGACAATCTCTTCTTTTTTCATATTAATAACGGGAGTAATGACCTGAATATCACCATCTTTTGTTCCCTGTTGAATTAATTTATTAAGAGCGTCGTAATAACTGGGACGGCAATCAGGGTATCCTGAGGAGTCCTCATAGACAGCACCGATAAAAATCTTTTTAGCACCAATAATTTCAGACCAACTCACGGCCATCGCGACAATATGGGTATTGCGGAAGGGGACATAGCTATCTGGGATCTCTTCAGTTTCACCTTTATAGGTTTTAACATCAATTTGATCATCTGTTAGAGAGCTACCACCAATCTGCTTGAGAAAGCTGACGTCGATTATCTTGCGCATACTTTGAGGTACTTTATAAAAATCTGCAATTTCGTGAAAACACTTTAGCTCTCTTTCTTCCGTCTTTTGACCGTAGTTGAGGTGAAGAAAGGCCAGTGAGTTGTGTTTTTGTGAGGCAATGGCCGCTGTCACGAGGGAGTCCATACCTCCACTCACTAATACAACGGCCAATTCGTTTGATTTTTCCATAAGTCCATCCTTTAAAAATTTGATGGACAAGATTTATTACGCTTCTTCTGCTTGGGCCTTTAAGAATGTTAAAAACTCTGCAGTCAGTTGAGATGCCTTTGCCTTTTTCTCTTGGAGGCTTCCTTCTGTTTCCTGGATCATAATATAAAATTTGATCTTAGGCTCAGTTCCTGATGGCCGCAGAAATAATTTATTACCGCTAGCAAAAGTGAAACCAAGGACATTACTTTGAGGAAGCTCCAATTTGGTCGTGTCACCATTTTGATGACGGATTGACTGGGCCTGATAATCGGCCAAAGAGGCTATTTCTTGTCCACATAAGGTTTGTGCCTCAAAATGCCTGAATTTGTCCATGATCCTCGAAATTTTTTCCGCCCCTTCTTTCCCATAATAATTAAGACTCAACAATTCTTCGCTAGAGAAGCCGTATTGCTCATAAATCTGATCAAGGGCCTGTAATAGATTGAAACCACGGGATTTATGGTAAAGCGCCAATTCACAAAGTAGGGCAATTGAGGCCACGCCATCCTTATCGCGCACTGAGTCGTGATTGAGGTAGCCAAAGGACTCCTCTGTGCCAAAGATAAAGTTTTTCTCAGGATGGGTCTCTTCTATTTCTTTCATACGGCCACAGATCCACTTAAAGCCTGTGAGGGTATTTTCTGTTGCGACACCAAAAGCGTTGGCGACAATTGTTTGTAATTCAGTTGTCACGATTGTTTTGACGAAGTAAGGGTCACTAGGGATTGCATTCTTTTCCTTTAATTGGACAAGAATATAATGAAGCATGAGAAGGCCAATTTGATTACCATTGAGGTAGTGAGTTTGACCTTCGTGCTGGAGGGCCACGCCAACACGGTCGGTGTCTGGGTCAGTTCCAAGTGCCAAGTCGCCCTTTTCTTTTTTCATCAGGGCCACGGCCATGGACAAGGCTTCTGGGTTTTCGGGGTTAGGTGAACTGACTGTTGGAAAATTGCCATCAGGACGATCCTGCTCCGGCACAGTTTTTATATTGGTCAAACCAATTTGTTCAAGAGCGCGTGTGCAACAATGAAGACCGGTGCCATGAAGAGCGGTATAAATAATATTGAGCTCACGTCCTCTTTCCTGGCATAATTCAGGGGTTAAACATTTTTCCTTGATTGTATTGTAATAAAGAGATTCTGTTTCCTCTCCCATCCATTCAATAAGACCTTTTTTTATACCTTCTTCGAAATCGAGATGGGGGATGAGACTATAGTCTTGGATGTCATTAAAGTGATTAATGATATTACTATCGTTGGGGGGTGTGACCTGAGCACCATCTGACCAAAAAACTTTAAAACCGTTATAATCTGGTGGATTATGACTTGCGGTCACCATAACCCCGGCCTGGCATTTATGATGGCGAATAGCAAAACTGACTAGGGAAACTGGGTTGAGGCGCTTATAAATAAAGGCCTTGATGCCATTAGCAGCAAAGACACTCGCAGCTTCTTTGGCAAACTCAAAAGAGAAGCGCCGGGAGTCATAGCTAATAGCGGCACGTAGATTATCCTCGCCAGTATTTTTAATCTCCAGGGCCACTGCATGAGTTGCTTTGCGGATATTATATTTGTTGATACGGTTATTGCCTTGTCCCAAGACGCTGCGCATTCCACCTGTCCCAAACTCCAGGTCCTTGTAGAATCGCTCCTCTATTTCATTATGATCTTCTTGGTCAATGAGATCTTGAATTTCTTGCCGATCGGCTTCGGCGAAATAGGCATTTGATGCCCATTGTTTGGCCCTATCTAATGAGGAAGTTTGCACACAGTACTCCTTTGGCAATGGTAATTTGCCGCAATTGTCGCAAAAAGGACCTCTTAAATCAACAAAAGGCCATGGTCGTTTTTTGATAATGCGGCTATACTTGGTAGGGTGTATTTTTAATTGTAGAATCCCCTAGTTTTTTGCTACATTTTTCGATTTAAGGAGTATTGGTATGGCAAACCCAAATATGAAACATTCTAAAAATATCGCTGGCCCTTGGTATTGTACAGACCCTGATGATGACAATGGTGAAGGCTGTATTGCCTGTAACGTTTGTTACACAGGTGCACCTGATTTCTTTGGTGAAGATGAAGATGGAAATGCTTTTGTCATTAAGCAACCATCGACACCTGAGGAAATTGAGCTTTGCCAGGAGCAATTAGAGGCCTGTCCAGTTGCCTCTATAGGCAATGACGGCTAATTTGATTGGTTTTTAATTAATGAAAGGGAGGCCTCTTCTTTAACTAGAAGAGGCCTTTTTTTTTGGACAAAAAAATAATGATTGGTATCATTGTAGAAAAGAATCTTTTTAACAAGGGAAGTTTATGAACCCAAGTACTATTGAATTAACTGGGACGATTCTGTTTGCGCTGGCCGTCCTTCACACCTTTATGGTGAAAAAATTTGAACATATGGCGCATAAATATCCAGAGGGCTCCATTGGAGAGAACCTCTTTCATTTTCTCGGAGAAGTGGAAGTCGTTTTTGGTCTTTGGGCGGCCGTCTTTATTGGATTCTTTTCCATTTTCAGCGGATTTGCTCAATACGATGAAGGGCATAAACTTATTGGCGGAGCACTCCACCATCTAGAGTCCCTTAATTTTACTGAGCCTGTTTTTGTTTTCGTCATTATGGCGATGGCGGGGACCCGGCCGATTATCCTTTTAGCGGAAAATATCATTAGTCTCTTTTCTAAGGTTTTGCCCTTTGGAAGTAAAATGTCATTTTATATCGCAGCTTTGGTCTTGGGCCCTATTCTTGGTTCCTTTATTACCGAGCCCGCCGCTATGACAGTGACCGCTCTTATTTTATTAGATTATTTTTATTCAGGTGAAATGAGCCCTAAATTTAAGTATGCCACTATCGGTCTTCTTTTTGTGAATGTTTCCATTGGAGGAACATTGACTCATTTTGCCGCACCTCCTGTTCTGATGGTCGCTGCAAAATGGGATTGGGGTATGATGCATATGTTAACCAACTTTGGTTATAAAGCTGTTATTGCCATTGTTATGAGCACTATTGGCGTGGCGATGGTCTTTAAAAAAGAATTGGCCGGCGAATTAGAAATGAAGCAGCCTCATGATAATTATATGAGACCAACTTGGTGGATTACTGTGGTCCATGTTATTTTCCTGGCGCTCGTTGTTTATACTGCTCACCATATGGTTTTCTTTTTAGGCCTTTTTCTTTTCTTTCTTGGTTTCGCGACTGTTACGCGAGAATACCAAGATGAAATTAAATTAAAAGAGTCTCTTCTCGTTGGTTTCTTTTTAGGGGGTCTTGTCACTCTTGGGTCTGTTCAGCAATGGTGGCTACAGCCGATACTGACACAGATGGGTGACTTTGTTCTCTTCGTTGGAGCGACTGGCCTAACTGGTATCACTGATAATGCCGCACTTACTTATCTAGGCTCATTAGTCGATCTATCTGATTCAGCGAAGTTTAATTTAGTGGCCGGTGCTGTTGCTGGTGGTGGTCTCACTGTTATCGCCAATGCTCCAAATCCCGCTGGTTTTGGTATCCTTAAGAGCTCATTTGGCAAAGACGGTATCTCTCCCCTTGGCCTTCTGGTAGGAGCGCTTATTCCTACTATCATCGCGATGATTTGCTTACAGGTTTTTCCAAGTTTGGGTGCTGTTGCTCATTAAAAATTGATTAAAATTAGAATTGATTAAGGGCCCTCTATTGAGGGCCCTTTTTTGTGGGCATTAAGTTTTTTGGTTTAATCTTTAAAGGCGTCTTTTAGGAAATGATCTAGGGTTACCGACCGAATCAATAGTCCCTAGAAACAGAAGATTGAGCGGCTTCTGAGTCGACGGCTAATACTTTTTTTGAAAGTGATACCTAAAGAAGGTATTCTTACTCGAGCAGTTCTTACGCGGTAAACGCTACAGCGGTCAGCACCTCCACCTGAGTCTCTACGACCCATTCTATGACCACCGTGTCTGCCGCCATGATGACCGCCACGACGCATTCCATGGCCACCGTGTCCACGACCCCCACGATAACCAGGACGTTCTGCGACGGCGTTTTTTGTGGAGTCTGCTGCTGTTTTGATTACGGTTGAACGAGAGACACGAACATTAGCACGAAAGGTATTGCTTTCAAGGCTACGAATCCGGCGTACCATACGCCGGCAATTGCGCCGGCCCATACGCCGGGTTTTAAAGGTCCGACCATTAAAGCGCGCAGCGCTACCATCGAGGCGATATATTTTGGCCTTTAGTTTGCCAAACAAAGAACAGTCGAGAGAGGAGAGCCTGATGGTATCGGCGTTAATGGTAAACGTTAAGAAGAATGCTAGAGAAGATATCAAGATTTTCATGAGTTCCCTCCAGGAAAAATTTGTGGAAACATACCATAAATAAAAAATATTTCCATGGTTTTATTAGGAGGTGAGTTCTTGGTGCGTTGCGTATGACAGCGTTTTTGAATACTCCCACTTGTACTGAGGGTTGTCACTAATGATGACATCACAAACAACAGAAAAAAGTTTAAAGCGGAGACTTATTTAAATTTAAAAAAAGAGCTCTATAGAAGAGAAGGATTTTCTTTAAAAGCGCAATATAAGAAGCATGGTGATAAAGACCCTTTTGGCCACACACTTTATTAGGGAGAGGTATGACTTGGTGGATATGGAGCACTGCCTGATTCTTCTTACTCTTTTGCTTATTTTTTGGGCATATTTGTTTAACTAATTTTTATCGCTCCAAATCGCTAACTTATTTAAACCACAAGGAATTCCATAATATTTTTTGTAATTAATAATATAACACTCTTCCTCATCTATAATGATTCTAAATAAATGGGGTATACGATGAAACATCTATTATTTTGTATTTTAATTGGGATTGTCTCTTGTGTACCTGAACACAAAACTGGTGAAAAATTTGAATTAATCACTTCCGATAGGGAAGATAATTTTGCGGCAATTAATGGTGCCGATCTTTATCAAGTCAACTGTGCCAGCTGTCATGGTAATATTGAGGCCTCCACAAGAAGAGGCTCATCTGCTGAATCTATCTCTCAGGCCATCTTAACTATTCCTAATATGGGTCATTTAAAACAATTAACGAGTCTCGAAATAAGTGCTATTGCGATAGAACTTAAAGATGTATCGCCAGTGCTTACAACTGAGACACCAGTACCAGCGCCAGTACCAGCACCAGCACCGGTACCAGAACCAAAACCTGTCGTGACAAACCTCGGTGTATCAAAAATTGATTTATATGATGTGAGTAATAAAAGAAATATTACTAGTCTTAGTGATAATCAAATTGTTGAATATGCTAAGACATCTCTTGCCTTTGTGGTAGAGGGAGAGGCCGCAGTTGAAAGTGTTCGTATTCAAATATTTAAATCTTCTGATTTATCCAAGCCGGCCTATGAAATAGTTGAAAGTGGAGTGCCTTATGTTTACCCGGGAGATAGTGGAGGGGTACCATTTGGCATGGATCTTCCTTTTGGCGCTTATCAAATAAAAGTAACTCCTTATTCAGAGAATAAATTAGGGGGCGATAAAGGTGTCGTTAAAATCATCAATTTTAAATTACAAGAAAAAGGAATAGTAGAAGCACCAACACCAACACCAACACCAGCACCAGCACCGGTACCAGAACCAGTACCAGCTCCAACACCAGCACCAGAACCGAGTGCTAATTCAGAGTTCGAATTACTTAATGTAACTGGAAGCAATAGCGATCTCGTTGAGGGAACGTTTACTCCATCAAGTAAGGCGACCTTGGCCAATTCTGGGACGCAGTCGAAACGATCAATCCATCAGGGGGGCTTTGGTACTAATTCGGTATGTGGCCTGAGAGGACGAGTCATTAAAGTGACGAACCTAAATGATAGCGGTCCTGGATCATTAAGGGATGCGGTAAGTAAGACAGAAGCAAGAACAATTGTTTTTGAAGTTTCCGGTGCCATTAAATTAAGATCGCGCCTTGATGTTAATTCTCCATTTCTCACAATCGCAGGTCAAACAGCACCAGCTCCAGGGATTTCGCTCTATCACCATTCACTGAGAATTAATACACACGATGTTTGTTTACAGCATTTTCGAGTTCGTCTCGGTGACCGTGATCATAATTTAAACCTCATTAGTTCATCTCAGGCGGATCAAGCGGACGCCTTGATGATCGTTGGAGGGAGAAACCCAGGGGGAACGCATAACGTGGTTCTCGATAATATGTCTATCAGCTGGTCTTTAGATGAGAGTATCTCAATGTGGGGAGGTATTTCTAATGTTACCATTCGTGACTCAATTATTGCTGAACCTCTAAGAAAGAGTGTTCACAAAAATGAAAATCATGCCTATTGCCTCCTTATTCGGAGTGAGAGTGAAAGAATTTCGCTCATCGGAAATTTATTTGGCCATTGTCAAAGACGTTCACCTCGAATGGATGGCGGAACATTGCAATACGTAAATAACTTAGTTTACAACCCTGGTGAATATGCTGTTCATGTACACGATTTGCCAATTGATGTAACAATGGTTGGTAATATCATAGATTTCCCCAGCGACCCCAATAATCGCTGGGAACACGGTGGTGCAAAAGAATTTTTTGCGAGTCGAAGTACTGACTCGAAAGTTTATTTTCTTGGTAATAGGACCTTCGAAAATCGTCCCTTGCACGCGGCCCGCATGCAAGGAGACCCAGTTGTTATACAATCTGTCCCAAGAGTGTGGGAGGGGAATGTAAAGGCACTTACGGCAGCGGAAGTTCAAAAGTCGACACCCGACTGGGTAGGAGCATTTCCACGGTATCGTGATGTTGTTGATACTCGAATTATTAAAGGAGTAAGAACACGCACAGGAACATATTTGGATTCTCAAATGATGGTTAATGGCGGTTATGTTTATATCGAGGAAAACAGGAGAGCTCTGACGGTTCCTAAAGATCCGCAGAAAGATGATGATGGTGATGGCATCTCAAATTTAGTTGAATGGCTGCAGTTTTATACTGACTTGGTTGAGTAATCACGGTATTGCGCTTAAGAGAGTTTAAAATTTATGACGGATAAATCATTAAGCTTCTTCATCGATGCTGTGAGGATGGCCAAAAAAGTATCCTCAATGTCTAGAGTATTAAGAAAATAATATGGGGACTTGTTAAAGCTAGGAATTTGGTCTGCAACTTAAAATTAAGTTTTGATTTGATAAAAAATAATTCCCGGAACAAATCAATAGGCCTAATTGCAAGCGCCTCAGCGTTATGCTTGCTGTCGGGCGCCTGGTAAAGTTTTTGCGACGTTATTTACAGTTTGGCCAAATAGCGCCAATTAAAGGGGTCCTCAGCGCGTCCCTCTTGAATATCCAAAAGAGCAGCCTTGATTTTTTTTGCCACGGGACCTTCACTAAAAGGTAATTTGAATTGCTCTGTTTTGGTACCAAATAATTCAATCGGCGTGATGATAACAGCAGTACCGCATGAAAAGCATTCGCTACAACGACCTTCTTTGATCGCCGTCGCTAACTCTGTAAAAGTTATGGGACGTTCCTCTATTGGCATTTTTAAATACTTGGCCAATTGAATAAGGGATTTGCGAGTAATGCCGTTAAGAATGGTATTGGTGAGAGCTGGAGTAATGATGACATCATCAATGACCGCAAAAAAGTTCATTCCGGAGAGCTCTTCAATATATTTTTTTTCAAGTGCATCAAGCCACAGCACTTGCATATAGCCCAATTTATTGGCGCTTAGGGTTGATTGAAGGCTTGCGGCATAATTGCCACCAGTCTTAGCAGCACCGACACCCCCTGGGCAAGCGCGGATCGCCTCCTCTTCAACAAAGACAGAGAGGGAGCCAGATTTAAAATAAGCAGTTGAAGGGGAGGCAACGACCATAAAAAGAAATTCTTCACTGGGTTTAATGCCTAAGCTATTTTCTGTCGCGAACATAAAGGGTCGCACATAAAGGGAGTCACCAGTTTTTGGCGGGATAAAGTCTTTTGAGTAATGAGTAATGGCGGTGACGGCCTCAAGAAAAAACTCCTCTGGTATTGAAGGCATCGCCATTCTTTCTGCAGACATATTAAAGCGCTTTAAGTTTTCATCTGGGCGGAAAAGAAAGGGACCTTCCTTATCTACGTGGTAGGCCTTCATCCCTTCAAAAATTTCTTGAGCATAATGAAGAACTTTGGCGGTGGGGTCGAGAGTGATTGGGGCATAGGGCAGCAATTCCAGTGGGCCCCATTCTCCCTTTTTATAAGTACAAGTCACCATTATAGGTGAAAGAACTTTTCCAAAGCCAATCTCTTCGGGCATGGTAAAATTCTCAAGAGCTGTTAATACCTCAGGATGAACCTTTAGATGTTTCATTGACGATCCTTAAAAATTAATTGAGTTGTTTTCTGGGGGTGCTGAGGAAAATGGTAGGGCCGGGCAGGATTGAACTGCCGACCCCTACGATGTCAACGTAGTGCTCTCCCACTGAGCTACGGCCCTCCAAATTTGTGGACATAGACTATCTTGGCCAATAAACTCCGTCAATCATTAATCCGATTCTAATTGTGACACTCTTTAAAAAATGATTTATGATATCCGTCATGTCAAAACGATTACACCGCGGCCTGCCTGGTCTCCTTATTCATCAATTTCGTGAATTTTATTATTTTTATTTAGCGGCATTTTTATGTCTTGCGTTGACGCATTGGACCCAAGGTCATTTGCCGGTACTTGCGAGAGACTTGGCCTTGGTTGTTACAGGTAAAGGAGGGGAGTTCTCCCCATGGATATTTGTGCTTTTGGCCGTTGGCATCATCTTTTTTAGAACTGGCTCGCGGCTTTTATTCTTTTACCCTGCTCGCATTTTGCAAAAATTATTGCGTTTAGAAATTCTTGATATTTTAGAATCGGCCTGCCCATTGCGCTATGAGCATCATTCGTCAGGACAATTATTCCAGGTGATTAGTCAGGACATGGATCAATTGCGGGCGCTTATTGGCTTTGCGCTTTTACAAGTTGGTAATATCGTTATAGCACTTGTTGTCTTATTGCCAAAATTGGCGAGCTTCCACCCACGTTTAGTTGAGGCGCTGACTCCAATGGCGGTGTGTTTTATTTTATTTTCTTTGGTGGTTAGTCGCAACCGCACTCATTACCGCCGCTCTCAAGATGCTCAAGGTGAAGTACAAAATATTATCATCGAAAGTTACTTAGGTAAGAAAACAATTAAAAACTACCATGCGGAAAAATCTTTTAAAGAATTATTCGCCGCCTCTTCACATAAAGAGTTATGGCATTTTTATCGAGCAGGTAAGACCATTGCAGGTGCTATTGGGCTAGTCGAATTAGGTGTCGGTCTTAGCCTCGTTTGGGGAGGCTACCTTATTCAATTGGAAAATATGGGCGCAGAAATGCTGGTTTTATTTTCAGGCTTCGTGTTTCTTTTTTTAGAACCTATGATGTTTGTCTCCTGGATAGGAGTGGTCTTATCAAGATCCCATGGCTCATGGAGTCGAATTAAAGAATTGATCGGCGATATGGAAAGAGAGTCTCATAAAGAAAAAGAATTGAAGAGTTTTCCCTTGGCGGTTGGGGACTCTATTGAGACGGTCCTCCCATTTTGGCAAACGTCTTTAAAATTTTCATTTAAAAGTCATCGATGGCATGCCCTGGTGGGCCCAACAGGTCATGGTAAAACCCATCTTCTTCATTTATTGGCCTTAAAATTAAAGAATGCCGGTCATTCTATTTCCCTGGTGGCGCAAGAGCCATACCTCTATAACGACACAATTGAAGATAATATTTTTCTCGGACGTATTCCAAAAGAGGAAGATTTAAAGGAAGCTCAGAATTGGCTGCATTTAATGGGACTAGATATTTTATCGGCGGATATCAAATCACTTTTACAATTAGAAGTAGGCGAAAATGGTAAACGTTTAAGTGGCGGTCAGGCCAAGCGCTTGTCCTTAGTTCGCTCTTTAATGTCTCATGCCGATATCATCCTTTGGGATGATCCTTTTAGCTCTATTGATGTTATTTTAGAGAAACAAATCATTGCCTCGCTTAAAGAAAGTCCCCTTCTCAGGGATAAAACCATCATCCTTTCGACTCATCGCTTGACGACGGTATGTCAATGTGATGATGTTTTTTATATCGATAAGATCGAAGGTCTGGTGGAAAAGGGAAATGTGCAAACGTTATTAACTCAAAAAGGGAAAACATATGATTATTTCGCCGGACAAATGGTCTAGTTTCTTCCTTTTTCAGGGAGGGCGTCGTTACCTATTGGGGATGGCCTTTTGCCTGGCCCTATCGGCCGTTCTTGGCGGTCAGGTGCCGCATGCCATTACGAATCTCGCTAACTTTTATGGAACCTCACGTTTTAATGAAGGCCTTATTCTTTTAACGGCAATTTTCGTCGGGACTTATTTTAATCGTGCTCTTTATCAAATCGTTATTAATAAATACATTCTTCTACTTATCCAGCATGTCCGGACTTGGTGTTATAATCAATGGCTGGACACCCATGAGGTGCAAACTTCCACTAAAAATACATCTGATCGCTACCCGCAGGGGGAATTATTAGCTCGTATGATGAATGACACCGAGTCTGTGCGCGAACTCATTACCTCCGGAACTTTTGCGATCTTTATTAATCTTTTCTTTGTGGCCTCCTGCTTAATCCAATTTATGACATTGAACCCCAAAATGGGAGGACTATTGGCCGTGGCCGAAGTCCTCTGCGCAGTTCTTCTCATTTTTGGCTCACGCTCTATGCGAGATATCTTTTTAAAAGTACGGCGTTCTCGCGGTATTATGTCGCGCACCTTGGCCAATTTGGTCGGTGGTGTTTCTCAAACTTATTATTCCAATCATAATCATTACGCCTTAAAAAAAGGTGAAGTGGCCTTCGACGACTTTCTTAAGAATATTTTAAAGTCGAATATTTACGATGCCTCTTATTATTCTGTGGCGGAGAGCTTATACCCATTACTTTTGTTATTAGTTGGTTTTGCTTTTCCCTATGTGGAAATCCAACAGGCGGCGATTGTTTTGGCGTTGGTCGATCTCATTCAGCGATCCATTAATCCGATTAAGGAAATTGCATCTAAAGTGGCCAATATTCAACGCGCCTATACTGGATTTTTGCGAATCTCAGAGTTCCTAAAAGACTTAGATCCGAGGCCTAGTGAAGATCCCTTATGGACTGAGGGGATTAAGTCGATGAAGGTTGATGTAAAGGAGTTTTCCTATCCTGAAAAAGGCGGGGAGAGGTTTCAATTAAAAAATATCTCTTTCGAGGCGAAAGCATCAGAAATGATTGGACTGGTGGGTTTATCGGGCTCAGGAAAATCGACGTTATTACAAATTCTGACTCAAACAGTTATTCAAGATAAGGGCACCATTGAATTGAGCTATGATTCGGGCAAGACTCTCATTGTGAATCATGATGATGAAAATAGCCGCCAGCAGTATAAATATTGCATCGGATTGGTTAGCCAGGAGTCCCATCTCTTTTCAGAAAGTCTTTACTTTAATATTGGCCTCAATCAAAAGACCCGCGAGGAGTTCGATACCTTTTGGAACAAAATGAAGGTGGAAATTCCCTACCTCGCGGAGTGGGGGATCGATGTAAATGACGTTATTCATGTGGCCAAACTATCCCTAGGGCAAAAACAATTATTAGCGGCCCTGCGCTCTCTCTTTCTCAATAAGCCTATTGTTCTTTTTGATGAAATTGCATCTGGCCTGGACACTGCTCTAGAGAGTGCCCTACGCCGCATGGTACAACTGATTCAAGGTGAATGTCTGACTTTCATTGTGGCGCATCGCTTAGAAACAATTATTGACGCGGACAGAATTTTGGTAATGAATGAAGGCTCCTTAGTGGATTCTGGAAAACATCAAGAGCTTTTACAGAGCTCTTTAATTTATCAGGAGTTCTTACAGGAGTTGGCGCATGAGTTTGCTTAGGTTATCATTAGACAGATTTAATATTTAGGAAGGAGTTAAACTATGAAATGGCGATTAAGTATGGTCTTTCTGACAATCATTCTTTTTATTGGGATATCTTGTCATAAGGAAGTGGAAAGTAAACCAAATTTTATTTTTAAGAAGGCCCCTAATACTCAAACTGCAGCAAAAATCTTGGGGAAAGATGTTTCTTATGATGAACTTCATAAAGGTATCGAGAGTGATATTTATGAAGCGGAAATGAAAGTTTATGAATTGAAAATGAACCGCTTAAGGGCGCTTGTTTTGGAGCGTTTAATGGCGGCAGATCCCCGTAAAAAGGGGATGAGTAATGATGAATTCTTAGATAAACATATCGCGACGGAGATTAAGATTAAGAAAGAAGAAATTGACGCTTTTATTAAAAAACGTCAAATCCCCGCAGAGCATATTAACGATGTTCTCAAAGGAAGAATTGAAAAATTCTTAGTCATGGAAAAGAAAAAAGTTGCAGTTGATGCTTGGATTTCAAGCAAGACTTCCAAGCAGCCAGTCGAGGTTTATCTTAATAAGCCGCAAAGGCCAGTATTTAAAGTTGTTGCCGGTAATTCTCCTTCTATGGGTGCGGCGGACGCTAAGGTGACCGTTGTTGAATTTTCTGATTTTCAATGCCCATTCTGTGCTAAGGGTGCGGATGTGGTGACTGAATTGAAGAAGAAGTATGGAAATAAGGTGAAAGTTGTTTTTAAAAACTTCCCACTTCCTTTTCATAATCATGCCGAAAAGGCCGCCCAAGCGGGGTTATGTGCCCATGATCAAGGCAAAGATAATTTCTGGAAAATGCACGATAAGATGTTTGCTGATCAGGCAAAACTTGATGAAAGTGGTTTGAAAGAGACAGCGAAAGCTATTGGCCTAAAGCTTGAGGCCTTTGAAAAATGCCTCACCTCTAATAAGTTCAAAGGACAAGTTGCCAAGGAAATGGAAGAGGGGAGAAGTGTGGGAGTCAAATCGACTCCGACTTTTTTTGTCAACGGTCAAATGGTCAACGGTGCCCAACCAATCGAAGTTTTTGCTGAAATTATCGACGAAGAATTGAAGAAATAGAAATAATTTCAAAGACTTAAATAACCTACTAACGCTCGTGGCAATTCTTTCCTCGGGCGTTTTTTTTTGCCATTTAGGGTAGACTCTTTAGAGGAGTATCTTGGCCTTTCCAGGAAGGAAGTCTAAATGGATGTAAAAGATTATAATCAGCGGTTAACTCAAACTCGGCAGCAGTACTCAGATGCCAGGGATGAGATGCGCCAAAATTATAATAAATCGATTGAAGATCTCAGCGAACTCAATAAGTCAAAGCAGGCCGATCAATTACAAACCTTTAAGAATCAAAAAAGTGAAATCGAAGCACAACAAAAAAATACCGAAGAAATCTATAATAATAAGGCCACCGACGCTATTAATAATGTGACCAAACGTTATCGTCAGGAAATTGCGCAGGCAAAGGACGAGTTTTCACGTGATCGAAATAATTATCGCGAAGGTTATCGTAAGGAAATGGACAATATGGCGCGTAGTTTCCGTCAGGCCCGCGATGCTCAGAATAAGCTTCATGCCCAAGATACGGCAAATATTAAACGCTCGTTACAAGAGGCGAATGGTGATAGTGGCTCGCGCTTAGAGCAAAAGATGCATGAATTTAATGAGGTGAATGCTGAGCGCTTTAGAAAAGAAAGAGCAAATTATCGTCAAGCGCGAGAAGAATTAGGGAGTCATTTTAAAGATCGAGTTGATCATCTTACTGAACTCAATGATAAGAATACCAAGAATCAAAGAAACGTTTTTTTAAAAGATAAAAACGCAATGGAAAAGCGGACGGAAGAGCTTCAGACTCATTATAGTGATAAAACCAAAGAAGCGGTTGATGAGGCCACTAAAAATTACCGGCAAGACCTCAAAGAGGCGACAGAGAATTTTCAAAGAGAGAATAATAATGTCCGCAACAATTATCGGCGGAAGTTGACCAATGTTAGTGATGCCTTTACTGATAATAAAAATGAAATGGAAAGAGGGCACAAACTTGAAAGTGAAAACCGACATAAACAATATAGAGATAAACTTGAAGAGAGCGCTCGCAACTTTAATGAGCGGGTGAATGAAATTACTCGCAATAGTAAACACCAAGTAGAAGACATTCGAAATAGTTATGTCGATGAGCAAGGAGACCTTCTTAAAAAAAATGAACGTGAAAAGCGTCAAATGATTCAAGATTTTTCCAAAGAAATCAGTGACATTAAAGAGAAAAACCTGAACGAAAAAACCGCATTGATGACCTCTCAGAAAAGAGAATTAAGTACTGCTAGTGAGTTAAATAATAACCGTATTGAAACGATACAAGAAAATAATAAGCGGAAATCAGAGCGAATGGAGAAAAGCTTCGAGGATGCCACTAATGGACTCATCCAGCGCAATAAGGCCGCGACAGACAGTATGATTAAAGATCTCAATAACCAGGCATTGAGAGACAAGAATAAGCAAGAGGCGCAAATTATTGCACTTAAAAGAGAAAAGCGTCAGATGTCCAATAAGTCCGGAATGACTCAATTTGATCAAGAAAAAGAGAGAATTGATCACGCCCACGGTTTACGGGTGGAGAATTTAAAACGCGCCATGGACAATCAGAATTATAAGGCCGAACTTAAAATGGAGCGACTGGCTAAAGGTCACCAAGACGAGCTTAGAAATCTTAGCATTATGCAGGGGATGGAGATTGATAAGAAGAAGGGCGAATTGGCCGAGTTCCGGGAAGTGGAATTGTCCCGTCTGAAAGATAAGCAAGATGAAAAAATGGAGGTCTTTGATCGCCGTTACCGCACCCTAGAAGTGGAAAAGGAAGATCAGTCTATCAATTCTGCCCAAAAGTTACGCAATGTAGTAGAGCAGAAACGACTAGAGAATGCTCGTACCATTAATCGTCTCAATGATGAATATCAGCGTAATGCCTCAATTATGAGAAAAGATCTTTCCGAGCAAAATGCCAATTTTATGAAAGCTGAGCGGGCCAATGGCCGTCGGGAGCGCGAAAGTTTACGTGATGAAATGAATACTAAGTTTGAGCGTAAAGAAGATAGCCTTAATAAAAGAGTTGATCATTGGCAATCAGAGCATCGTAAAGCGGTGGCCAGTTATGAAAAGAAGTTAGATGAACTAGCAAAGAAGTCGGCCAAAGAGCTCAGTTCACTCCAAAACTTGGAAAAAGAAAGACGCTATCAAGATCAGCGTTTGAAAAAAGCAGAGATGAATGATCTTGCACGCGAGTATGAAAAGGTGATTGGTGATATCCGCGTTCGCTTTGACAAGGAAATGGCCAAATTTAAAAACCATAGTGATACCTATATTGCGAAATTAACCGAGCGCTATGAAGACCAATTGACGAGAGAGAGGCGAGACGCTTCTAAAGATTTAAACTTGAAACTGGCCCATGCTAAATCTGAATATAATCGCATGGTAAGAGAGAAAGATATTCAGTTGGAAGCAGTGAGCCAGAAATATGAAATGAAGATGGATAAGATGCGCCAAGCAAATGCTCAGGCCCAAGAAGTTCAGTCAAAACGTAGTTAAATAGGCCCTATGCTCCTTTGTCCATTCATAAAGCATTTGTAGGCAAAGCCTTGGCCTTTTGTTATCGTTGAAAGGGAACTATCCAAAGGAATCTTTGTTATGAGACGTGCTAAAATTATAGCAACCCTTGGCCCATCCAGTAATACGATCGAGAAAATCAAGGATCTGATCCTGGCAGGCATGAATGTTGCTCGGATCAATATGAGCCATGGGACCCATGAAGGTCATGCTGAGGTGATTCGCAATATTCGCCAGGCCTCGGAAGATATTGGTATTGAAGTCGCTATTTTATTAGATCTTCAAGGCCCTAAAATTCGTGTCGATAAATTAGATCGGCCTTTAGAAATTAAGGCCGGTGAGAAATGGGTGATTGGCCCATCCTCAAAAATTAAAGATTATCCAGAATATCAAAATAATTATATTCCCACCGTTTATGAGAAATTAGTTGATGATTGCCATGATGGCGCTCGTATTTTATTTGATGATGGCCTTATGTCGGCCGTTGCTAAGAAGCGTGACCGTGATGTATATGAAATCGAAATTTTAACTGGTGGTTTTCTTAAATCAAATAAGGGGATTAACCTTCCCGATTGTGAGGTTTCTGCACCTGCTTTCACCGCCCAAGATCGTGTTAATTTATTATTTGGCCTTAAGCAGGGGATCGACTTTGTCGCTCTCTCTTTTGTTAGAACACGTGAAGATGTTGAAGAAGTTAAATTTCTTCTTCATTCGCTTAAAATGAATATTCCCATTGTCTCTAAAATTGAAAAGCCTCAGGCCATCGATAATTTAGAAGAAATTCTTAAGGTGACTGATGTAATCATGGTGGCACGAGGAGATATGGGCGTAGAAGTGGGCAACCATTTAGTCCCAGCACTTCAGAAAAAAATTATTACTCTTTGTAATGCTCGCTATACGCCAGTTATTACCGCCACTCAAATGTTGGAGAGCATGACTGAAAATCCAACACCGACCAGAGCTGAAGCTTCAGATGTCGCTAACGCTATTTGGGATGGCACAGATGCCGTTATGTTAAGTGGTGAAACGGCGGCCGGTAAATACCCTGTCGAAGCGGTTAAGATGATGGGACAAATTGTCGAAGAAGCAGAAAAGAGTCCGAAAGAGCGTCCTTTTCTGCGCCATATGGATCTTTCAAGCGTCAACGCCTCTGTCATGGTCGCCGCTTCAATGATTGCCGAAAAAGTGGATGCTAAGCGTATTTTATCCGTGACCGAATCGGGCAATTCTTGTCAGAAAATTTCTCTCTTTAGACCGCGTACCCCAGTTCTTGGAATTACCAGCCATATTAATGTCGCTCGTCGCATGTGCCTTTACTGGGGAGTTAGCCCTTTTCATATTTTTTCTTATGATGAAGATAATTTCAATTTTCAAAAAGACGTCGTTAATAATGTTCGTGACGCTCTTTCTCTTGAAAATGGCGATAAGTTGGTGATCACTCGTGGTGATGGTAAGTTTTTCGCCAAAGGGAGTTCTAATTCCGTTAAAGTGGAAATTATAAAAGATGTTCCTAATGTTTTAGGCTCCGATGACTACCTGGTGACTGGTGAAGATGATAAAAAAACTATCATGATCGACACTAATGTTTGTGGTTCTTGCCAGAATTGTATTTCCATTTGCCCCCATGGAATTTGGAAATTAACGGATGATAATCATAATAGAACTACCATCGACCTTGATCGTGTCAGTCGTTGTACTATGGATAATGAATGTATCCGTGTCTGCCCGACAGGTGCGATTGAGATTATTCCCAAATTTACATGATTAGCGGTGTTGATCTACAAACTATTCTTGAGGATTACCCTCAGATTGTGGATTGCGGTTATACCACCGAATTGACGCCCGAATCTTACGGGCGTTATGATCGCTGGGTGCAAAAGAAAGGGCATGGGCCACTTCATTATTTGGCCGATTACCGCAAGGACAAACGAAAATCCCTCAAAGCATACTACCCCGAATGTGAATCTGCCTTGGTTTTTTTATTTTCATATGCTGACGGGAAGAAGGCACTCGATGATTTTTATCAAGGCCTTGAAAGTAATGGGCTGAAGGTCGCCAGCTATACCCTAGGCTTTAATGGCCAGGATTATCATTACGTCATTAAAGAATGGTTAGGGCAAATAGGGCAGCGTTTGGCCGCCTTGAACCCAGACCTCGATTATAAATTAACCTTGGATGTTCACCCCGTTTTAGAGCGCGATCTGGCCTACCGCTCAGGCCTTGGTTGGTTTGGCAAAAACTCGATGTTTATTTCCAAAGAGCATGGTTCTTTTGTCTTATTAGGTTCTCTTCTCTTGAATCAAAGAATGGATTTAAAAGAAAAGGCGATGGATATTGATCATTGCGGTAATTGTCGCGCTTGTATCGACATCTGTCCAACAAACGCTATTGATATTGAAACCAGAACTATCATAACTTCGGAATGCATCTCCACTTATACTATCGAATTATTCAAGGAAGAGGACACGCCTCCTAAGATTAAATGGCATGGCGGGGAAATCTTTGGCTGTGATCTTTGCCAAGACGTTTGCCCTTGGAATAAAAAGGTTCTCAAGGCCATAACTGCACAATCAGAGCTCTTAAATACGCCCTTTGGTCAATTAATCAAAGAAACATTTCTCACTCCATCTCCTGCCGCCATAAAAGCGAAATTAGAGGGGATGAGTGGCCGCGCTTTTACGCGTCTTTTTAAAGGTACTTCTTTTGAGCGTTCGGGAAAAAGAGGGCTTCTAAAGACTCTTCGCCACCTTTTTTATTTGGATTGAAAATAACCCTGATCTTTAAGCCATTTTTTGAGATGGGGTGCTGCCATTTCAGGTAAATGATGAGGGAGCCGTTTTGGTTTCTCCAATATGATGTCGTTACCTTGATCTTTTAAGATTTTTGCCATGCGCTCAGGACCGTCAGGGCCCGTTACTATATCGTCTTCACCCGCTAAAAAGAACACTGTTTCGCCCTTCAATTGAAGCTTTCGCTTGAGAGTGTCAATGCGTGGAAAGAGAATCTCCGGGTGAATTGCTGGGGAGACTAATTGGGCGCGAATATTAAGCGTACTTTTATAAAAGGGGGTTTGAAACAAATGGGTTTGTCCCTCTTCATTGACCCCAAGACCAACTGCTACCCCTATTTTCTTGTAGGATGCGAGAGAGGGCAGGTTAAGGGCCATTAACGCCATCAGGGCACCGAGGCTATGGCCTCCTAGGATCAAGCGTTGGGCCTTCTGTTCATAATATTCTTCCATACTAAAAATGGCCTGCGCAAAGAGAGCGGGGGTGTGCTCTTCAAATTCGTCCATGGATTGGACTTCGCTATAATGTCCCAGTAAATGACCAGGCAAGTCAAAAATGGCGACCGCCAGGCCCTCTTCCGCCAAGCGAATTCCCCAATTGAGGATGCTATCTTTATGGCTAGTATAGCCATGGGAAAAGGCCGCAAAGGTAGTTACAGGCCCCTTGGGGAGGAAATAAAACACATGGGTTTTCTGGTCAATATAGCTAAGTGTCGAGGTTTTTACTTTAATATCCATAGGCCAAGCATACTAAAAAATTAAAAAAAGGGGAGATTTAAATTGACGTTTCTGACCAAATCACTTAAATTTTCCCAATCATAAAGGACGCCCTCTTAGCTCAGTCGGTAGAGCAAGGGACTGAAAATCCCTGTGTCCGTGGTTCGAATCCGCGAGAGGGCACCATTTCTTTTGAAGTGCGAATCAAATTTCCGTCCTCAGTAGACCTAAAATCTCTGAGGACGAAATTTACCTCTCTAACTCCCTCATTATTTAAATCACTTACAATAATTTGCTCAAATAAGAGCCTGTATACAACTTTTAAGGCTGCTGGATCATTTTCTTCGATACTTTGTATAGCTTTTTTAGCAACGTCTTGAATCGGCTTTAAAGTGAAGTTGTTAATCTTGTTTTGATTGTATGTTTCTTCAAGCCTTTTTATTTCTTCTTTACTTGTAAAGAGCTCATTCTCTAACAAG
>JBFGZE010000014.1:0-52963 GCA_041586955.1 Bacteriovoracaceae bacterium
ACAATTGAAGAGGAGAAAACTTATCGCAAGAATAGTGAAAAACTTTGTCATGTATTTAACCTTGTGTAAAATATAAAAAAGTATATTAATTAAATATAACCTAATAAAAGTAGGACCAATGATTAAAATTTTATTACTTAATACATTATTTTTATTCCCGGCCTTAATATTAGCTAATTATACCATCTTAAAAAAGAAAGGTAATATTCTAATTGATGGTAAAAATATTTACCCTGCCAAAACATTAACCAGAGGGACATTGGTCACTCAGAAAAATTCCTGGATCCAATTAAAGTCCGATACGGGGGTTCAATTTACTTTAGGGCCATCATCTACGATGGCGTTGGGGCCCCAGTCCCCCGTTTTAGAGCAGGGAAGCATAAGGCAAAAATTAGTCAAAAAGTTACGGCAAGGTGCTGTTATAGTGAAAACAAAACAGGCCTCTTTTGGCGTTCGTGGAACTGATTTTTTAGTGTTGGCCAATTCCCTTTTAGGAGAGAGTGAAATTATTGTGTTCACCGGCAAGGTTGAGTTTTCCAATCTCGGGCAGAAAAAGGACCAAATCTTAGTCAAAGGGGGGCAATGGGGTGGACTGGGAGGTCGTTTTGGCGCCCAAATTGGCAAATTAATGGATTTACCCGCGAATATCATTAATCATTTTGACCAAAATAGCTCTATGCTTTAAGGGCCTGTTTGGGCCTTTTTTTCCAAGTAATAATCATAATTTCCGGGATAAATGTGTATCCCGCCTTTATCGATTTCATAAACTTTCTCAGTGAGTGCCCTTAAGAAGTGACGATCGTGACTGACCAGCATAATGGTACCTTCGAATTTTTGGAGGGCCTCTAAAAGAACTTCACGCGATTTAATGTCTAAATGGTTTGTTGGCTCATCGAGAACTAAGAAATTATTATTTTGTGATAAAAGTACAGCTAAAATAAGACGACTTTTCTCGCCTCCAGAAAGATGCCTTACTTTTTTATCGACATCACTCCCGCGGAAAAGGAAAGCGGCCAAAAGATTGCGGAGAAAACCGTCACTGGCCTTGGGAAGTGAAGACTGGATTTCTTCTAAAACCGAAGACTCGGGATTCAGTACATCGAGAGAGTATTGGCTAAAATAGCCTAGTTTAATACTTGGACCTAGTTGGATTGAACCGTGGCTGGCCTGTGCTTGGCCACAAATAACTTTAAGTAAGGTTGATTTTCCTGCTCCGTTGACACCGACAACAGCGAGCTTTTCTTTTCGTTTGATGGTCGTATTAAGATTATTGAAGACCTCCAAAGAGGTACCATCTTTTTTAATCCAGGTTTTCGCCAACTCCTTTATGATGACAACATCATCACCCCCTCGAGGAGGGGTTATGAATTCAAAGGAAATTTTTTCTTCTTCAGGAGGAAGCTCAATGCGCTCAATCTTTTCGAGTTTCTTGACTCTTGATTGAACCTGCGCGGCGTGTGAAGCGCGTGCTTTAAATTTGGCAATAAATTGCTCCTCCTTAGAGAGCATTTCTTGCTGTCGCGCATGTTCGGCCTTAATTTGTTTGGAACGAACTTCTTTTTCGCGCTCGTAAAAATCGAAATTACCAGAATAGGTGGTGATTTTTTTATGAGCGATTGCCACAATTTTCTTCGCGACATTATTCATAAAATAACGATCGTGAGTGGTCATTAAAATGGCGCCCTTATAGTTTTTAAGCCACTCTTCAAGCCAAAGGATGGTTTCCATATCGAGATAATTGGTCGGTTCGTCCATTATAATAAGGTCAGGGTTAATCACTAAAACTTTGGCGAGGGCGATCCGCATTTTCCAACCACCGCTGAATTCTTCCACCATTTTATGGTGGTCAGCAGGCAGGATACCAAGGCCGGTTAAAACTTCTTCTGCTCGTGTTTCGAGATCATAACCGCCTCGCTTTTCAAATTCCGTTTGAACATCTCCAAGTTTTTCTAAAATGAGGTTCATTTCGTCAGGATCTAAAGTCGGATCAACTAATTGCTCTTCAAGAGCACGCATTTTTTCTTTAAGGATTTTGACTTTGGCATCACCTTCTAAAACCTCAGTGACGGCACTTTTTCCTTTCATTTCTCCGACATTTTGTGAAAAATAGGCCATGGTGAGCTTGTCGGGAAAAGATATCTGGCCTTGATCAGGCCTTTCTTCGCCAATAATCATGCGAAAAAGCGTGGATTTTCCGGCACCGTTAGGACCGACAAGACCGACTTTTTCTCCAGGGTAAATTTGAAAATTGGCGTTGGAATAGAGGACTTCTCCACCCATAATTTTTGAGATATTTGAGACATTTAACATTGAGATTCCTGAGCTTTTTAAAGGGTATTCTAATCGGAAATACCCATATGATCCAGAAGTAATCCCGAGAATCTTGCCTCATCGATATTGGAGTGAGGAGGCCAATGCCAACTACCTGATTTAACGATTGATTGATTTGTAAAAGATGCAAAATATGCTGGCAAGTGGGTAAATCTCAACTGATATATTAACGTCTAAAAATTGTTTATCATTACCTATGGGCAAGTCCACTATCATCCTTTTATTTTTAACTTTTCTTATAGGGTTCTCCAGACCCATAAAGGCCAATTATTGTGGCCGTCTTTTTGATAACTTAACTTCTCCTGTTTGCACCGATGCTCGCTATATTTTTTGGACGGGAACCATTGCCACCATTGGCCTGCGTTTAGTTAAAGATCGTTTTGTCGATCAATTGCAACAAGAAATTGTTAATAAAAATCACTTACGGGATAATTGGGGAGAGTTCGGTGGCGATGTTGGTTATGGATATTTAAATGCAGCTTATTTTTTAGGAAATCTATTTTTCGGCGGCAAAGATGGTAATAAGCGGGCAGAACATATGCTCGAAGCGACGATGTATACGCTAGGGACCACCGTTCTTCTTAAAGACCAAATCCATGAAACAAGGCCAGGATATCCCGACGACCATCTTTCTTTTCCATCAGGCCATTCTTCAGTAGCCTTTGCTTTCGCCTCTGTTGTCACTGCTAACCATGGATGGGTATGGGGCGGGATTACTCATTTGATGGCATCATTTATTGCTTTTAGTCGCATGGATGAGAACTGGCATTACCTTCATGATGTCGTGGCGGGGATGACTCTTGGGATGAGTTATGGCTGGGGAATTTATTTTAATCATAAGCAACATAGTAAGCCTTATTGGTTTGGCTTCAGGCCGGTTGATGATTTCTCTGGAATGGCCTTGACTTATTCTTACCAATTTTAAAGACGGCGGTTTTTTCTAAATTGAGTTCGGGACAAATGGTTTGCATACGAGCAGGGATAGTCGCTACTCGAAAATAAATAATCTATTCACTGAGGGGAGTGACAGGAATCTCCAGTCTCGATATCTAGTTGTTTGTTTTTCCCAGGTATTTCAGGTATGAACTGAAATAGGTTTAGGAGAGAAAGATGACTGCAGATGAAATTATTGAACAATTAAATTTGGTCCCATTGCCTGAAGAGGGTGGATTTTTTAAAGAGACTTACCGAGATCAGGGAACTCTTGCTTCAAGCTCCATCCCCCATTTGGCCAAGGAGCATTCCTATTCAACTTGTATTTATTATCTTATAACACCGGAAGAGTTTTCTGGCCTGCACGCAGTTAAATCGACGGAAATTTTTCATTTTTATTGTGGTGACCCTGTCGAAATGGTGCAAATTGACCAGGATGGTCAGCAAAAAAGTATTATTATGGGACCAGATTTATTAAATAATCAAAGCCCACAGGTGGTTGTGCCTCCATTAACATGGCAGGGAACGAAGCTGGTTGCTGGAGGGAGTTGGGCCCTTCTTGGGTGTACTGTCGCTCCTGGGTTTGATTATTCCGATTTTATCAACGGAACATTTACTGAACTATGCGATTTATTTCCTCAGCACCGAGATATCATCAAGGATTTTACTCATCAATAAAGCACAAATCATTATTTGTAAGCATTTATAGGTGATGTAAAATCAATTCTATTCCTTCATGGGTATCAATTAAAAAATATGCTTTAAATTTCCTAATAATACTGGTGGAGTCGTGATAAACCCTGAGCATTTTTCGTAGTAAGACTCATAGACAAAGGAAATTCATTTGGATTACGTTCTTGTAATTGATAATAGAATAACGTTTCGTAGAAATGAGATGAATTCATATAAGATTTAAGGGCGTGAAAACTACCCTGTGATTGGTGTTAATGCCAGGCCAATTCATTTCGGTCAAGTCCAACAATATTAAATAGCAAACCCTCATCAAGGGCATAATGGTTGCTTAGCTTAAGAAGATTGATCTTCTCCTTCCGTCGGAGGGTGGGCCCCATCACTTTTAATAGTTTCTTGGGTCCGGACATATTTCACAAAATCGCGTAAAAGAGTATTGAAATCGACAGAATTATCTAAATGGGGACTATGTGCTGAGTTGATTATATTCAGACGCTGGTTAAAGAGATGGTCAAATTTTACGTATTTGAAATAGGCCTGATTAACGAGAGTGTCTTGAGTGCCATGGGCCAGGCAAATAGGGGTTGTACTCGAGTTGACCGTATTTAGTTCGTCGCCAAATTCTCCCTGCTGCAGGCTTAAAGAGATTTTAGAGCGGAAATCAGTATCAGTTGCTCGTATATATTGACAGGTGTTTTGGAGGTCTTTTTGAGAGGCGCTTTTTTCATGGCATTCTCCTGCCAAGGCCTTAATATTTTCTTCACTCAATGTGCCTGTAAGGAGATGGGAAAAGGACGGGTTGGCGAGGAACATCTCTTCTATTTTAGGAGGAATGGATAAAGGAGGGGTGCCAAAAGCAAAGACTCCACTTGGAGAGAGTTCCTCGATCGTATGGATAGCGATATGGCCACCGAGTGAATGGCCTACAAGGATGGGGTTTATCAGTTTTAGTTGTTGGCAGAACTTGGTGATGATATCAGCAAAAAAGGGTAGTGAATAAACTTTGGATGAATCAGAGCTTCCATGTCCTGGTAGGTCGAGAGCATAAAGAGTATGGAGCGGGAAAAGCTCTGAGTCTGATAATTGCTTATCAAAGCTGGCCCCGGATTGTGAGTTTCCATGGATGAAAATAATGGCCAAAGGTCCTATACCGTTTTGTTGATATTTGATTGAAAGGCCATTTATGAGTATTGATCTTTTCATGCTTAATTTCTCCGCTCTACTTCATGTATATAGGGTTGCGTTAATGTTTGACTAGCTGAATGAAAATAAAACAGTAAGAAGGACTGGAATATTAACCTCGCGACATTAAATGACACGACCTGATGCGTTGTAAATGCAAAGGTCTTGTTTAAAGTTAACGAATCTTAATTTTTTTTTTTGTAAAGATTTAGTGTATCTTATTTATTTAGTGTATCTTAATTTATAAGAAACAATTTAAATTGGTGAATAATGGAAGTTCTTTGGTTAGCAGACCCACGTTCAAATTGTATAAAAGCGTATGAAAGCATTCTGAGTGATCGTTTTGCGTTGCGACACTTCTCGTCTTTAGGGGAAGTAGAAAGTCAATTAATTCTCGTCAGGGCCGAGAATGTTCAGGCACCAGAGCTGATTATTTCTGAAATTGAGTTTAATGATGGTGGCCTGGCAGAGCTTCTTCAAAATTATGCGGATGTTTTTGCTCAAAAGCTACGCTTTATGGTTGTATCTGACATTTATGATCTCCAAACGATGAGGTTTTATTTTGATCAAGGTGCTCAGGACTATATTTTAAAACCGGTCAATGAAAATGAGTTAATCGTTAAGGTCGAGCAGGCCCTGGCGGCAACAGCAAACCTTAATGCTAAAACGCGAGAACTAAATAAACTTAAAGACGAAATTAAAAATCTCACCCTCAAAGAGTTTCAAATCTTTTCTTTATTTATTGATGCTTGTGGCCAGAAAATTAGTAGAGAAGAAATTCACAGTAAAATTTGGTCAGGGGTTCATGTTCAGCAAAAAACTGTTGATGTGCATTTATTCAATTTACGTAGAAAAATTGAGCCGTTTAACCTTGAAATCATTACTACTAAAACTGGGGAATGGATTCTTAATAAGGTCTAGAGCTCGATCAATTTACAGTAAGTTTAAATTTTTTTGCTTTGAAGTTCATATATAATCTTTTTTCTGCTGGTAGAAATATAACCTTTTAAGACTTTTCTCTCTCGACGCTCTAACCTCATAGGGAAAAATCGGGAAGGCTTATGCATCGTGTCTGTTGAAATTTCTTGAACACTTATAGAAAATAAACCTAAACTAAAGCTATTATTAGTTAACTAAAATGGATGAATAACAATGAGCTATGAATTTTATAAATTATTGCATTTAGTATGCTTAGTACTGGTGGTCTCTTGCTTAGGGATTTCTTATTTTTGCAAACCTCCTCTAAAGTGGGCGAGACTGTTAGGAATGACTGCGAGTTTTTTATTGATGGTGGCGGGTATGGGGCTTTTGGTCAAAGCTTATGGAGGTCAACCTTGGCCTTTATGGGTTCAGGTGAAATTAGGTATCTGGCTTGTTCTCGCCGTTGCTGGCCCTATGATGGCCAAGCGGCTTACTAAAAATAGAGGTTATGCTTATTCTTTTTTAATGTGCCTTTTTGTTGGCGCCATTTATCTTGCTGTTTTTAGACCATTTTAAAAATATCTCAATTGGTTAGGGGAAGTTTCTTAGTGGAGCTTCCTCAAATACATCCTTTATGTTTTAAATGAATATATTGCCCGGAATAGGGGCGCAATGTGATAGAGTAAATTCGGTTAATAAGTCTCTTAAAATGAGGTGATTATGAAGGACATATTGAGTCGTTATAATTTTCCAAAAGTTTCCGAGTTTATGACGAAAAAGGTGATCTCTTTTACCCCCGATCAAAATTCACTTGATGTCGTGAAATATTTTAATACTCACCATATCTCCGCCGCTCCGGTGCTTGACCCTTCTGATTCCACGAAGCTTATTGGCTTTATTACGGAAAAAGATTGTATGGAATTGATCGCCAATGGTAGTTTTTTTGATGAGTGTATAGAGACGCCGATTGATACTTATATGACAAAAAATGTGATTACGGTAAGTGATCAAATGGATATTTTTGAAGTGGAAAGCCTTTTTAGGGCCCATGGGATTGGACATGCTCCCGTTGTTGACAAAAATGGACACTTGGTGGGAATCTTAGGGCGCCGTGATATTTTATTGGCGTTTGAACAGGTATTAGATCGCATTAACCTTTTTAAAGAAGAGTATAATGTCCCACCGAAAGAATTAGGGGAGACTCAGGAGTTAATTCTAAGACTTAATCGCTAATACTCATCTGAAGCGGACGGACGTATTCATCAAAAAGTCCTCCGGCCAATAGCGCGACAGATTCATTTGATCCATTATTGGCCAATACGGCGAGACCATATTGACGACCGTCTATATGGAAAACGATAACATGATTTCTGACTGAAACTTTATAGGGTGTCCCATCTGGATTTTTATCACTACCTGTTTTGGGATCAAAGGTGGCGCCAGTATAGGTGCCAGTTTTACCTCCCACATAAAGATCGCGGGGGAGGTATTTAAGCGCCTTAGAGTATCCGGTGCGGCAGGTGTGCATGAGTTTCCAAAGGGTTTCTGCACCTAAATATTTTCCCATATAAGTGTCATGTAAAAAGTCAGTTAACTCTGTGGCGGTTAATTCATTTCCATGTAAATTGCCCAGCCAGCCAGAAAATCCGCGAGTCAATTGATAACCCATGGATTGAGTAAATTCGTGAATTCTTTGACGGCCTTTATGGGCACTACCATCGCCAATCCAAGTTTGTAATTGCTTCCACGCCGAATTGGAGGAGACAACCAGCATATTGGCCATTTTTTTGGTAATGGTATCGCTTATCTTTCCCTCTTCCCTATGTAATAGGGTCGCCGCGACAAATATCTTGGAGACAGAGGCACCAAAAATTTTTGTAGCGGCATTATTGCTTTGGTCGATAATGGTTTTTGTGTCGAGATCCATGAAGGCCCATCGAACTTTGGTGTTTTGTCCATTTTTTGTGGCGGCCTTGAGACCTTGATAGGCGGCGATATGACTTTGTGTAAAATTGGCACCCGCTCCAGTGGTGAGTGAGAGCGACCTCCTTTTTATTTTAAAATCGGAAAGTTTTTTTCCTGAGGGGAGGGTGGTGAAGTGTGGATCACTAACGGGATTCGTTGGCATTACCGCCAAGGCGTAGTTTATCGAGAATAAGTATATTAAAAAACTTAGGTAAAGTCCTTTCAAGGTCATCGGATCATCCTTTTTGAAATGTCTTTATTCCATTGTACTCAAGGGCGATTGACTTTCTATAGGGAGAAAAGATCAGGCATAGCTTAGCAAGAATGGGGGATTCGAATCCACTGAATTTAATTTACGAATCCATTATATTGAGTATTGCTCCTAATAAATTCTTAATTACAAATAGTTAGCTAAGCTTAAGGCAAAATATGGTCCCTACCCAAAGGGCTTTTGGCCTGGCAAGATGATTGTCACTTAGGACAAGATTAATTCGTATCCTCTTTAAGAGTTCTCAGTCGCGATTCTGTGAAGGACTTTTAAAACTGACTTCGCGATGGATTTTATTTTTTCTTGGTCTTTGCCACATTCGCTGCCCCAAATGGAACCTGGCCAGGCACGATCATTTTTATAACGACAGATTATGTGGATATGAAGTTGCGGCACCATATTGCCGAGAGCACCAGTATTAATTTTATCGGCAGAGAATTCAAGGAATAGCTCCTTTGATAACAGCGATATTTCGGTAATAAGACTGCGTTGATCATCTTTTGATAATTCAAAAATTTCTTTTATGTCCTTTCGTTTTGGGATGAGAACGACCCAAGGATTTTGACTATCTGGTAGAAGGCGAACTTGGCAAAGGTTTAGATCGCCTATGAGATCAGTATCTTTTTCCAATTGGGGATGGAGCGTAAACATAGGTACTTCCTTTATTAATAGATAAATTATTATTCCATAAGAGGGGATACACGGCCATTGTAAATAAAATATCGTTAACCCCCTGGTATCAAGCGAATATTTTTCGCCTATGCGGAGTAAACAAAAAACTATGGTATTCTTGGCAGGTCTTAATAAGAAGGATTAGTTTTGGTCTCTAAGGTTTTTTTATTTATCTCGTTAATATTCTTAACGAGCTGCAGTTCTCTAGAATTTAATGGACTAAGGTCTACAGCTGCCGTTAATCATCGCAATTGTCTTGAAACCATTCAGACCCTTATTGATTCAGATCATCCTATTAAGAGTCATGTCTTTCAGGTGGAAGAGGGGTCTCTTGCCAGTCAGATTTCAAATTTTAATGAATTTAAAAAAAATATAATAGAGGCCAGGCCTTCGATTGATAACTTTATCAGAAACTATGAAGTAGATAAGGGAGAAAAACCTACGATTAAAGAGGTTATTATATTTTTTGAAAAAGCATCGAATGAGATGATTCGTATTATCCAAAAATCAAAAACAGGGAATCCTCAAATTGATGGTTATTTAATGGATCTTATAAAGGCCGTTAAACTTTCTGAGAAGGTTCAAAATTTTGTCACGGAAACGATCGCTGAAAATTCGGCCTTAATTAATGAGGTGATTAATCTAAAAATTGATGATCATATCAATATGATAAATCGGCTCGGCCCAGGAAATTATAAAGGAGCTTTAGGAGAGTTTAATGCCTTGATGGCCATTAAAAACGTCGTGACTCAAGGTTATAGTATTAAAATGAAAATACCTGGAACGTCACCCATGGCGGCCTTGTCTGCTAAAATAAGAAATCGCTTGGCGATCAAAATCAGGGAAGCCGATCCAAAACGTTTTGACGAATTGAATGCACGATACCCTCGTGTCTTTAAAAGAATTGAGGGATTGACAGCGGAGGAAAATATAAAAGAGGCCTTTAGGTTTATTAAGTCGAAAGAATTTGATGTGATTCAACAAGTTGGTGATAAATTTGTTTTTTATGAAGTGAAAAATCTTAAAAAAAGTTTAGATCTTAAAAAGCTTATGGGTATGGGCAAGCAACAAGGTAAATCCATTTTTGATCAATTGATGGAAGATGTGGAAATTATCGGCCATTTAGGCCTAGAGAAAGATATCTATTTCGCTTTAGTGGTTTTTCGCGGTGTCAGCCGTGAGTCTGTGGCGGTATTAGAAGCTCATGGGGTTAAGGTTTTAGGAACAACCTTCGAGGAAAATATAACAGCGAAACAGTTTCATCGCATCTTCCCAGAGTAATTTAATCTATTTAATACTTAACTTTTTATAGAGCTAATGTACTTGAATATATCACTCGTGTGAAATAAAAATCGTTTACCCATCCTCATTAAATGCTATAATCAAATAATTAAATCCGAAGTGCTGTTGTGCAACGAAACCGAGGGAACATTTTTTTTTGGTAAGGTATGAATGAATTTGTTAAAAATTTATATCATTTTTATCTATTTCCTTAATATAGGGTTAGAACGCAGTTACGCTGGGGACGTTATAACTCTTGCGACTACCGAATGGGAACCTTATATAGGGAAAAATTTATTAAACCAGGGATATGTCCATGAGCTTGTCTCTGAAGCTTTCTCAGAGATCGGCCATGAGGTTCAGTTTAAATATTTTCCTTTAGCACGGGCCTTTCAAGAAACGAAAGAAGGAAAAGCAGATGGAATGGTACCATTTTTCTTTGATAAAAACCTGTTAAAGGATTTCGTTTTTTCTGACCCTTTCCCAGGGGGGAATCTTGTTATTTTAAAAAAGAAAACACGTAAAATAACTATTTCTGGAGATCCAAAAAAAAACCTCTACAAAATTTTAAATAGTTTGAAAAATTATAGAATTGGAATCGTTCGTGGTTCTATTATTGCTCCTGAGTTTGATAATGTTAAATTTTTTAAAAAATATTTACTTGATAAAGATATACAAAGTATTGATATGTTAGCGGCCGGTAGAGTCGATCTGATTATTATTGATAAGTTTAGTGCTGCAGATCTTTTGACTAAAGAAAGACCTCATTTGATCGGGGATTTTGAATTTGTGCGTCCGGAACTGCTCAGTAATTCCTTTTATTTAGCATTTTCAAAAAAATCAAAAAGAAGCGAGGAGTTTAAAGCTAAATTTAACTTAGGGCTAAAAGAGCTCCAAGGAAGTGGTAAGTTCGCCGCCATTCAATCTAGGCATGGATTATTTTTTTCTCCGAAAAAATCTAATGGAAAAATTAACTTGAGCATTGCAACGGTCAATAATCGTGAGATGTTGATCATGCAAAAATTATCTAGAGAGTACGAAAAAAATCATCCTAATATCAAAATAGAATGGCAAGTGACTGATGAAAATACAATGCGAACACGTTTACTAAGTGGTTTGGCCATAAATGAAGACCATTTTGACATAATGAGTATTGGAGAATTTGAAACGTCAATATGGGCAAAAAATAAATGGATAAAACCGTTAATTGATTTCCCTGATCAATACGATCTTGCGGACGTGTTAAAACCGGTTCGTGAGCGTCTTTCCTATAAAGGAAAACTGTATGCCCTGCCATTTTATGTTGAAAGCTCGATGACCTTTTATCGTAAGGACCTTTTTAAAGCTGCAGGAATAAAAATGCCTAAGTCACCAACTTATGCAGATATATTGGAATTTGCAAAAAAAATTCATAACCCCCGTAAAAATATTTACGGCATTTGTCTACGGGGGCTACCTGGGTGGGGGACCAATGTGGGCTATTTGACTACAATGGTAAATACTTTTGGAGGGCGATGGTTTGATGAAAATTGGAATAGCGAAATTCAATCTTCTGAGTGGAGGTCGGCATTATCATTATACAAAAAATTGCTCACAAAATATGGGCCCCCAAACGTTACCTCTTTAAACTTTAACGAGCTTAAAGATCTTTTTTCTAATGGACATTGTGGGATGTGGGTCGATGCCACCGTTGCTGCCGGCACGCTCTTTGACCCTCGGCAATCAAAAGTTCATAAATCTGTAGGCTTTGTCTCGGCGCCAATTGCAAAAACGAAGAAAGGGGCGCGATGGATGTGGACATGGGCCTTGGCGATATCTTCATCTTCTAAATATCCTAAAGAAGCATTTGATTTTATTCTTTGGGCCACGTCAAAAGAATATATTAAACTTGTCGCAAAACAAGATGGATGGATTTCAGTTCCCCCTGGGACCCGCCAATCAACCTATGATAATGAAAATTATCAAGCTGTCGCACCATTCGCCAATTTTGTCCTCTCATTAATTAAAAATACAAGCTCTGTTGATAATACTTTACTGCCTACGCCCTATAAAGGTATTCAGTTTGTGGAAATACCTGAGTACCCTTCAATGGGCACTCGGTTAGGATTAGAAATTGCCAAAGTTCTTAAAGGTGAAATATCTATAGAAGAAGCATTAAAAAATGGTCACCGGGAAGTCACCAAGCAAATGAAATCCTCTGGCTACATAAAGTAGAGAAGTCACAATAAGTACGGATTATTTTTTTACAGTTTTTGATTAAAAACATGAACATCTCTTTGTGGAAAGGGGATAGACATTCCAGATTGCTCTATTTCTTCTTTGACTTTTTTGGTTAGATCCCAGTGAGTTTGCCAGTATTCGTCGACAAGGGTCCAAGCTCTTAGTTGTAAATTAATAGAACTATCTCCCATGGAAATCACCATGGCCTGCGGCGGAGGATCACTTAAGAATCTTGTTTCCTCTGCCATTATTTTATTTAGAACTTCTAATGCTTTGTCTATAGAATCTGAGTATGAAATCCCCACGACGATATCTAGTCGGCGTTTACCATTTCGATGAAAGTTTTTAATGCTACTCCCCCAGATTGTGCCATTCGGAGAGGAGACAAAAAGGCCATCTGGTGTTTCAAGTATTGTCGTAAATAAGTTTATTTCTTTTACTTTTCCAATTATTGAAGCAAATTCAATAGTTTCATTGACCCGAAAAGGCCTTAGTATGAGAAGCATAATTCCTGCTGCGATATTACTTAAAGTGTCTTTTAGGGCAAAACCTACCGCCAGGCCGATGGCACCTAGTAGAGCAATTATACTTGCAGTATTAACACCAAAAATATCTAAAATAATAACTGTGCCTATTATATAAACTATATATTTTGAAGTCGTACATAAGATTGGTACTAAGGTCGCATCAAGTTGCTCAATTTTATCATTTGCTTTTAAAATAGCTTTTTTAATAATCTTTGAAATGATCCAGCAGGATAAAAATACAACAAGCGATAGAAATAAGTTATAGGCCGAATTTAAAATAAGTTCAGAGTGGTCGTGCCAAATTTTGATGGGGGTATTTTTCATGATTAATCCTTCTCCGCAATTCTATAGCCATTTTTTTCTTTTAAAAAATGCAAGCATTCCAATTCCAGTTAAAATTAATACACTCCAAAATATAAAATAACTATATTTATATTTAAGTTCAGGAATATATTCAAAATTAGTGCCGTAAATACCCGCTATAAAAGTTAACGGGATAAAAGTAACGGAAAATATTGTTAATATCTTCATTATTTCGTTGAGTTTATTATTTGTCACAGAATCATAGAAATTCAAATAATCGGTGAGTATGACCCCGTATATATCGACTATTTCTCTTGCTTGAGTTGAAAGATCGAGAAGATCTTTTAAAAAGGGCGCTGTTTCCTCCTTAAAGAATTCGGTATCAATCTTACATAATTGCAAAATGAAGTTTTTTGTGGGACGAATAGATTTTCTCAAATAGCTTATTTCTTGCTTGTAGCGATAAATTTTGGTCAAAATTTCCTTTGAAGGGTTGGAGATGAGGTCGCTTTCTATTTCTTCAATTTTATCACCAAGTTTTCCAATAACTAATAAATAATGATCGATTATTGTATCTAGAAGAGCATAGGCAAGGTAATCACTCGCCCGTTCTCGTATTCGACCCTTGTTTTTTCGAATTCTATTGATAACTGGTTTAAAAATATCGCTAGATCGCTCTTGAAATGTAATGAGAAATGACCTTCCTAGTATTAAACTTAATTGTTCACTTTTAATTGTCTCCATCGTCTCATCAAAATTCATAATCTTTAAAATAAAAACCAAATAATCATCATATTCTTCCATCTTAGGTCTTTGCCCAGTATGTAAAATATCTTCTAAAGTTAAAGGATGAATATTAAAGGCCTCTCCAATTTCGTTTATTAATTTTGTATTATGAATTCCGTAAATATTGATCCAAGTAACAGTATGACCTTCGATACAAGAGAGGGCATCTTTTATTGCGGACAAATCTTTTTCAAGAATTGTTTCACTGCCATAGTCTATTAATTTTAAGCTCGCTTCATTTACTTTTCTTTCACCGATAAAAATGAGCTCCTCGGGAGCTTTTCCAATAGAGGCCTTTTTGTTTTTTAAAAATCTTGCCATGTTATATTCCTTGACTTCGGTGGATTTTAAAAAATTTATTAGCTAGATGTATTGTTTAGGTTTCAGTTTGTTTGCCCAGTATCAATGCCTCGAGTATGCTACGGCACGACCGGGTTAGAGTGAGATTTCAAGTATTCCCACCTCTGTCTTCTTTTTGACTAGCTTAGGCCTACAAAATATGATTTGAGGATGAATTGTCGGCGTATCTGCTATTTCAAGCTTAATTTTTTCTATGCGAGAACTAGCGAGCTTTAAAGTTTCCTCTTTATTGGGAATAGGTGTACCACCCTTTTTTTCTAATTCATTAATACTGGCCAAGGGGCAAAGGACAAAATTTAGATTCTTCTTTTTTAATAAAAATTTCTTTAACTTTGTGATCACATCTTTAGATCCTTCTTTGAGTTGATCAGAATGAGGGTGAAATTCGATATTTTGAAATCTTGGTTTTGTGAGAAATTTATAACTACCACTAACAAGAATGAGTGCATTTCCAGGTGAAAATGGGATGCTCGAAACTAAAAGTGGAAGAAATTGCGTCGCCACCTTTGTTGCTATAATGGAGCTCAATTTAGACGAGATGAGTGATCCCAACCCTGCTCGTAACAATGGCAGAAGGCCAAATTCGGGATTTCGTTCATCTCCGGAGATATCAAATTCTAATTCAATCGCGCCCTTGTCATTCCGGATCAATGATATGGCAGTTTTTAATGGTAAACTGGTTTCCCCTTTGATTTCCTTCCCTGATTCATCTTCGTCATCGATTGTGAATTGGTTGAAAACTAACTTTGCTTTCCCTTTGCTTTGGTGGTCTTTTGTCACTAATTGGATATTCAAATTGAGTTTTCCAGACTCAATCTGATACCCCAAGGTTGCTTCAAATGTTTCAGAGAATGGTAATAAATTGATATTAAGAAATTGAGCATCCAATCTTTTTTCTTTGTTTATGTAGGATTCTGTGATTTTAATGATTCCACCATTATTATATTCTGCAGAGAGTGTCATGGGCTTACTGGTGGCGTCGATGACATGCGGCCTGTAAAACGAGAAGTCTTGTAATTTGATTTTTGAGTTACGCGAGAATTTTTTCTTGCTGTCAAACTTTTTTTTAGTAATTGATAAAATCAAATTCGTGAACATGACCTCATTCGCATTAAATGTTGTTTCCTTTTTGTTGATCGAGATTTTCGCATCAACTAAGTTGAGCTTGTGAATAAAATAATCTATCGTATTTAAATCCTTTGAGAATGACTTAAAATCATTCAATGTTAGATTTGTTATGGCATTCAGGCCATTAACATCAAAACGCATATTAGTTTTTGTATCGAGTTTACCTTCAATCATTCCTAAGTTATCAGGTTGAAAATAGTTGGTGTTCTTGAGGTCAAATCGTTTGGTGAGAAAGTTAATTTCCCCCGCAGGTGAGGAGAAATAATTATTGATAAACCCATTTATTTCTATTTTAGAATCGTTGAGGCCTAGATTGCCAGAAAATGATGTTTTTTCTGCACTATCAAAAGTAAACAAATCTTTTATTGTTAATCTTTTTATTTTTAATACCGGACCATCTTTAAATTTGCCCTTAAAGTCATTTATGGCCAGTTTCTTTATGACGATGTTCCAAGCTACCGGCCTGTCATTGATGGCATTTTTATGTGGTTTTGTTGTCTTTAAATTTTCAATGGTATATCCACTATCATCTTTTAATATTTGAGTGTCTATTCCATTTATTTTTAATTCCGAAACTTCAAGACGCTTTGTAAGAATATTTTTAATGGATAAGTCGATGAAAATATTTCCTATCCTATGTTTGTTACTTAACGATAGCCCCTCAATATGGATCGTTAATCCGATCGGTTCAAAAGCAATTTTTTCTACACGTAACTTAAAACCTGTTTGTTTTAAAATAATTGGCCTGAGCTTTGATATCGCAAAGTGAGGTAATGCAAACTTGAGCAATAAGTAAGAGCTTAGGGTTATTAAGATAAAGAGAATGAGAAAATTAAATTTTTTGATAACATGAAGAACATTAGTCATTTTTGGACCAATGTTTTGAAATCTTCAAAGTCATAATTGCGCCTAAAATAATGCCTAAGAAAATTGAAACCAAAACTAAATAAAGCTTAGGAATTTGTAGTAACTCCCAAAAGAAAAATTTAATTGAAATAGGTTCAGCATTTTGGATACAAAAGAAAGAAACGACAAAAATAATAAGCAAGCTCGTTATGCCTTTTGGCCCGAGAAATGCGATAATTTTTTTCATCCCTGCCGCTCCTTTTAGTTCTTTATGAGATAACGATCGCACGTTTATGTTTTTCCTAGCTACCTATAAGTATGAGCTTATAGCATAATTTTGAAAATTAATTAGCCTTTCCCTAATGAAAAGACAAAGGTGATTTAAGAGGGGATAAATGGAGGCCGTATTTTGGAATTTCTGGCACCTCTTATTGTCATGGAGTTAAAATTCTTTTTAATTTCAGGGTCTTGGAGCTGGATGCAATCTTAAGAAATGGCGATCAAGCGTACTTATTCCTTGCTTTACTGACGGTACATGTAGATTGTTTTGCAACGAGAGCAGAGCTGGCACATAGAGGCCTTCTTCATCCTGACCACTCTTAATCTTAACCATGTGTGCCATTTAAAGACCGTCACTAAAGTACCTGCTTTTCATTGGCCTATATTGGTTAGAGTTACCTCGCTCAAAAAGGGGTTGGAACTTGACTAATATGGAACGGCCTTTGATAGATAATTTAGTGGACACAAAAACTCCCTAGGAGTACTAATTGTCTATAATAGTAGTTCATATTATGCCCTGAATACTATTAACATTAGCTTATGTTCTCAGCTCGCCAAGCTTTGGTTACTAGATGTAAAGAGATTTTTTGGCCTAGAAAGTCTTTGAAAAACACTGGATGAAGTAATGCCCACATTAGTTGGGCCTACGGCACGTAAAATTATTTTGGATGCAGTTGTTTCATCTCAAAGTAATTTTCTGAGGGTAAAAACACAATGACTATTTTGATTTGGGCATCATTTGTGGTTGTTATAATTGCCCTCCTGGCAATTGACCTAGGCCTATTTCATAGGAAACCACATGAAATACTCCCCAAAGAAGCTCTTGTCTTGAGTTTTTTTTGGCTTGCAACGGCCTTGTTATTCAATGGCCTAGTGTATCTTATCTATGAGCAGAATTGGGCAAGTGTACCAAGCAGTGATCAAATCTCCGGAGCAAAGGCCGCAACTCTTTTTTTTACAGGCTATATCGTTGAGAAATCGTTAAGCATTGATAATATTTTTGTCATTGCAATGATATTTTCTTTTTTTAACATTCCTCTAAAGCATCAGCATCGATTACTTTTCTGGGGTGTGTTTGGCGCGATTATATTGAGAGCAATAATGATTTTTGCAGGAATTACTTTAATACAAAAGTTTTCTTGGTTAAATTACGTCCTTGGCACGCTGCTCATAATAACGGCAATTAAAATGCTCATTATAAGACATGATAATATCGATCCCAACAGTACTATAATAATAAAGATTGTTAGAAAGTTCTTGCGTGAGTCGGCCCACTCTGACGGAGCGAAATTATTGACAAGGATTGATGGCGAAAAAGCTATTACGCCTATGGGAATGGCCTTTGTTTTAATTGGAGCGTTTGGTCTTCTTTTTGCGGTTGATTCTGTTCCTGCAGTGATGGCCATTACACTAGATCCCTTTATTATATTTACAACGAATGTATTTGCAATGCTGGGGTTGAGATCTCTTTATTTTGCTTTAGCGGGAATGATGGATCGGTTTCGTTTTATAAAGATAAGCCTTGTTTATGTACTTACATTTGTTGGAGTCAAAATAATGATGTCTAATCATTATCTAATAAGTCCCATGTTTTCCCTTTTTGTAATATTAGGAATTTTATCTGTCGGGGTTATTGCATCTATAACTTCAGGAAAAAGTGACACGATGGCATTGAAATCACCTATCGAATCAGAGTTGGCGCGACTATCAAACTTAACTTTAAGAACCATTAAAAAAATCATTATTCTTGTTGTAGGTTCAACTCTTTTATTGCTCGGTACTCTAATGATTATTACTCCTGGCCCAGGAGTCCCTATTATGATTGTAGGGTTGCTTATCTTGGGAACGGAATTTGTGTGGGCAAAAACCTGGCTTACAAAGGTCAAGTCTACTCTCAAGAACGCTGGAACCAAAGCAAGGAAGGTTTTACGTATGGATGAAATGAATAAGGAGAAATTTTAATGACAATTTTTAAAAGAGTTTTTTTGTTCATAGCAATCAATGCTCTTGTGTTGATCACAATCTCGATGCTGACATCGGCATTGGGAATTCGGCCCTATTTAGGACAAATTGGCATTGATTATGAATCGTTATTGGTTTTTTGTCTTGCTTGGGGTTTTGGAGGAGCATTTATATCACTAGCTATTTCGAGAATGATGGCAAAGTGGATGATGGGTGTTCAAATGATATCTCCTGGGAGTCGTGCCCCTCATTTACGTGAAATATATCAAATGGTTGAAACTTATTCCAAAAAGGCGGGGCTGCCAGTAACCCCTGAAGTCGGCATTTATGAGTCACCTGAAATGAATGCATTTGCTACTGGACCTACGAGACGTCATGCCCTGGTTGCGGTCTCGACAGGTCTTATCGAAAAAATGGACTCGAGGTCAATCAGTGGTGTGATTGCTCACGAGGTGGCCCATATTGCAAATGGTGATATGGTCACCATGACTTTATTACAAGGGGTTGTGAATGCCTTTGTTATGTTTCTTGCAAGGGTCGTTGCCCAAATTATTTCAGGTAGCATCTCTAGGAATAATCACTCTAGTAGCGGCATAGCATCAACGGGAATCTATTTTGTAATAGTTATTGTATTGGAAATGGTTTTTATGATTTTAGGTTCAATCATTGTTGCTGGCTTTTCTCGATTTCGAGAGTTTAGGGCCGATGCTGGAGGAGCATCACTCGCGGGAAAAACTGCGATGATTTCAGCTCTGACATCTCTTAAGAGAGAATACTTAAAAGTGGTTGGTACTGAAAAAAGATCGGGGGTTCAATTTTTAATGATTTCTGGGAAAAGCAATCTTCTTTTTCGGCTATTTGCGACGCATCCTCCATTAGAAAAAAGAATTCAAAAACTAACACAAGGTTATTAATAACATAGGGGTTTATATGAAAAGTAACCAGGAAGAAATTAATTTTATTAATGCCGCAGGCGCCGTCTATGCCTGGATGTGTGCTTGCGATGGTAATGTAACGGCTGATGAAAGTGAAGGATTTGCTGAGTACTTGAATCATTCATCGTATGTCAACAGTATTACGCATAAAGATTTTGTACAGGCCTACTCTGAAATTTTACACGCTTTTGAAGCCGATTTCGATGATGGCTATAATCGAACTCTGGCCTTAATTGGGCCTTTCAAATCAAATAAAAAATTTGCTATTGAATTGGTTAAAATTGCACGAGAAGCTTTAGTTGCAGATGAAAAACTTGAAGAGGTTGAGGAAAATGTGATTAGAGAACTTTGCACAATCCTTGCGATTAATGAGGATGACGTAAAGTAATTCGTTTTCGCATGGAAGACGAGGCCTAAAATAGGGCAATTTACGTGGGCCCTTTAGGCCACTTTCTTATATTCGTCGGTTAATTCACAGATAAAGCGCAAGTTTAAGTTTGCGTGACTGGTATTTTCAATACCAATTCTTTTAATGGACCTTAATTTTAATTTAGGTGTGATCGGTTCATAAATTAATTGAATTTCATTACCAAAAATAGATTGGTTATTTATTCTTTTAAAGAAGTCTTTTTCTTCTTCTGACCATTTTGCTTCCGAAGAACCTCGTTTTACCGTTTCAAAACCTTTATCACCCCTGACGATACCCCGAAGAGCTCTACCTGAACCATCTTGCGTCTTTTCACCAGAGATATGCCGTAATAGGATTCCTCCATATATACCTTTCTCTCTATTGCCACAGGTTATATCGACACCGTGTCGATTAAATATTGGGGGAGACCAATTGGGAAATTTTGATTTTGTATGAAAGTAAAATGTACCGGAATTGAGTTGTTCATCTCTACAATGAACAGCGCTATCTTCTATTAAATTTGGAATACATAAATAGAACTCTAGTGCAAGAAATCGATGTTCCCCTCGCTTGGTTTTTATTTTCCAATTATTGATGAGCTCACTTGCAATTAATTCCGCTTTCTCAAGAACTTCTTCTTCAGACTCACAAGTTTCAAAATCTAAAAGATCGATTAAGAATTCCTGATTAAGTTTGTCGATCTTTGATTCTGTTTCATAAATTTGGGATAGATCTAGATCGTATTTTTGAGAAACAGTAATTATTACGAATGTTTGAAAGAGTCCAAAAAAGTGGTCATGGGGTAGAACTCGATGAAGCATACTTTCTGTCGTTTCATTTTTTAGGGTATAGGTTCGAAGTAAGTTGGTAAGCGTTTTTGAGGCCGAGACTATAAGGTTTTCAAATTCTGCATTGTCCGGACTGATTTTATCAAGCCCCATGCTAGAGAGGTCATTATTGCCATAAACCATACCCATCGCCATGACTAGTTTAATTATATCGATTCGTTTCTCAATATCCATTTTTAGTGTGATATAAATTAAATCTTTATCATTCTGGATGCCGATAAATTCTTCTAGCCATTGGGCCCTAACGGATTCATAGTTTTCGAGGATGTATTCAACTGGATGCTTGTTGAAAATCATATAGGAATAAAGGCCTTTAGGTATATCTAATAGAGATATATCACAAGCAATTAAAGCTTCGTAAATATTTGGTACTATTGTATTACAAATCTCACTAGGTTCCATCCCAGGTGCTAGTCTCTCTAAAAAGTCTAATGCCTCCTTTCCTTTCTTTAAAGGGAAGCAGGAAGTAAAATAATTAATAAAGTAGTGAAGGGTATGTGGATTAAGATCAATTGCCTTTTTGAAGTATATATTCGCCTGTTCAGGATTCCCCAAAGAAGATTGTGCAATCCCCCAATAATTCCATAGTCTCGAATCGCTTTCATTGATATGCTCATGGAGGTAGTCATTTAGTTCACTATATTGAGAGTTCTCTAAAAACTGGATACATTTTTTATTTAAGTCCATGTTAATTGTCACTTATTTTGTTCATTAAGTCCTAGGGGGAATCCTTTTGGGCCATGAAGAGGGAATATTATAATATTGTTACTTGTGTTTTCGTATTCATTTATCGGACTTAAATTTAATGGCCATGAATAATAATTAAAGTTATAGGAGAAAGCAACTTTTGCCGTGGTGGCCATAAAAACGTAAATTAAATGGGTTAGGCCAGAATTATATTACTCTGATAAGATTAAATATCTATATGTTATATATGTCATACCCCATTAAATAGAACTTGGTGCGCAAACTAATCAGATAATAATAGGGAACGAAGTAATATAACAATTATACCTATAATAGATTATTTTATATTTGGGAGGAGAAATGTTGAATCGTCTCTTAGATATGTCAGTCATCTTTTCTTTTGATAAGAGTGGTTTTCTTAGGCACAAAAAATATTTTGTGAGTGAAGATTTCTGTGATCTGTCTGACCGGAAAATCTTAGTGACGGGAGGGACTTCCGGAATTGGTCTGAAAGTGACGCAAACCCTTGTCGCTTGTGGAGCTAGTTTGTTTTATACCGGTAGGAATAGGATAAAGGGCAAGAAAAATGAAAGGGAGAATCAAAAATTTATTCCTTTGGATATGGCCGATTGGAAGGCCATTGATTCTTTTGTCGCTTGTTCACGAGTTCTCGATGCAATTGTTCTTAATGCGGGAGGTATGCCTGAATATTATACGGAAAACTCCCATGGGGTAGAATTACAGGCGGCGTCTCAGTTATTTGGTCATTATTATCTCATTAAAAGTTTAAGGGATAAAGGAAAGCTAGGCCCAGATGCACGAATTGTATGGGTTAGTTCTGGAGGAATGTATTTAAAAAAACTGGATTTAGATAATCTATTGCGAACCATGTCTTATGATAAGGTTGATGTTTACGCCAATGTGAAGCGAGCACAAGTCACGCTGGTGGAAGAATTAGCAAAAGATTCAACCTGGAGTGATATTAGGATTGTATCAATGCATCCCGGCTGGGTAGGGACTGAGGGGGTGAAGTATGCATTACCAAAATTTTATAAATTGATGAAAAAACGCCTTCGCAGCTTAGAGCAGGGGGCCGATACTATTGTGTGGTTACTGCGTACCAAAAAAGAAATTCAATCTGGTGGTTTTTATTTTGACCGAAAAATTGTCTCTCCCTATATATCAAAGCAGTATATCCCCACTAGAGAGCAAAGAGCGAAGTTAATTGATTTATTGAATTCCCAAAAGTACTGATGAGTAAAAATCTCTAATTCATATTTAATGTTTGCCCCATTCTTCCTGCAGTCAAGGGGGTGCATACTTCTCTAAATGACAGAGATAAAGATTTTATCAAATGATCATCTTTACTCTTTGTATGGCACGCAAAAAAGATTCGGTGTTTCCAGTATCCATTTTTTGGCCCTAGTGAGCATAGTGATTTATCCTCAAGCTCCTTGGTGATATAAGCAAGCGGTAAAAATGTTATTCCTATTTTCCCAACCACAGACCTGGGGAGAGATTCGATGACGTCACTTTCAAAAGCGATCCTTCCTTTTAGGGCGTTCGCTTCAAAGAAATGATTTATCTCGGACCTTAGTTTGAAACCGCTAGAGGGCATTACCCATTGGCAAATGCTATCCTTCGTTAATTTTCTTAATGTCGTCGCAATATTTGAATGACGTTTTTTGGGTGATAATTTGTTAGTAACGGTACATATTAAGTTCACAGGAATTTCAGCATATTGTAAATTTTCGAGCTCTGGGTTTTTCATTGATAGTGGTGTAATAACGACATCTATCTCTCTAAATCGCAATTGATCACTAAGCTTTTCGTGCTCACCTGAAATCATTGTAACTTTTGGCCGTAGTTTGTCATTATACTTGGCCAAAAAATTACTTATGATCTTTACCACAAACGAGTTTGCTATTTCATTTGAAACACCAATATGAACTCTTCTTGAGGCATAGGGAATGTATTCCGTAATTGACTCATGCATTTCCTCTGAAAGCTCAAACATTTGTCTGCAAAAGCCAAAGATCAAGGCGCCTTCTGACGTCAATTCATTTTTTCGGCCATTTTTCTTAAAAAGTTTAATTTGTAAAAAATCTTCTAATACTTTTAATTGTCCACTCAATGAAGGTTGACTAATTAATAGATGCTTGGCGGCAGAGGTGACCCCTCCAGATTTTACAGTGATGTAAAAATAATAAAGGTGATTATAATTATACATACGTTTATCCTATGTATCATATAGTAACTTTATATTATATCTATTAATAAGAAGATGGCATGATGAGCTTCCCTAGTAATTTAAACACAGGAGAACATTATGCCAATACCACAAAATGAATGGAAAGTAACAAAGGGAAAGATTAAAGCAAAGTTTGGAAAACTTAGTGATTCAGATATTGAATCATTAAATGGTCATATGGACCAACTGACCAGTAAGGTTCAAAAGGCCTACATGTATGACAAAACTAAGGCCGAAAAAGAGTGTAAAGCTTTTAATGAATCCTTAAAAAAGCATTAATCTAGTACACTACTTTTTTAAAGGGTAGCGTATTAATGACAGAGAGCTTACTTCTAAAAAGAAAGGGAGTAAGCTCTTTCTTATTTATTGAATTCTTTAAGCTTGAAAATATGTGCGACGCTCCTTGCGTGGGCCTCTTTTATTCGTCTATTGACGTTTAACGACTTGAAATTATTGCTATTTGACCGGTTGGTCAAATAAGTGCTATACTTTTATTATGAGCAGAGTAATTGACTTTGATAGAGATGATATTATTGAAAAAGCAATGAATGTTTTTTGGGCCAAGGGGTATAAAAATACATCCGTGCGTGACCTTATGGACGCAACAGGCCTGCTAAAGGGAAGCATTTATAATGCTTTTGAAAGCAAGGAGAATCTATTTCTTATTTGCTTAGAAAGATATGGGCAATACTCAAAAACATTTCACTACAAGGATGGAGAGGACCCCTCTATCTATTTAAAAAGATTTTTCAAGCGCCTAGTCGATGAAGGGGTTGATCAAAGAAATGTGAAAGGCTGCCTCATAATGAACTCATGTCTTGAGTTTTCAGAAACAGAAAACCAGTTGGCAGAAAGGTCAAAACTTCTATTTGAAGTAACAGAACTTAATCTGAAGAGGGCAAGTGATGCACTTTTACATAAATCAAAAGTGAGAACCAGGAATGCTGAGTCAATATTAATTTCGGCCGCCTTTTCGATAAGAGAGATCTCTAAATTTAAAAAAGATGAAGTTTTTTTAACACAAATTGCAAATAACGCACTCGCATGTGTGGGTTTGACTATGTAGTTTTTTTTACCCTTTATTTGACCGATCGTTCAAGTATATTGGAGAAGGTATGGCGTTTAGTTTAGTATTAAGTTCATTTTTGGCAGGAGTTTTAACAATTTTTTCTCCTTGTATATTGCCAATAGTTCCATTTGTGGTTCGTTCATCAATGGAAAAATCCAAATGGGGTCCTGTTCTCTTAGCACTGGGACTTGCGACTAGTTTTTCTATTTCCACATACTTCATTGCAACAACTGGTAGGTTGATTGGGTTGTCTCCAGATAATTTAAAAATGGCCTCAGGTGTATTTTTACTTATTGCCTCATTACTTTTTCTCTTTCCTAAGTTGACGGAAAAAATGTCTCTCCTGCTGGCCCCTATAAATAACAAGCTTCAGGCATATGGTGCTAAGTCAAATTCTGAAAATAGCTCAGTTTTTATGGAATTTTTGAATGGGATATTTTTAGGCCCTATTTGGGCGCCATGTAGCGGTCCGACACTTGCTATAATAATCGGAATAATTGTTAACACACCAGAACTTAAATCTTCTATGCTCTTATTAGCGATATTCTCAATTGGCGCAATATGTCCAATTTTATTTATTTCCTATGGGGCCAAAAGTCTTGTGGAGAAAGTTAAAAAGAAAAGCTTAAATAATTCACATAAATTAAAGCTATTTTTAGGCAGTTTATCTGGGGTAATGTCCATCTTGATCTTAACGGGACAAGACAAAAAATTAGAATCTTTTATACTGAGCTTATTGCCAGAGTTTATAACGAATTTATCATTATCTATTTGATATAAAAAGGGGTTGTTAGATGAATCGAATTTTACTTGTATTAGCTTTTTTCCTAAGTGGGATCATTTATGCGAATGATTCTACCAGTAATATTAAAACTTTCTTGAAGGCGAATAAGAATGTTCTTGTTCATGTTCATGCTGATTGGTGCCCATCATGTAAAGTCCAAAAGAAAATCCTTACTACAGTTTCTTTGAAGGGGGCCAAGCTGCTTGAGGTCAATTTTGATAAAGATAAAATATTTTTAAAAGACAATAAGGTGTTTCAGCAATCTATGTTGATTGCATTTAAAGATGGAAAGGAAGCAAGTCGTGTTTTTGGTATTACGAAAAAAGAGAAAATTATGAATTTCATTAATAAAAATTTTAATGAGTCTTTACAAGAAAAGATCAATAAAAAGAGAGCAGGATCAAGTGTTCCTAAAAAAGAGAGAATGACAATGGAGCAAGCTACTGAAAAACTCAGAAAGTCAGGAATTGTAGATAAGGCGAAAAAGAAGGGGGATTCTTTTATAGATTTTACTTTGCCGAATGTTGATGGAAAGACAGTCCGTTTATCCGAAGAGTTAAAAAAAGGGCCAGTGGTTTTAACTTTCTACAGAGGTGGTTGGTGTCCGTATTGTAATATTCAGCTTAAGGCCTATCAAGATAGCTTGGATGAGTTTAAATTAGCTGGAGGGCAATTAATAGCAATTTCTCCTGAATCAATGGACTCGGCCAATACGACTGTAAAAAAACATGAGATAAAATTTAAAATTTTGTCAGATAATCTTAATAAGGTAGCAAAACAATATGGATTGGTTTTTAAGCTAGATGAAAATATTAAGAACGTTTATCTTAAATTTGGCCTTGATCTTGAAAAAAGCCAGGGGAATGATTTATGGGAGCTTCCTATTCCTGCAACCTATGTGATCAATAAAGACGGGAAGATTGTATATTCCTTTTTGAATGTGGATTACATCCAGCGTGCGGAGCCAAAAGATATTATAAAAACTCTAGAAAGCCTAAAGTAGAGGACACAATATGAGCAACTTCAAGGAAAAAAACTACCTCATCTTTAGAGCGGTGATGGGAGTTAATATGATAATTCATGGCGGAGTGAGAATTTTTGGTGACTATCAAGGGTTTATTTCTAAAATGGTGAAAATGTTTGAACCAACCTTTCTTCCGCGTTTTATGATTGAATTTAGCGCTCATCTAATTTCACCAGTTGAATTATTATTTGGCGCACTTCTATTTCTAGGCCTTCAAACGAGAGCTTCGATTCTTGTGTTAACTGCGAATATGATGCTTTTGATTGTCGGTGTTAGTTTGCTTCAAAAGTGGGATTTAGCGGCCTTGCAAATGTCTTATGTATTATATCTCTTTTTCTTAGGGAATTTTGTAGAATTGAATGCCCTATCTTTAGATCAACTTATTAACAGAAAAAGGACTAATCATGAATAAAGTTATGAAGATTACGGCATTTCTAAATGGACTATTATTGATCAGGTTTTCACTCTCAAAATTATTCGCATGGCCCATTTCTGTTCAGGCATTTATTGATATGGCCAGGCCAATAGGTATTGACCCAACTTTTTTTAGAATTTTTACAGGTATCATTATTTCTACTATTTGCTTAGGCTATTTTATAAGCTTTTACATTTTAATTAAAAACAAAACTCAGGAAAATGTGAGGAAGCTTATTTATGTAGCGTTCTTCAATTTTCTCGGCGCCATGGTAATGATTGGTGCGCTTGGGGCAGAGTTTTTACTCAGGACAGAACCTAAGTGGCCGCTCGTGATTATAGCTTTCTTTATTATTATAACCTCAGTTTATAATTTGATTTGCTTGAAAAAGTTCGATGTTTATTCGCATCTTTGTCATTCTAGTAAATTAAAATTACCTGAGAACTCTTAAATAAGTGAAAACGTTATGAAAAAATTAGAAACTTGTACGAAACTTAATAAAATTCGAGCTATAGTTGTAATTCAAATGGCCTCCTTATGTTTTTTGGTGACTTCATGTTCTTCGGTCAGAACCTACGACGCCCGCCTAAGCGGTTATAAATATCCATTTGAAGTTAAAAATTTTAAACTTAAAACTCAAAATCAATCTTTAGAAATGTCGTATATGGATCTCAACCAACAATCTAAGAACGTGGTTGTTCTCCTGCATGGAAAAAACTTTGCAGGTTTCTATTGGAAAAGAATAGCTCAGGATTTGATGAGAAGAGGATATCGAGTAATCATACCTGACCAAATAGGCTTTGGTAAAAGTTCTAAGCCTAAAAATTATCAATATAGTTTTTCTCAGTTAGCACTAAATACCAAGAAGTTACTTGAAAGCTTAGAGGTAAAAAAAATCTCTATTGTGGGACATTCAATGGGGGGGATGCTGGCCGTAATATTTGCCGATAATTTTAAAAATAGTGTTAATCAAGTCATTTTGATCAATCCTATAGGACTAGAGGATTATGGTCGATATGTTCAGTTTAAAGATCCTTCGTTCTTTTATACAATAGAACTTAATAAGACGGCCGAAAAAATTAAAGAGTATCAAAAGAAAAACTATTATGATGGGTCATGGAAACCTGAGTACGAAGACTTAGTTACTCCGTTTGCCAAGCAAATTGATGGACCTGACTGGAAGTTAGTCGCTTGGAATAATGCTCTCACTTATGGACCGATTTTTACCGAGAACATTATTGATAAACTTGAAAGAACCCAGGTTCCAATATCTATACTTTTAGGTATTAGAGATCGAACAGGTCCTGGAAGAAAATGGAAAAAAGAAGGCGTTAATTATCAATTAGGGCAGTATCAATTGATGAAAAGTAGATTAGTAAAATTGAGTGATAAAATACACATTAAAAACTTAAACGATTTGGGGCATCTTCCACACTTTGAAGACTATGAACGTTTTTCCAAGAGCTTTTATCTTAATTTTCCGCAGATTAAAAGTCCTTAAGCTTCGACGGGAACTACTAGGTTTGATCCTGAATTAACTCTATATAAGGGACGTAATATACTGTTCCAAATATAAGTATCTCGAAGGTAGTTCAGTACCACGCTTTTTTATAATGTAAACGTCCTTAGAGATTGGTTTTTTCGGGGTGTATTTATGGTAGGAAGATTTTTTTCCAAACTTTTCGAGTGCAAATTGCGGTAAGACTGTAAAGCCAATCCCTTTGGTAATAGGTAAAGGAATTTGCTCTAATTGATTTATGTAGCCAATCGTTGGTATGTTCTCTAGTTTTAAGCTTTTAAGAATTTTATCATTTGATTGTTCTAAATAGAGAGAAAGGTACATTTTCGCATTGGGGTGATCTATAAGACCACACTCCATAAAAGTATTTGTCGTAATCTTTTTTTGACTGAATTGACGTGGGAAAATTAAATTTAATTCTTCTTTACCAATTTTTTTACATTCAAATAATTTTTGATCTGGAATTTGATGAACTAATCCAATTTCTATCTTTCTTTTAAGAATATCATCAAATATTTTACTATCTGGTGCAGACTCAAGGAATATAATCAATTCACTGTTTTCTTTTTGAAGTTTTAAAAAATGAGGATAAAGTTTAAGGGCCATAGAACCCGAGCATGATAAATAACAATTTCCTTTGTAGGGACTATCTAGGTCTAGTTTACTTCTAAGCTTCAGCTCGCTTTCGATAAGGGTTTTTGCGTACTCATAAACAAGTCTTCCTTTTTCCGTTATTTCAAAACCTTTATTAATTCGAGTTATTAGTTGATGTCCACAAGCGTCTTCAAGCTTTGTTATGTGTTGACTTACCCCCGGTTGTGTCATGTTTAGCTTTTTGGCCGTAAGGGTAAAATGGTTGATTTCAATTAAAGTTTTAAAAGTTAAAAGCCATTCACTATTAAGCATTTTAACCCCTAGGTCATAAGCTTTTGTTATTATTTTGATCATAAATGATAATTATATATTTTCAAAGTGAAAGGTTATAATCCCATTACCACTAAAGGACTATAAAAGATAAGGAGTCATTATGTCTGAACCTACATATCCACGAAGTTTTTCACATATAGGAATTTCTGTCCCAAACCTAGAAGAAGCTGTGAAGTTTTATACTGAAGTATTGGGCTGGTATTTGATAATGGAGCCTACTGACATTATTGAAGATGATTCTGCTATCGGAGAAATGTGTACTGATGTCTTTGGTGCGGGATGGGAGAAGTTTCGCATTGCTCACCTCTCAACTGGAGATCGAATTGGGGTTGAGTTATTTCAATTTAAGAATCAAAAGAATCCTGAAAATAACTTTGAGTATTGGAAGACTGGAATATTCCACTTTTGTGTACAGGATCCAAACTTAGAAGAGTTAGCTGACAAAATTGTCAAAGCTGGAGGAAAGAGAAGGATGAAGAAGCCTCGCTATTACTATCCTGGAGAAAAACCATATAGAATGATTTATTTGGAAGATCCATTTGGAAATATCTTGGAGATTTATAGTCACAGTTATGAACTACATTATTCTAGTGGAGCATACGCAAAAAAATTGCCACTCATTAAATAGTTTGTTGTTATAAATTTACAGTTATGGGGGTCCCTGACGGTCAAGGTTGGGGATTTTGGCCGTGAATGTCGAGATTAGGCCTTTCGATAATAAAATGAATTGGAACTTAATCAAAATAAAGTGGCCAAAGGGAAATCAAATTATTCTAAAGAATTCAGAGAAAAAGTGGTAAAAGGAGGCCATTAAATCCAATAATTCTAAGGCCACGGCCGATAAATACGAGCTCAAAGTCTCCACATTAAAGGGTCTGGGCCGCCTCTATTATAAAATGGATCCAAGTCATGACCTTCTGGCCTTGGCGAAAACAAATCCTTTTTATAAAGGTGAAGGTTATCTCTTACCCCTGCATAAGGAATCGGATCGAAGTAAATACTGGAAGCTACTATTTATAAATTGCGATCAAGACCATAATTGCAGAAAAATTAAAAAGAAATGCCGATATAATAGAACCACTGAACTTTTTCAACACCCAAAACGAAAAAACGAGGTCAAAAGCCTCGTAATCTCAATAATCTAAATGTGTCAAAAAAGTTCGAAAATGGCGGGAGCGAAGGGACTCGAACCCTCGGCCTTCTGCGTGACAGGCAGACGTTATAACCAACTTAACTACGCCCCCGCGATTTGTAGATGAGTATATGGACTCAATTTTTTATCGTCAAGTAAAATTCTTAATTAATATAGGTCTTGAGTAAAATTCTTCCACCGAAAAAAAGCAGCATCACAATAAAAGCTCTTTTGCTGATGTGGTTAGGGATTCGACTTGAGAGTTTAGCACCCCATTTAGAGGTGGTCATGGCGCCTAGACTGATAATGAAGGAGACGCCTAGGTTGACGAAACCAAATTGGAAGTTCTGCAAAGCGTCTATTGGCCATTGGAAATTGGGAGTTTGACCGAGGGCCAAAGTAAGGGCACCAACGAAGGTGCCAACCATCATGGCCGGGTTGGAATAGGCCGAGACCCAGCGAAAAGGGGCCTCTAGCACCATGATGAGAACTGGTACGACTATCAGACCACCGCCTAGGCCTGTCAGGCCGGATACAATACCTCCGAGAAAGGTTAAACAAAAAAGAGTGAGTGCCTTTTTAGTATTAAGTTTTGGCTCCCAATTAATGCCGTCGATACGAGGATTAGGGGCCATTAGTGTGCGTATGGCGACGAAGATGACGATAATACCGAAAATACGGCGGATGACTAAAGGGGAGAGGCCCATGGCGATATAACCACTGATGCTCGCACCAAGGGCCATGGCGACGCCCATTCCGAGGGCCAGGGAGAGCTGGGGTTTTTGGCCGAGCCGGATGAAGTTGATTGTATTGGTAAGGGAATTGAGGCAAATGACACCGAGGGAGATTCCAATGACCATTTGCGCGGGCATGGCGGGGAAAAGAGTGTAAAGAGTGGGCACTATGATGATGCCACCACCGACGCCGAAGAATGAGGAAATGAGGCCGACTGCTGGGCCCAAAATTAGAAGAAGAAGTATTAGCATCGTGCGTTCTTTTTGTTATGGTTAATGAATGATCTTTATTAGGAATTGTGACATATGATTGAGCTTTTGAAAAATTTTTGGATGTTTTGCCAGGAAGCGGCGCCCTTTCTCTTAATGGGGTTATTTGTGGCGGGACTTGTTCATCAATTTATTAATGTCACTATGATTCAAAGACATTTGGGAAATGGAAAACTGTCCTCGGTTTTTAAAGCTGCCATTTTGGGAGTTCCTTTGCCCTTGTGTTCTTGTTCAGTGATTCCTGCGGCGGTGACGTTAAAAAAACAAGGGGCCAGTAATGGTGCGACCTCGGCCTTTTTGATTGCGACTCCAGAGTCAGGTATTGATTCCATTTCCATAACTTATGCTATGATGGATTTACCAATGACGATTATTCGGCCAGTCGCTGCTTTTCTATCGGCCTTTTTAGCGGGCGGCATTAATCATTATAAAAATGATTTTAAAGGTGAGACGGAGATTGACTCTTGTTGCGCGAAGAAAAAAGCGGAAGAGCAAAAGGTGCCATCTTGTTGTGTTAAAAAGAAAGAGGCCAGTTTTAGTGGCCGTTTTATGAAGGCCGTTCATTTTGCTTATTTTGATTTAATCGATGACATTGCGACCTGGCTACTGATTGGCCTTTTTGCTGGAGCTCTTATTACGACTCTTGTTCCTATGGAGTTGATTCAAACTGCCAATGGAACGACCGGTCGCCTTTTGATCTTAGCTATAGGTATCCCTCTTTATATTTGTGCCTCTGCCTCGACGCCGATTGCGGCGGGTTTGATGTTAAAGGGTCTAAGTCCAGGAACAGCGTTGATTTTATTATTGGTAGGGCCAGCGACGAATATTTCTAATATTGCTGTTCTACAAAAATATATTGGGCGTAAGGGTGTTATCATCAACATTCTCTCTATTGGCCTAGTGGCACTTCTCTTATCTTATGTGGTTGATGCCCTTTATCTTAAAATGGGATGGCCCTTACCATTAAGCGGTGGCGGCAGTATGGAAGAACAAGGTACTCTTTGGCAGTCGATCGCGGCGGGGATTCTTTTAATTCTTTTGGTTAAAGGCGTTTATAAAGAAAAGTTTAAAAAAGGTTCTCATTAATGAAAATTTTTATTACCGGCGGGACTTCAGGAATTGGTTTGGCCTTGGCCTTGCTTTATTTAAAAAGAGGAGAAAAAGTTGGTCTTTGTGGGCGTGATCTCTCCAAGGTTTCCGAGTTAATCAATACTTATCCTCAATTAAAAACCTATCAGGTTGATGTCCTCGATCGAGAAGAATTGCTTAAGGCGATCGCTGATTTTGGTGATGGATCACTCGATATGATGATTGCCTGTGCTGGGCGTAGCCATGGAAAAAAAACAAAAACGCCTGATTTTGAGGCGAGTCGTAATATTATTGAAATTAACACCCTTGGGGTTTTAAATACTTTTGAAGGCGCGCTGGCGCAAATGTTACCGCGTAAAAAAGGTCATTTGGTAGCGATCGCTTCGGTTGCTGGGCTGGTTGGTCTGCCGGGGGCGAGTGCTTATTCGGCATCTAAGTCGGCAGTGATTAAATTATGTGAATCTTATCAATTGGATTTGAAAGAATGGGGTATTGATGTCACCACTGTTTGTCCGGGATTTGTGGATACTCCCTTAACTCGTAAAAATAATCATGCCATGCCATTTTTAATGCCGGTGGAAGAAGGCGCGCGGCGTATTGCTCGGGCGCTCGATCAGAAAAAGGCGCTCTTTATTTTTCCCTGGCAAATGAAATTTGTCATAACACTTTTGGAGAAGATGCCAAGATCATGGTATCGGTGTATAATGGGCATGAAAATATTTAATTATAGTCAGGAATAGTCATGAAAAAACTAACTCTTTTTTGTCTTGTTTTATTAATCTTTTCTTGTCAGAAAAAAGAAGAGGAAGCAATTTCTTCTCCAGCGGTAGAGCGAGGAACTCAAGTCAGTCAAAATCAATTGGGTGACGAGTTTTCCGATCTTAAGAAAAAAGAAGACGGCGCTTGTGACACAGAAAAAGACCTTGAAAAGGAATTAGAAAAAAAGATCAAAGAAAATAAAGCAGTTCTATTACAAGGTGGCGGTTCAGACTGTGCCGTTGACTAAATCGATATCGATAATCACAATTTGATGACCGACAAATTGAAAGCGGATGTTATAACGGCCAAAGAAGAGGCCATAAATTTTATCCGCGTCATCCTTTTTATATCGGGGACGTGGGTCTTTCGCTAAAATTTCTTTGATTTCCTCTAATTCTTCTGGTGCTACCTTTAACGCTAAATCCTCTGAAATCTCGATAGGGTAGGCCTTTTCTTGGGCCTTTTGGGTCCAACCTTCTGCGGCGTGGGGAATTGAGTCGTATGAAGGAATATAGGGTTTGATATCAAAAATAGGGGTTTGGTCAACGACATCAGCACCCCAAATATCAAGATGAACCAGTCCCGATTTTTGGAAAAACTCACCGCGCTTAACGACGGAAAGGCCAAGGTTATTGGGGCGATTAGGAGCGCGACTGGCAAAGACGCCGACACGTTTATTACCGCCTAAGCGAGGAGGTCGCACGGTTTGGGGGACCTCTTTTGATGACGTCATTTGATGGAAGTGAAAAATAAGCCAAATATAATCAAAGCCTTCTAATTGATTTAAGGCCTCAAGACGAATCTCTTTAGAGAAAATGATGGTGGATTTTATGTGCGGTAAAAGTCCTGGCTGTCTGGGGGTGCCAAATTTTTCTTTAAAAGGAGAGTGGACGACGCCAACGGGACAAAGTTCCATTATTCATCGGCCCAGAATTGATCAAATTCTTCCAAGAAACTGAATTTTTTTGAGTCTTTAAGGTGATCAACGTAGAGTACTCCAAAGAGATGATCCAATTCATGTTGGAAAACCGTGGCCAAGAAACCTTCTGCGATGATCGTTTGTGGGTTTGCGAATTCATCGAGGTAATCGACTTGAACTTTTCGAGGGCGCTCCACATAACCACGTAATTGTGGAACACTGAGGCAACCCTCCCAAAAACCTTGTAGGGTTTTATCGAGAACTTTAATCTCAGGGTTAATGATGACCATCAATTCTGAACTTGGGGCATCAGGATAGCGCTCGCTATCAGTGGGGATTTCAATAATGGTTAATTGTTTGGGAATGGCAATTTGAGGAGCGGCAATGCCGATACCACCTTCTTCTCTCATGGTATCAATCATGTCTTTAATAAGACTTTGCACCTCTGAAGATTGAATTTCTTCAGTGCTTAAGGGAGTCGCAATTTGTCGCAATAGGGGATGTCCCATGCGGATAACTTCTCTTATTGCCATAACGACTCCTCGAATTTTATTGAATCTTTTGGTAAACTAGATTCCTGTGTTCATTCTTGGGCATTTTATACCAAGGAGAAGAAATGGTCAGGGTTTTATTTGTTTGTTTGGGAAATATTTGTCGTTCTCCAGCGGCCGAAGGTGTGATGAAAGATTTGGCCGATCAAAAGGGACTAGCGGAGACACTTATAATCGACTCGGCGGGAACGAGTGGATTTCATACCGGCCAATTACCAGATAGTCGTATGCGTGACGCTGCAGGTGCCCGTGGTATTGCACTTGATTCCTATGCTCGTGAATTTAAAGCAGATTTTGATTTTGACTCTTTTGATTATATTATTGCTATGGATCGTAGTAATTTTCATCATATAAAATATATGGATGCTCAGGGTCTCCACGGCCCTAAGATATTTCTCTTGTCTGAATTTAAAAGGGAACGCAGTGAGAATGAAGTGCCTGACCCTTATTATGGTGGACCGGAAAGTTTTGAGCGGGTTCTCGATATTGTCACTGATGCTTGCGAAGGACTGCTGCAAGAAATTATAAAAAATCATGGCCTTTGAAATTAATTATATTACTCCTCAGGGGTATCAGAAATTATTGGATGAGAGAGACTTTTTGGTCAAAAAAGAACGACCGAAAATAACGGAATTAGTCACTTGGGCGGCAGGACTAGGGGATCGTTCTGAAAATGCAGATTATCAATATGGGAAAAAACGCTTACGGGAAATTGACAGGCGTCTTCGCTTTTTGAATAAGCGTCTCAATTGTGCTCAGGTGGTTGACCCACTAGAGCAATCGGGGCAGAGAGTGGCCTTTGGTGCTACTGTTAAAGTGGAAAATGAGGATGGCCTAGAAAAAATTTATTGTATTGTAGGTGTTGATGAAATCGATTTGAAGCGTAATTTAATTTCTTGGCGCTCTCCTATTGGTAAGGCCCTTATCGGGCGTAGCTTAGGGGATAGTGTTGAGGTGGTGACACCTATAGGGTTAGTTGAGCTTGAAATTATAGCAATTTCCTTTGTCGAAATTTTGACCATTCCTTTTGAAGAAGAAATGTGATTTCGCTGTGCAGAAAGCCTTTTCTTGAAAATCATTGAATAAAGTTTTTGGTTTAGGGAAATGTAAGGTAGAATTCCAACCTATTATTTATCCATTTATTGTCAGTCGAGGGCCAGGTATGTTGACGAAAACAAATTCCAATATTCCAGTGGAATTAAAATATAAACTTTATGAAAAATCAGTTCAATGCCATGAGAGTGATATTGAGTTTATCTCCAGAGAGTTTAAGAAATTTCGCAATAGAGTGCCTAAATTTTTCCGTGAAGACTTTGGCGGGACAGGGGCGATGGCCTGTGATTGGGTTAAACAAGGTCCTGATTATGAAGCTGTTGCAATCGATCTCGATCCTGAGCCGATTAATTATGGGAAGAGCAATCATTTTCAACGGCTTAACACTGAAGAACAAACAAGAATGAGATACCTTGAGGCCAATGTCCTCGATGAAGTTGATTTCAAATCTGATATTACAGTCGCTTTTAACTTTTCCTATTTCATCTTCAAAAAGCGTCAATTATTACTTGATTATTTTAAAAAGGTTAAGGCCGGTTTAAAAGACGATGGTGCTTTTTTTGTTGATATTTTTGGAGGTATGGCCTGCGGTGAGCCTTTGGAAGAAGAAACTGAGCATGATGATCATACTTACATTTGGGATTGTGATTCTTTTAATTGCCTGACTAACGATGTCCTTTATTATATTCATTTTAAAACCCATGCTGATAATAAGAAGTACGAAAGGGTCTTTACCTATGATTGGAGAATGTGGTCTGTCCGTGAAATCACTGAAATCATGGAAGAGGCGGGATTTTCAAAGGTTGTGACCTTTTGGGAGGGGACCGATGAAGACGGTGACGGCGATGGCAATTTCTTTGAGTCACAAGAAGAGGAAAATTGTGAGTCCTGGGTTACATATATTTTAGGTCTGGTATAATACAATAATTAGTATTGTTTATAGACCTTTAACCAAAGAAGTGCCGAATGACGAGTTTAATTGAAGGAAAAGTTCTCATCGTTGATGATGAGAAGTTGATTCGGGATATTATTTCTCTGATGATCGGCCCTTATCTTAATGGGGAAATCCTTGAAGCTGCTTCGGGTCCAGAAGCAGTTGAGATTCTTAAAAAGGATTTGTCAGCTATTCAATTAATTATTAGTGATTTTTATATGCCTGATGGTAATGGTGATGTCCTCTATCAATATATGAAGGATCATAACCTTACTATTCCTTTTATTTTATGTTCCTCTAGTCGGCCATTTGATAAAAAACCTTTTACCGAATTTGAGAGTGAGAGAAAGAGTAACCTCTTTTTGCAAAAGCCTTTTGATTTTGATGGTTTTCTCGATGATATTTTTAAGGTCTTAGGAAAATTTAAAGCTGGTGAAGAGGATGTGGTGGATGAGAAGTTTTTGCGTTTCAATGCCAAGCTTCTTGTTAAATACTTTAATATGAAAGAGAAGCTTGATATCTATATCCGCTTACCTCGTGGCAAGATGGTTAAAATTGTCGATGCTGCTAATATTGGCACTGAGAAGGAAACCCTCGAGCATTTTCACGAAAAAGGTATTAAGGAATTCTTTCTGGTTAAGGATTCCTTCAAGCTTTGTGTAGAGAATATTCTAAGTAATCTTAAGGAGCAGTTTCAAGAGTTTGATAATTATACGCCTGGTGCGGCAGAGAAGAAATTGGACCTTGTTTTCGACTCTGTAGATGGGATTCGATCTGCCCTTAAAGTTCTCGGTGTTAGTGATGATGTGATTGAACTTATTGATAATGTTGTTGATGCCACAGAAGGTTTGATTGGCGAGGAAGCTTCTCTTGGGAAGTTGTTAACACAAATTCGTGCGCGTGAAGGTTATATTAAAAATCATGGTTATTTAACCGCCTATTTGGCCTGCGCCATGATCGATCAATGGGATTGGAAGCCTGAAGGCATTGGCCATATATTAATTATGGCCTCACTTTTTCAAAATATTACTCTTGATAAGGATGAATTGGCGGCGATCTCCTCTTGGGAGAGTGTGGAATTCTCCAGCTTAACTCAAGAACAGCAGGATGAAGTTCTTAAGCACCCTCTTAAGGCAGGAGAGTTATTAGGGGGGAAGTCTGGCCCCTATTCACAAATTGGACGTTTTATTGAAATTTCACATGAAAGACCTGACGGTACCGGATTCCCAAAAGGGCTTAAGGCCGATGATATTGATGAAGTTGAAGCCCTTTTTATTTTAGCGGTGAGTTTTGCTCATGAGTTAATGGAAAAGGGGACACTTGGTGATGTTCCTGTTTTGGCCACAGATTTTAAGGACCTTTATAATTCTGGTACTTTTCAAAAAGCTTATGCTGCTTTTCTTCAAACTTTCTCTCAAGTTAAATTTTATTAAGGTCAAAAGCGGTAAAGCTCCAATCGGTTAAGACCTTCTTAAGGGCCTGTGTGTCTTTAGATGGATTTTTGCTGAGAACGACGGCCTTTTTGTGTCGAAAAGTACTGGGAATGGCCTTGCTGAACTTTTGTAATTCACTTTCGTTTTTTACAAAAATGAGGAAGAGAGGGTGATCAAAATTTTTGTGAATAAGCATTGTCGGGGAACTATCTGCGTTATTGTCTAAATGCTGGGTCAGTAATTGGTCAAAGAGGTAATCCATTTCTTGATAAAGAAGTCCACCTTTCTTTAGGCCTTGTTCATCAATCCATACAATTCCATCTACCTCTTCAGTGATAATATCCTTTAATGAGATTGACCCTGAATGGGATTTATTTGTGGACGGCATCGAGTACAGCATTGATTAGAGAAAACGAATCTTCTGGCCCAAATGTTTTGGCCAAGTCGATATAATTAGAAATAATTTTATTGGCGGCCTGGTCGCCATTTTTTAATTCATAAACCCCCAGGAGAAGGATTGCCTGTTCAATTCTATCAAGGGAAGAAAAATTCTTTTTGGTTAAATATTCATTGGCAATACCAACAAGCTCTTGTCTTTTAGGAGTGAGCCCTCTAATTAATTGACGCGCCAAATGAGTTTCATGGTCACTTAGAATATTATTGGGATGCTCGCCATCAGGTATTTGAAAGGACTGATCAAATTCACTAAATAATTCATCTAAATGGTCACTGAGGTCTTCGTCGGAGACCAATAAATTTTGTCCATTATGGGCACCGGCCTGAAGGAAAAATAAAAATTTGAGAGCGTACTCGCGGGCCCTATATTTGGGTTTGGCCATATTATTCACCTGACTTTAATGTAAATTTCTTCTCCAAAATAAGCCAATTAGATGCTCATTTGCAAGAACCAAATGGAGGGAAGGGCGATTGTTACCTGCGTCAAACGGGCAAGTGTAATAAAAAACATTTATGGATCGCGAGAATAGAGGAAAATGATGAGGTCTATACAGACTCTGCTGGCCTTGATTATTTTCCTGGCCATTCTCGCTGGTCAAATAACTACTTAATATTTTTAATTTTAAGTAATTCCAATTCAAAAATAATGGTCTCTCCGCCCAGAACCTTTGGTGGGGCACCGGCATCACCATAAGCGAGATCTGAAGGGGCGACTATCATGATTTTACCGCCTGGGCCGATATGAGAGAGTGCCTCTCTCCATGCTTTAAGCATCCCGGAATAGGGGTAAAAATAAGTGGGCTTAGCAGGTGTTTTTTCAAAAACGTCACCATTTATATGCATGGCCTTAAAGGCGAGAAGGGCACCTTGGCCATCTTGAATTCGTCTTTTTTTACCAGGGACGAGGACTTTATAATAAAGCCCGGATTCTGATTTCTCAAGGCCTTGTGCGCTCACAATCTCTTGAACCTTGCTAGCGCTTTCTGCGATCATTTTAGCGGCCTTCTCTTTTCTTTGTTCTTCAATAAGGTCCGCTAATTTTGCGGACCAGGCCTGAATATTAACCTGTGCCTCTTTTCCTGCAAAAGAGTCTTGAGCACCGGCAATGAAGGCGGTGGTATCCTGAGCGGTTGGCGCGATCTTTTTGATACGATCGCCATAACTATAGCCTTGAGCGTAGAAGATCTTTTCATTGATAGACATCTCAGCTGATTTTTTGACATCAACTTTTTTGGCCTTGGGGGCGTTATCTTTTTTACAACTAACAATAAGCAAACTAAGTAATAAGAGGTATTTCATGTTTTTATCCTTCTTTTAAAAATTATATAGCATTCCAAGTTTCATTTTTGTTGTACTGGTATTCACACTTGTATCATCAACAGTAAAAGTGGTTCTGAAGTCTTCTCGATAAAGCTCGGCGAAGTAACTGGTTCTTCTACTGTGTTTATAATCGAGACTACCAAAGATAGTTAAGTAGAAAGTATTTTTATGAGGGCCAAGAAGAGTTTGAGTATTTTCGGCATCAAATTTCGGGGAGGCGTAAGCTCCTGCATAGAAATGGGTTTGTTCATAAACGGGCATTTCTAAACGCATTCCGGCGAAGAACCCTCTATAAGTAATATCGCCAACTCCTAGAATACCAAGACTGCCAATATCAAGCTTTCTATGCATATGGCCTGCATAAACATCTATCAGCGAGATAAAGAGGTTTCCCTCTAGCATAAAGGAATAACCGAGCCCCGCCTTGAAATTATTATTCGCCAAATCAAACTTACTTATATTAGAAAAGCTTCGCTCCGATTCAATAATACCGACAAAGCCGAATGGAAGGAAAATATCGGCCCCTAGGAAAAGGGAGGGAACCGTTTTAGTGGTGGAGGAGGAGGCAATTGCTGTGAGATCCCCCGCTATCTTTCCCCGTACTAATTTTCGATTATTCTTAATATTATGTTTGACGTAGACGGGCTTAATATCTTTGAGACGGTCATGTCCTGTTAATTGGACCCAATCACCCTTTTTAATAGGAATTTCCTCGGAGTATAATTTGAGAATACGACCGATAGAACCACTTTCTTTGATTTCAGAGAGGATTCCGCCACCAATTACCATTTTTTCCCAGCGCACAGAAAAGTCCTCGCCTTGTTGAATCTGAACAATTTTGGTGGGGCGATAAATTTCAAAATATTGCTCATTTCTATGAATTGCTTTTTTTCCAAGGTCAATCAAGACACTGCCTTCAATCGATTCAACCACAACAGCATCCATCGGCATTTGATGGACATATTGGAGTAGCCATTTAAAGAGAACATCGGTGATATACTCGGGCGTGGACTTATTGAGAATCTCGGCCCTTTTAAAATAGACATTAAAGCCATTTTCGCCATAAACAATAAGGTTGAGACGAGTTCCTAAGGCCATTTTCTCAATATTTACCTTGATCATCGTTCCTGCTGATAATTTTTTGGAAATGGTCCGCAAAACGTCAGGGGTTTGTAGGTATTGATCGAGATTGGAGCCATATTTCCCAAGGATATCGAAGAACTTTTTATCATTTCGTAAATAGCACCACTTTCCGTTTTCGACTTTTTTGAGGAATTGCTCCCGAATCAGGTTTTGATCAGGGTGGTCGCCAATAAAGGGGAAAATCGCGCAAGCGCGTAGGGAATATTGATAATGGGTAGAGAAATCAATTCTCTTTTCAGTCTCAATAAGATCCATTTTTGAAGAGTTCTTTTTTATATTGAGAAGGGTGACTCCCATATCCTTATAATTGCCATAATCTTCAAAAACTTTATTATCATTATAAAGGTGGCCAATAAGAACACCGTCAACCGCCTTGTGAAAGATGCCGCGTAATTCGAAATGATTGATGCGTTTACAGGCCTTGGTGAGGCAATAAATTTTGAAATGTTTTCCGACATGCTGTTCCGAATGATAGTCGAGCGGGAATTTGGTATAAATGGTTCTTTTATCAACTTTTACAATTTTACCGGTTTCAGGCAAATCATGAAAATAATCTTCTAACCAGCCAAACAACTTCCTGGTTGCAACTTTAAGGTTAATCGCTTGATTAATTGTTTTTCTAAAAATCTTTTCCCCTGTGTGCTTATAGATTACAAGAGAGAGGTAGGTTTGATTGGATAGCAGGCGCTTCATTTCCAAATAAATAATATGATCTGCTAGGGTTTGAGTACGAATCGCTTTGAGGGTCTTTTTATTGATGCCCTCACTTTTTTCGAGAATGGGGATAATTTTTTCACTGGCAACCAGGTGTAGCTTTTTGGCAGTTAGAAAATTGCGAACTTTGAGGTAGAGAGCTTTTTGAAGAGCGTGATCTTTAGTCACCGGTGGGTGAATGAAGTATTTAAGGAGCTGAGCGGGAACTTGGTCCTCCGCTTTGATCGCTTGGAAAAATATGGCCCATAGTGTAAAGGCAATAATTTTAAATGTTTTCATGCCTTGAGTATAACGTGAGAAGTCATGGATGAAAAATAGGCAAAAGTGGTTATACACCTTCAGGCGGTTATTTCTTGTGGAGAACTAAAATTGTCAGGCTTACCAGGAGAGTCACTAGAGTAAATATTAAAATAAATAGAAGAAAGGAATCAAAAGAATGATTGTTTAATGGGGCCATACTTTTACTGTAATTTTTTAAAAGCTATAATCATCTTCTTTTAAACTAGACCAATCTTTTTGCTCAGGGTTTTTCTTAGCAAATATGAGGTAATCATATTATTTATTGTTTCTTGATGATCATGAGCTGTGCGGGGTCACTAGAGGTCACAGTGGTTGTCACAATCTCTGTTTCATCTTCTGTCGTTAGCGTAATGACATCATTAACGCTGAGGCCATCAAGAGAAATTTGCATATTACAAGAACTTTCAAGATGGAGGTCGCCGCTGACAGATCCTCTCATAAAGTTAGAGCTACATTCACCGCCACTAACAGGAGCTCCATTGACAAGAACTTTGACCACGTGGTTAGCACGATCGGTTGTAGATACTCTGGTGACATGAGAAGAATAGTTAAGAAGGTAATCCCCATCTTTTAAAACCGTTATTTGATGGTTATTAACACCGGTATTATGAGAATACACGGTATTATCAATAGTGGACTGAGTATCCCAACCAACGTTATCTGTCGCTGTCCAATCGGCAGGTCCTGGAGATGTTAAAACAAGAGTATCACTTGTGGTATCAATTTTTTCGATAATAATCTGGGCCTCTCTCGTTACAGCGTCGTCATTATCGACCATAATAAGGAGACCTTGAGAATTATCATTAGTTGAACCACTGACATCAATGGTGAGAACTTGACCAGCTGCCGCGGTGATAAGACCGGTAAAAGTTGTGCTGCCTTGTTCAGAGCCGTTGGCGCAGCGGCTATAACCATTGGCACCAATGGCGCTTGTGACATCACCACCATCTAATTGGGCCCTAAGACGGACACCACCACGTTTATTCGCCCCACAGCCAGTGTTGGTATAGAAGGGGACATTGACACTGACATAATAAGTGCCGGCATTAACAAGAGTAATGTTTTCAGGGTTTGTAGCATTGTCATGGGTAAAATCAGCGTCTTTAATAGTATCGGTCCATTCCATCGGTGATGTTGCCGCGGTATTAAAGTCTGTACCACCAACGGTTCTTGTTCCTGTCGCTTTGAATATTGAACGAGATGGTTTGATATATTCCATATAAATGTTTGCACCATTAGATACAATGAGACCGGCAACAGCAGTAAGTTTGGTTTTTACTGTTATGACATCGTTGGCGGTGAGGTTTAGGATACCTGTAATGGAGTTAGAAGATTGACGTTGGTTATCGGCATTTCTAATATAAGCGGTATTGGTTCTAAATTCAGATTGTAAAGCGCCGTTAACAAAAACATCCATCCCAATATTGGCTTGTGCACCACCACCTACTGAAGGAGATTCAAGTGGAGAGTTAAGTGAAATGAGGTATTCTCCAGTCACCTTAACCGTAATCTGATGAGCATTTGTCGATGTTGAGTGAGAAAAATAGCCACCATCTAGGCGAGAGTAATCACTGAATGAGATTTCATCTCCGGCAGAAAGGTTAAAGTTAAAGCGATCAGCACCAGACGCTGTCGTTTGACTACCTATGGCGACAATGAATGGAGGTGAACTAATACTCCAAGCGGCCGATGCCGTATAAGCTGATTCAAGGCCGGCAGCATCTACTGTTTTTACAAGTGTGTAATAATTGGTATCAAGTAAGAGATTGAGGCCTGACATATTGGCCGATGTGACGTTTCCAACATCGGTCCAACCACCACCAGTGATAATATTCGCATCACTTGTTGTGGTGGAAATGGCGATCTCATAATGATCAAGAGTACAATTATCCGTCATTGCATCCCAATCAGTTGTAATACTTGTTATTGTAGTGGCGTCACTTGGTGATGCTAATACAACCCCTGTTGGCTGTGCTGGAGCTGTATTATCCCATTTAAACCCAGTTCCCTCAGTGACAACTGTCGAGATATTTCCGGCTGCATCATGAGTTCTTGCCGATGGATAAAGAGTTGAACATTCTGATGCCGGGGTAATTCCTGTAAAAGTATGACTTGTTCCGGTCGCAACATTAGTCCAGCCCGAAATCTCATTACCACCAACTGTGGTACCAAGTGCGACCTCGACATGATCAAAAGTTGTTCCTGGATTAGTCCAGCTAAATAAAGGTGCCGCAATTGGAGTTGCACCAGTGGCCCAATTGGCCGCGAGAGTTTCACTTGTTACAGGGTCCGGGTTAACAAGGTCAATATTCATGCCACCTGAACAAGCTGAAGTGGTTGTGTTGCCGGCATCATCGGTAATAATAATTTTGTGATAATAGGTATTGGCATGGGCCGCCGTTGTAAAGGCGTCGGTTGTGGCTGCATTACCAAGACTATTCGTGGTTCCCGTAGAGACACTACAAGCAGCATCTGTGTAATAGGTGATATCTTGCGAGGCAACGTCTGTATCGACAGAAAGGGTCCATGTGGAGTTAATTGTCGTCGCATTATAAGGAGAAGTCTCCGCCCAACCAAGCCCTGTGACAGCAGCTGGTGCAGATGTATCGATGAGCATTGCTGCAGAACAAGCGGAATCTGTTTCGTTCGCAGCACCATCTATAGAAACGACCATGAAGTAATAAGTTGTTCCATCTGCGCCGGCGAACGAATCATTTGTTGCCACAGCTGATTTGGCCGAAGATGAAGCCGGTGCACCACTACAAGTTGCATTGGTAAAGTATTCCACTCGTTGAGAGCTAATATCTGTTGAAGTTGATACACTCCAAGTAGAAGTAACAGTGTTAGAATTATAAGGAGTTGATTCAAACCAGGCAATGGCCGTCGCGGCGTTTGGTGCCACAGTATCGACGTCAATTGTTCCCGAACAAGCGGATGCAGTGACGTTACCGGCATTATCTGTGGTGGTCACAATATAAGAATAGGTATTGCCATTTGTTACACTGGCCAATGATTGGCTTGTCGCCGCTGCGCCAAGAGCAACTGGTCCGCCTGTGGCACTAGAGCAGGTTCCATTATCATGGAATTGAATAGATTGTGAGGCGACGTCTGGTGAACCACCTAATGTCCAATTGGCATTAATTGTGGTTGCCGAGGTTGCTGTTCCCTCCGCCCATACTAAGGTATTAGCGGCCGTAGGAGCGGTGAGGTCAAGTTCGATTTGCGCGGAACAGGCCGTGTCGCTGGTATTCCCAGCATTATCTGTGGTTGTAATAATGAAGCTGTACTTTTTCGTATTAGCACCACTGGTGTAATTATAGGTTCCTGTACCGGCAGCAAGAACAACGGTTGCTGTGGCAGCCCCGCCACAAATGGCATCATCTTCCCAAATCTTAATCGTTTCACTGGCTACGTCACCTGAAGCTGACGATGTCCAATTGGCATTAATGGAGAGGTCAGTATCATAAGCTCCTTCTGCCCATGAGATACCAGTTGCTGCTGTTGGAGCATCTGTATCGATTGTAATGGTACCAGAGCAGCCAGATACCGATGAGTTACTAGCGCCATCAAAGGATGTAATTTTATAAGAATAAGTATTGGTATTGGTTACACCGGCGAGAGATTGCGTCTCGGTTGCAGCGGCCAGAGCAATTGAGGAACCAAAAGTGGTTGTACACGTTCCATCAGAATAGAATTGGATTGATTGGCTGGCCAAGTCAGCATCAGTTGATTTATCCCAATCCGCAGTGACACTCGCACCTGAAAAGGGATCAGACTCTTGCCACGATAAGTTCGTGGGAAGGGCCGGTGGATTGACATCGATAAAGATTGAAGCTGAGCACCCTGAAACGGTCGAGTTACCGGCGTCATCAATGGTCGTTATTTTATAGGTATAATCGTTATTCGAAACACCGCCTGCGAAACTATATGAATTAGCGTTATCGGCAAGTCCGGTTGCTGTATCTACTGGTGCACCACCACACGCATTAGATTGGTAAATATTAATTTCTTGGCTAGCGACATCACCTGAAGTGGACGCTGTCCAATTGGGATTAATAGGTGAGCTATTCGATGTGGCGCCTTCGGCCCAAATCATCGCCGTTGAAGAAAGTGGTGCTGTTGTATCGATCAGAAGAGCATTAGAACAAGCGGATCCTGTTTCATTACCTGCTGAATCAATAGCGTAGACTTTATAAGAATGGGTTAATGCGTTGGTTCCCGTGAAATTATCGGAAGTCGCAGCAGCACCAACTGTACCTGAAGAGGCGACAACACCGGCACAAGTTCCGTCATCGTAATAATCAACACGATGTGAGGCGACATCACCTGAGCCACCAAGGGTCCAAGTTGATGTCACTGCAGTATTATTGTGTGGCGAAGCTTGAGTCCAAACCGGAGCTGTCGGAGCATTTGGTGCTGTCACGTCAATGGCCATTACAGGAGAACAAGCGGAATTCGTAAAGTTTCCGGCAGTATCGGTTGTTTTCACTAAGTAGTAGAAAGAGTTTCCATCTATACCGGTGAAGTTATTTGTTGTGGCCGCGGCACCGATGGTATTAGATGTACCCTCTGCTGCGGTACAACTCGCATCTGTGTAGTAGATAACTGTTTGACTGGCAACATCACCTGAACCAGATACGCTCCAAGATGAAGTGACAGCGGTATTATCATGAGGTGAAACTTCAACCCAGCTGATAGCAGTTGCCGCTAATGGCGCTGCAGTATCGATATTCATAACACTGGAGCAAGCAGAAGTGGTTGAGTTATTAGCAGTATCATAAGTAACGATATGAAAATAATACGAAGAACCATTTGTTCCAGTAAAGGCATGAGTCGCGACTCCGGTACCAAGGCCTGTGGCCGAGGTCCCTTCAACAACTGTACAGGCGGCATCAATATAGTAAATAATATCTTGTGAGGCGATGTCGCCAGATGTTGAGACGGTCCAGTTCGCGTTAACACCCGTCGCATTATGAGGAGATGTCTCGGCCCAGCTAAGTGCTGTGGCAGCTGACGGAGCAGCTGTATCGATGCTCATGATGGCGGAACAAGCAGAAGTTGTTTCATTATCTGCATTATCAATGGCCGTTGACGTGAAATAATAACTATTGCCATTGGCCCCTGTGAATGAATCTGTTGTGGCAACGGCCGCGACAGAATTGCTGGTTCCTGCTGTGACGGAACAAAGAACGTCAGTATAATAATCGATTCTTTGTGAAGCGATATCTGGAGACGTCGATACTGTCCAAGTAGCAGTTACAGTGGCATTATTTGAAGGTGTCGCTTCTACCCATGCTGGAGCAGTTGGCGCTAATGGTGCTGATGTATCAATTTTCATGAGCGCAGAACAGGCAGAGGTTGTATCGTTATCGGCAGTATCATAGGAGGTAATGGTGTAATAATAATCATTAGCATCGAGACCCGCGAAATTATGAGTATTTGTTCCGGGGGGTAACCCTGCTTGTGAAGTGCCTTCCACTGTCGTACACGAAGCATCTGTATAATAAATAATTGTCTGGGTATCAAGGTCTGCGGCCGCAGAGACGGTCCATGAAGCAGTGACATTTACATTATCATGAGGTGATGTTTCACTCCATCCAAGAGCTGTTGCCGCAGCAGGTGCTGAGGTGTCGATACTCATGATTGGTGAACAAGCAGAGGAGGTGGCATTATCGGCAGTATCAATGGCCGTTACTGTGAAGTAATAATCATTGCCATTTGAACCTGTAAAGCTATTCGTCGCTGTTGCTGGAAGGATACCTGTATCAGTAGTTCCTTGAAGCGTTGTACAAGTCGGATTGGTATAATAGGTTACTGTTTGTGAAGCAATATCCCCAGCACCAGAAATAGTCCAAGTTGAAGTTACGACAAGTCCATCATGAGGAGAAGCTTCTGACCAACCAAGAGTTGTTGGAGCGGCCGGGAAAGTCGTGTCAATTGCCATAGCAGCAGAGCAACCTGATGTACTGACGTTAGTGGCCGTATCTCTTGACGCAATTGTATAATAGAAGCTTGCACCATTTGATCCTGTAAAGGAATGAGTGGCAGTCGCTGCTGATACAACAGCTGATGTTCCTTGTGGAGTGGTACAGCTCGCGTCTGTATAATAAGTAATTGTCTGATCAGCAAGGTCAGCAGAAACAGATGGAGTCCAAGCGGCGGTTACTGCAGTCGCATCATGAGGGCTGACTTCTGACCAGCCAAGTGCTGTGGCATTGGCGGGAGGAGTGGCATCGATGAACATACTGGAAGAACAAGCAGAAGTCGTTATATTACCGGCATCATCAATGGTGTCGATCTCGTAATAGTAAGTGTTATTACTAACCCCGGTAAAAGCATTTGCCGCAACAGTATCTCCAAGACCAGACGTTGAGGTCCCTTCAACAGTTGTACAAGTTGCATCAGTATAATAGGTGATAGTCTGAGATGCCACATCAGTTGATGTTGAAACCGTCCAATTAGCATTAACATTTACGGCATTCGAAGATGACCCTTCTGCCCAACCAAGTACTGTTGCTGCGTTAGGAGCAGTTGTATCAATTAATATTACGGAAGAACAAGTAGACGTTCCTTCGTTACTAGCAGCATCGATGGCCGTCACTGTGAAATAATAAGAGTTTCCGTTACTACCAGTGAAAGAGTCTGAAGTTGGAGCAGAACCAATAGTATTTGATGTTCCTTCAGCTGTGGAACAAGTGGCATCTGTATAATAATCTATTCTTTGGTTAACGACATCACCAGCACCAGAAACGGTCCAGGTGGCGGTAATTGTTGTTGTATTATGAGGTGTACTCTCTGACCAGGCCGGAACAGTAGGGGCAGCAGGAGCTGTTGTATCAATACCCATAATTGTTGAACAGGCCGAATCGGTAACGTTATCAGCTGTATCAGTTGTTCTGACTAAGTAATAATAAGAGTTATTGTCCGCGCCAGTAAATGGATTGGTTGTTGCAGCAGCACCAATCGTGTTGGAAGTCCCTTCAGCTGCTGTACAACTGGCATCGGTATAATAAATAATAGTTTGGCTAGCAACATCCCCAGAGCCTGATACGGCCCAAGATGAAGTAACAGCTGTATTATCATGAGGTGACACTTCAACCCATACTGGAGCAGTTGCCGCTAACGGGGGAGAAGTATCGATCGTCATGACTGCCGAACAACTAGAAACGGTTGAGTTGCTGGCATTATCATATGTTGTAATCTTATAATAATAATTTGACCCATTTGTTCCCGTAAAGGCATGGGACGCAACTGCGGGACCTAGTCCGGTCGCACTCGTTCCTTCTGCTGTGGTACAGCCAGCATCTGTATAATAGACGATGTCTTGAGTGGCGACATCTCCTGAAGTAGAAACTGTCCAATTGGTATTAATACCAGTGGCATTATGTGGAGTTGTTTCGGCCCAAACTAATGCTGTTGCTGCATTGGGTGCCGTTGTATCTAAAAGGATCGCCGCTGAACAAGCACTGGCCGTTTCGTTGGTCGCGTTGTCGATGGCCGTGACTTTGAAATAATAGGTATTGCCATCTGCTCCAGTAAAAGAGTCTGTTGTGGCCACACTTGATTTAGCATTCGAAGTCCCTTCAGCGACTGTACAAGCAGCATCTGTAAAATAATCAACTCGTTGACTACCAATATCAGGTGAGCCGGAAACCGTCCATGAGGCGGTTACTGTGGCACTTGAGCTTGGCGACGACTCAACCCAAGCTGGAACTGTTGGAGCCGCTGGAGCTGTTGTATCAATAGTCATAATAGCAGAACAAGCAGAAACCGTTGCGTTCCCTGCCGTATCTGTCGTTGTGACTTCATAATAATAAGAGTTGCCATCCGTACCAGTTGTAAATGAATCACTCACGGCCGCAGCCGAGAGAGCATTACTTGTTCCTTCAGCAGTTGTACAAGAAGCATCTGTATAATAGTCAATATTTTGACTGGCAATATCTGTGGAGTTTGAAAGTGTCCAGCTGGCAGTAACTGTCGTTGTTTTATGGGGTGATGTTTCAGACCAGCCCAAGGCGGTAGCAGCGTTAGGTGCGGTTGTATCAATACTCATAATAGATGAACAGGCCGAATTAGTCGCGTTATCTGCCGTATCTATAGTGGTAATGATATAATAAAAATCACTTGCATTAGTACCAGTAAAGGCGTGAGTGGCAGTTGCTGGTAAAAGACCCGTTGCCGATGTTCCTTCAGCCGCCGTACAAGTTGGGTTGGTATAATAAGTAATGGTTTGTGAGGCGACATCACCAGCACCCGAAACGGTCCAAGCAGCATTCACAGAAACGGCATTATGAGGAGTGACCTCTGTCCAGCCAATACCCGTTGCGGCAGCAGGAAAAACAGTGTCGATCGACATAATTGCTGAACAGGCAGAGTTGGTATTATTACCAGCATTATCTGTTGAGGTAATGAGGTAATAATAATCGGCGCCATTATTACCGGAAAAAGAGTGGCTATTTGTCGCTGCAGAAAGCGCTTGAGAAGTCCCTTCAGGAGCTGTACAAGCAGCGTCTGTATAATAAACAATCGTTTGTGAACCAAGGTCTGCAGAGACAGAAATGGTCCAGCTGGCATTAACTGCAGTGGCATTATGAGGAGATACTTCTAACCAGCCAAGAGCTGTTGCCGCTGCTGGAGGAGTTGCATCAATAAACATACTGGCAGAACAGGCCGAATCAGTGGAGTTTCCAGCATCATCAATAGTTGTAATTTCATAATAATAAGTACTATTAGAGGCACCAGTAAAAGCATGGGTTGCTACCGCATCTCCAAGGCCTGAAGCAGAAGTTCCTTCTGCGGTTGAACAAGTGGCATCAGTATAATAGGTGATGGTTTGCGAGGCGACATCAGTTGAGGTTGATACCGTCCAATTGGCGTTAACATTGGTATTTAAAGATGATGAGCCTTCTGCCCAAACAGCTGCTGTTGCAGCATTTGGTGGAGTGGTATCAATCAGCATGGCAGCGGAACAAGCAGATGTTCCTTCGTTGCTGGCGGCATCAATTGCAGTGACGGTGAAGTAATAAGAATTGGCATCTGATCCGGTAAATGAATCAGAGGTTGGAGCTGAACCAATAGTATTTGATGTCCCTTGAGCTGTCGAACAAGTGGCGTCTGTATAATAATCTATTCTTTGGTTAACGACATCACCAGCACCAGAAACGGTCCAGGTGGCGGTAATGGTTGTTGTATTATGAGGTGTAGTCTCTGACCAAGCTGGAACAGTAGGGCCAGCAGGAGCAGTTACGTCAATCGCCATAATTGGTGAACAGGCCGAATCGGTGTCATTTCCAGCAGTATCAGTAGTTCTTACAAGGTAGTAATAAGAATTTCCATCAATTCCTGTAAAAGAATTTGATGTGGCAGCAGCGCCAATTGTATTGGAAGTTCCCTCTGCGGCGGTACAAGAGGCATCAGTATAATAAATAATTGTTTGTGAAGCTTTGTCCCCAGAAGCCGAAACCGTCCAGCTTGAAGTCGCTACAGTATTGTCATGAGGTGAAACTTCCACCCAGCCAAGGCCTGATGCCGCGAGAGGCGCAGAAGTATCAATATTCATAACGGAAGAACAGGCAGAGGGAGTTGAGTTTCCAGCATTATCGTTTGTCGTAACAATATAATAATAGCTTGAGCCATTTGTTCCGGTGAAAGCATGAGTGACAACCGCAGCACCAAGACCGGTGGCGGAAGTTCCTTCAGCAACGGTACAAGCAGCATCTGTATAATAGACAATGTCTTGATCGGCGACATCACCCGCAGTTGAAGCGGTCCAATTGGCATTTACTCCAGTAGCATTGTAAGGGGTCGATTCGGCCCAGCCAAGGGAAGTGGCCGCTGTTGGAGCAGCGGTGTCAATTAACATGCCAGCAGAACAAGCTGACGTCGTTTCGTTTGAAGCATTGTCAATCGCAGTTGTTGTGAAATAATAAGTATTGCCATTCGCTCCAGTAAAGGAATCGGTAGTAGTGACAGTTGATACTGAGCTTGTTGTTCCCGTTGTCACGGTACAAATAGCATCTGTATAATATTCAACTCTTTGACTGGCGATATCGGGAGAAGTTGATACCGTCCAAGTTGATGTTACAGTGGCATTATTTGATGGAGTCGCTTCAACCCAAGATGGTGCTGTCGGCGCTAGTGGCGATGAGGTATCGATGGCCATAAGGGCAGAACAAGCAGAAACGGTATTATTACCAGCAGTATCTGTTGTGGTAATTTCATAATAATAATTATTGCCATCAATTCCTGTGAATGTATCGGTCACAGCGGCAGCACCAAGAGCATTTGAAGTTCCCTCAGCAGTGGCACAGGTGGCATCAATATAATAATCAATGTTTTGACTGGCGATATCAGTTGACGTTGATAATGTCCAAGCTGCAGTGACACCAGTAGCATTATGAGGAGATGTTTCTGACCAACCAAGAGATGTCGCCGCGTTAGGAGCTGAGGTGTCGATACTCATGATAGCAGAACAAGCAGAGTTTGTTGAGTTGTTGGCATTATCAATAGTCGTAATGACGTAATAATAATCGGTAGCATCTGCACCGGTAAAGGCGTGAGTGGCAGTTGCTGGAAGAAGGCCTGGCGCTGATGTTCCTTCGGCCGTCGTACAAGTGGGGTTGGTATAATAAGTA
>JBFGZE010000015.1:0-50279 GCA_041586955.1 Bacteriovoracaceae bacterium
CAGTACTTACGACTTAGATCAAAACCATCAACTTTCGCTTAAAGTGATGGCGATTGATGAGCAAAAAACTTATGAAAGAGTGGTTAATTTAATGGAGTTGAAAGATCTCCTATTTCCAATCTGGAATAAGATAGGCAGTTTTTCCCCAAATACATCCCATTGCTCCGAATGCAGTTTCAGAAGGATATGCCAGTATAATTAGCACCTTGTATCAAGGCCTAGCTGTGTTAAAATTTTAATGACATATTTATTACGAGTTAAGGATTAACTCTTACCTAGCAGGAAGCTTGATCATGAGTCGATTGATTGTTTTTTTATCTTTCATGTTTGTTACCATTCCCATTTCTTTGGCCGCCGAAAGAGATCTTTATAGCTTTTCTTGGCTAGATCCAGATAAGGAAGTCTACGTTCTTCAGAACAGGCGCTATAGAAAAAAAAATAAATTTTACTTCAATGTTGGAGCGGGAGTCACAACTTCAGGTGCATTCGTTGACTCTAGCCTCTACCAGGGACGAACGGGGTATTTTTTTCGAGAAGAGTTTGGATTCGAAGTAATTTACGCAATGTCTGATGGCAAGGAAAATGAAACCGCTGCGAGTCTAAGAAACGAAGGGGCCGCAGGCTCTAGGCCATTTCGCCGGATTGTCGATAATTACTTTGGCGGCATGTTTACCTGGGCGCCTTTTTATACCAAAACTAATACCTTTGATACGATCATCTATATTGATTGGATTCTTGGTGCTGGCGTGGCCAAAATTCAGGAAACAAGTAATGAGCAGGAATTTCTATTAGGGATTGATTCAACGGAAATGCGCACTCAAGATCATACAGGGCTTATCTGGAATATTGGAGCTCTCTTTTATATTAATGAGACTTTCGGAGTTAGAACGGATCTCACAACGACTCATTATAAAGCAGAAAAGCCGTCCAATATTTCCACAGAAAAAGTTTGGTACTCAAACTGGGACTTGGCGCTTTCTTTAAGCGCAAGGTTTTAACAGGAGCTCCGGGTGATGAAATTACGAGTCCTATTTATTTTTGTTTTACTTAGCCAGGGGATAGTCGCTGATTCTGGCCGAGAGATATGGTCTTTGTTGGTAGATAAAAAAAATCGTATTAAAAACTACCCTAAGGTTGTCGAGTTATTAACTCAAAAGAAGCTCTACTTTACTTCGGTTCCTTTTATTAAGGAATATCTTGTCCGCAGCAATACTCCTTATAGTAGACGAATGGACCACCTCCTTGATGAGGTGATAACACATGTCGGAATAAGGCAGTTCGAAGTGTTACCGACATCCATCCTACGAAAATATAAGAATCCAAGTGTGAAATATATTCTAGCAAAAAAGTTATTCAGATTCGGGAAATATGATCAGGCGATGTCTTTTTTAGAAACGTCGATACCAAAATCACATCCTTCAAGGCCCTTTTTACTGTTAATAGAAGGGTCTATTCAAAGCATAAAAAAGCAGTATGGGACGGCCATTAGCACCCTCCAAAATTGTGTAGAATTATCTGAAAAGCAAATGTCGACCATGAAAAAAAGCAATCGTTTTCGGCAATTGGTTATGAATCGAGACTATTGCTTGGCCGGGATTGCTCGTACATTATTTGCGGCAAAAAAATATAAACAAGCAAATTCAGCCTATTTGGATATCGACAAACGATCCTTTATTTGGCCTGAAATTTTGTTTGAAGAAGCGTGGAATAGCTTTTACCTAAAAGATTATAATAGGACCCTTGGGAAACTGGTGACCTATAAGGCCCCTCTTTTAGAGTATATATTTAATCCAGAAACAGAGTTATTAAAGGCCTTGACCTATATGGAACTCTGCCTTTGGAGTGACGTCAAAGTAACAGTGGAAGACTTTTATAAGAAATATCAGCGACCCTATAATAAGGTAGTTAGATTTCTTAATAAGGTTGGGAAAAATTATAATTACCATTATATGCTTTCTCGCAATTATGTAGATGGCCGTGAAAAGGGATTACCTCTTTTAAACAATCTTCTCGCTTATACCACTAAAGATCCCTCCTATATTGAAATGATGGAGAATTATATCAGTGGTGCTGGTGAAATTTCTCTTTTGAGGAGTAACTTTGGTGGTCAGTTGGGCGCGATTCTAGCGAAGTCATTAAAAGATACATTAGTTTTTCAGAAAAAACTGATCGGTGCATATACTCGGAAATCATTATTTACGATGATGGGCCAATTAAATAAAACATTTCAGGGAATTTCCTATATCAATCTAGAAGTTCTGGGGCGGAAAAAAGAAAGTCTTTATGACCCTAAGAAGACCTTTAATCGATCACGGGGAGATATCAGAAATTTATTAAGAACAGAAAAACAATATTTTTGGGATTTTATCGGAGAGTTTTGGGCCGATGAATTAGGCGACTATGTGTTTAGTCTTAAATCGGAATGTAAATAATGATGAGAACGTTTTTATTATTTTGTGCATTTTTATTAACAATTAACGCCAATGTTAACGCCAATGTTAATGATAGACGGGGGAAGATCCTCTCGATTATTGATGACGAATTGAAAGAAGTTACGCGTTTAAGTCGGACAATGGGAAGTCGGAATCCTGAGCTCCTCCTACGTATGGCAGAGCTTTATTTAGAAAAAGCGCGTTTGATTAGAGATCATGAGAATAAAGAATATCTCATTTTACCGCCGGAAAAGCGCCAGAGAGTTAGGAAGAAGGTTTTTTTTAAGGAGTCTTACGGGTATTTCATTAAAGCACAAAAAACCTGTTATTTTCTTTTGAAAAACTTTAAAAGGTTTAAAGGGAAGTCAAGGGTTTATTATATTCTCGCCTATAATGCAAAAGAGTTTCAAAAGCACAAGCAGGCCTTAACCTATTATAAGAAAGCCACACAAAATTCAAAACGACATAGTCGCACACATCATTTGTCGAAGTTGGCCTTGGCCGAGATGTTATTCAATAAAAAAGATTTCGCAAAGGCCTATACATTATATCATCAATCATTAACTGTTATAAAAGATAGATGGTGGACAAAAAATGCTTTTGATATGGCCTGGTGTGCTTTCAAAATAGGAAAGAGAAAAAAGGCCATTAACTTAATGCATGATATTTATAAGAAAAGTAAAAGTCCAAATTATATCGATATGAGTAACCTTGTGGAGCGCGATATTGGTTATTTTTATGTCGCCTCAAACCGCCTTGCAGGGGCAAAGAATTTTTATAAAAGTATTGGTAAGGATACAAGCGGTCATTTTATTAAAATTGCGAAATCTTTAAAAGGACAAGGCAAGTTCACAGATAGTGAAAAAATGTTTCAGACCGCCTTGGATCTCACCAAAAATGAGAAAAGTGTTATTGAAATTAAAACAGAATTATTGAGTCTATACGACCGCTTTGGAAAAACCAGTGATCATTTAAAAACCTGTCAATATTTAGTTTCTCAGCATCAAAAAGGAAATTTAACAGGCCCTCAATTAGAAATTGTTAAATATCATATCAATCGTTTTTCAGCTATTTTGCAAAAGCAAATTGCTGGTAAGACTTATGCAAAGTTAAGAACTTTACGAAAAAAGAAAGCTGCTTATGCCGCTGACTATTTTGCGTTACAGGGCACTCTCAATAAAGGGAGCAGGTATAAATCAGTATTCCTAGCGGCAGAAGCTTATTATGCAGGTACTGATTATAATAGGGCGATACCTCTTTATGATACTTCTTTTAAAGGGGCCCGACGTGCTAAAGACAAAAAGTTAGTAAACCTCTCGTTGGAGGGGATGTTGGCCTGTTTAGGACAAAAGGGCCTATCAAAAAAACTAAAAAACGAATATTTGGACACGGTGTATCAGGCTTATCTAATTCAATACCCTAAGGGAAAAAAGTCGTTTGCAATCTATCAGCGACTTTTTTCCAAAGAAATGGAATTGAAGAAAGTAGAAAACGCTGAACGAACGTTAATGGCCTTTACAAAAAATTTTCCCAAGGCCTATGTTAAGCAAGAGGCCATGTTGGCAAAGTTAATGGACCATTATAGGAAAATAAAAAATATTTCCGGTATTAAAAAATTTGTTGCTCTCATTAAAAAAGGACAGCTTAAGGTATCGCGTAAATATGCAAAAAATTTGAATGCCTATCTTTTGACCGTTCAATTCGAAGGTGTCGAAAAAGCATCAAGTAAAGGACAGAAAAAAGCGGCGTTAGTTGGCTATCTGCAAATATATAAATCTAGTGATACATCAGCTATCGCTAAAAAAAATGCTGCCTATAATATTGCGGTCTTATTGCACGAACTTGGTGATATGGATAAGACCTTTAGATGGCTAGAGCGTGCTATTAAATTGATGAACAAGCAGGATATTAAGAAGTTTAAATCAAGCTTCATCCTGATGGGAAATTCTTTATTTGAATCGCGAAAATTTAAAGAAGCAAGCGTTTATTATGAAGGACTTCTAACAAAGCTTTGTCATACAAAGCTAAAAGAAAAATCAATTCTGTTCAAAAATGCTTATATTATCTATCTCGCCGATAGAAGACCGGACAATGTCATTTCGCTGATCAATCAGGGGAAACAATGTGGGATTTCGATGGCGGAAATTTCTACGGCGCGTCTGGAGCTGATTAAATTTCTTGCGGAGGGAAAAAGGTATACCACTCTTGAAGAGCAAGTCGCAATTGCCGGTAATTATAGGCCAAGTCGTTCTGAACTTATTATCTATCTTGATATTTTACGTAAGGCCTACGCAGCAACTGGGCGCATTGAAAATGCCAACCAGATGACCAGCAAGATTCATTCCTATTACCGCTACTGTGTAAAAAAGGGTTATGCTATTCCCCTTGAAAGTTTAGACATTATTGCAGACAAAAAATTAGAAAGTTTAGAAAGAATGGCCTTGAGTATCAGAAATGAAAAATTCAGGTTTCCCGAGAATAGCTTTAATAAAATCTTGAAACGAAAGTTTGGAATTTTAGAAAAAGTGACGAATAAATCACTCGAAGTTTTAAAGATTGGATCAGGGAAGGGAATCATTTTTTCCTATAATCGCCTGATTTTTACTTATGAATCATTAATACAACAAGTTTCCGAGTTTCGTCCTCAAGGAAAAAGTGCCGAGTATATTAAGTCCTTTCAGGCAAGTATGAGCGGTATTATTAAGCCACTTAAAGGTAAAGTAAGTGAATTTAAAAGAGAGGCAAGGAACCATATTTTACGAAGTAATATATTGACGGATGAAAATTATAAATTTCTCTCTCGCAACCCTTTGCCTCTGGATTTAAAGTTTTTTACTAAAAATCGTGGAATAATTATGGATAGGGGAGGATTACGATGAAGTATCTTATTCTGATATTAATGGTGGCAACTTTCTATTCATGTGGATCTAACGAAGTTAAAAATAAGCCGGCAAATGAGTTTTCCGAAATTGAAGATAAGGACTTTGCTAAGCTTAAGCCTCAAATACTTAATAAATCGACTGACGCTTTCTTTGAAAGGGTTGGGAATTATGATTCCACCAGCTCTGAGAGCGTGTCCCGAGTGCCAGATTCTCTACTCGATGATTTAACGGAATCTGATGATAAGTTAAATGAAATTATTTCACGTTGTCATAAAAAGGATTTTGCGAGAGCTTTTAAAATGATTGACCACCACCGTGCCTCTTATTTAAAACATCCAGGGTTTTGGAATGCGGTTGGATCTTGTTATTTATTAAGTGGCCTTAAACGCAAGGCCTTGCTCTTTTATAATAAGTCACGAGAAATCGACTCTAAATATGCACCTCCGTATAACAATCTAGGTGTTCTTTACCTGAGAGACGGTAAATCACAGAAGGCATTTACAGCATTTAAAAAAGCGGGGTCGATCAATCCTTTTTCCCTAACTCCTCAGTTTAATTTAGCGATGCTTTATTTAAGGTATGGATTTGTGGCCAAAGCTGAAGAGCTACTTAATTCATTGGCCATGCAGAACGATAATGATATTGATGTGATTAGTGGACTCGCTGTTGCAAAATTATTTAAGGGTGATTATGAAGAAGCGGTTCTCCACTACAGCAAATTACCGGCGAATATTCATCGCCGCTTCGATATTGGTATTAATTTTTCTGTAGCTTTGAAAAAAATTGGTCGCTCTCAAGACGCAAGGTCACTTTTGGCAAATCTTGAGCAAGGTTCAGGCCAGATAGAGCAAAATTATTTTAAACAGGTGAAAATTTATGTTGAAAAGAACTAGTATGCTTTTAACGATATTGTTTCTCGCATCTATTGGTACGAGCATCGCTAAAGATAAGGTCAAAATTATTTATAAATACGAGAAATATCAAAAATTTGATTTTGAGGATATGTTTGTTGAAGGCGGAACAGATTCTCCAGGAGATTTGAGTATTAATACCAGAATGCAGAAAAAGTTTAAAAATAAATTACCCTACCGACGAACATTTATTAAAGAAATTCGCAAGGGAATAGAGAGAGTTCGCTAGAATAAGGAGTATTCGTGGAGACAATCATTACTGACAATATGCCAAAGTATGAATTAGTTCCTTCTGGCGTTAAAAAAGGCCAAAAAGGTTTTGGAATTACTAAAAGAAGAGTACTTATTGGTAGCTCTCTGGCCTGTGATATCTATATCCCACACTCAAGTGTGAGTGCCATTCATGCTGTTCTTGAAATCTCAAATTATGGGCAGAAAATTTACGATATGAATAGTGAGAAGGGAACCCTTGTTAACGGCAAGAAGGTAGTAGTCAACGACATTTCTATTGGAGATGTCATTGGTCTTGGTAACCAAACATTTATATTTAAAGACTTTTCCGAAAAAGAGGTTCTTCCTCCAGCTCTTAATATGTTGAAGGAGTTGCCAAAAATGGCAAGGCCTACCATGCAAAAGGCAACCACTCAAAAGCATCTTCCACGTGTCGATTACCCCCTCGCTAAAGACCCTAAGGCCGAATTTAGCGAGTATATTTTTGAAGATGTGGAAACCCTCTATCCTATTTTTGATTATAATATTAACCATGGGGCCATTGAAATTATTATTTTATTTAACAATAAAATATTTTCAGTTGATTATTTACCCCAGAAAGATGGAATCTATAACCTCGTGGGTGTTAACCGCTCAGGAAGAGATTTGGAATTTGCCTATTTAGGCAAAGAAGAAAAATGTCCTTTTGTCGAAGTCAAAGGCGACGACTTATTTATTTTTCCTTTAGATGGTTATGAGTTTTTCTGTATTGGAGATAAAAAACCTGGGAATGGTGATAACGGTCCTGTTTGCCTATGCGACAACGATATATTTCGCTTCTCCAAAGGTAGCACCCAGATATTTGTCAGACAAGCATCTGCCCCTCCTAAAGTGGCCCCGGCCCCTATTCTTCGTCGAGATCAAGATTTTAAAAAGTATTTATTTTTAGTTTTAGGGTTTTTGTTCATTTCACTGGCTGGTTTGTCGGTTTTCGATGTGGATAAAGAAATAGAAAAAGAAAAAGTGCCGGCGCGTATTGCGACTATTCTTTATAAAAAGAAATTGGTCGTGAATAAAAATCCATCTCCGGATAAAACGAAGAATGCACCTCCTAAGATAAAACAAAAATCACCGAAGCAGGTTAAGACTAAAAAAATAGTGAAAAATCAAACAGAGCCTAAACCTAAAAAAACAAATAAGCGAGTGACGGTTAAATCTGGTTCCAAGACCGCCAAAAAAGTCGTGAAATCTAAAAAAGTTGCTCCCAATAAGGCCTCTGTAACACGAAAAAGTGCAAAAGTTACACCAACCAATAAGAGACCTTCTGGTAAAAAGAATATTGGGCGGTCACAAAGAAAAACTCGATCTACTCGCGTTGCTAAGTCCCAAGGTAATGTAGACGTTTATAAGTCGATGGACTTTAAAAGTACGATTAGTAGCTTAATGGCCAAAGGTGGTTCTACGAAGGGAGTTAAGTCTGTTAAAAATGCTGACTCAAGCACAGGGTTTGGATCAGTTAGTAGTGCAGGTGCTGGGGCAACTTTAAAAACTGCACAAGTCAGTAAAAATGTCGGCAGTTTCTCTGGAGCCGCGTCAGGCTCTTTAGACACGAGTAAAGGTGTTGAGGGCCTGGTGAGTAAGAAAGGTATTTTTACTGTTGGAATTCCTGCCAAAACGATCATTCGCGGCGGCATGGACCCAGATGTCATTCGACGTATTCTTATGGAGCATTTACCTCAATTTCAATATTGTTATCAAAAAGCACTCGACCGTTCGAGTCGCGCCTTTAGTGGCGTTGTTAAACTAAACTTTCTTATAGGAGCATCTGGCCACGTGACCAAGGCCGGAGCTCGGGGCCCTTCGTTGCCTTCGAAAGTACGTGGTTGTGTCATCAATGTCCTTCGAGGGATTCGCTTTCCTGAGCCTATGGGCGGAGGTGTTGTGGAAGTTAATCAGCCAATGAGCTTTTTTCCCAAAGGAAATTAGACTTATAATGGTAAGGTGACTGTTTTCCTTTGATCATTATGTGATTGAGGTTTTCAATTATAAAGTTAGCTAATAAGTAAACAGATTTCACTTTATGAGCACTGGAAGGGGGTGGAGATTAATCTTCAGGACCTCAATGGCCTTCAGAGTGGATAACTTATTAACCTTGCGAATGATCGGATTGCTTTCTAATTAAGCATTTGTTCATTGATATTAACCAAACTTTAAAGCATCTACTGGGCAAATATCAATACAGCCACCACAACCAATACACAATGTCGTATCTAGGCCAAACTCGCCCATTATAGGAACTTTGTTCTTATGGGCATACTCTGCAACATCAATGCCCATAGGGCAGGCCTGAGAGCATAGGTTAATGCCCTTGCATGCATCATTTGCGACAACTTTAAATTTTGACTTTCCGTAACGGCCGATTAGTTCCATCATTTTTGCTAAAGGGCAACCATAGCGACACCAGATGCGCGTCCCTAGAAAAGGATAGGCGCCTATTCCAATAAGCGCCCCGAAAAGTAAATCCATCACTAGATCTTGAAAGAGCTTTCCTGCGCTAAGTAAGCTTGTCGCAGTGACAATTTGCAGAAAATCAAAAAATAAAACCAGTCCATAGGCGAACCCAAAGGCCATAAAAAATAATTGAAGCTTTTCCACTTTTTTGGCGGTCGCACCAGTCGGAGTTTTATACTTGACCCAATTGGCGCCCCATTTAGTGACACCAATTGTTTCGGCGAGATTCCCACAGGCACAAAACCAGGAGCAATAACGTTTACCAAAAAAATAAACGGAAATGGGGACTAAGATAAAGAGATAAATGAATCCTCCCCATGAGGTAAAGCCTTTAGAGATATAAACGTAGGCATCAGTCTTGGTCATTGAGGTCGCGTCGTAAAAAATATTTTGACCGGTTAGGAGAGGGACAATGAAATAGGGAAGCAGGTAGAAAATAATTAATTGGACAAAAAATATAGATAAAAATTTATTGCGTTGATAGGAATTGAGTCGAGTTTTCTTACCTTTCCTATAAGGGGATTGATTTCTCCAAAGGACCTGGCCGGCAATTGTACAAACAATCAATGTATAGAGCGTTGAGTACCAAAAGGAGGGGCTTTTATTTAAAAAATAGACTGTTCTTATGGAATCGAGTAATCCCCAGGATACTAGGTATTGCGGGTATTTATAGGTGGCATACATGATAATAACAAAAGGGAGAAAGAGATATAAAAATATTGTTTCGCCTGTCGATCTTTTAAGATCTCCTTTTGCGTAGCTCATAAATTAATTCCTAGAGGGGGGGGATTCTGTCAATTATTGTTCGTCACCTAGGACTACAAATTTATAGGTTTTAAAACCCGCTTCAGCACAAGTATACATAACTTTTTTAATCTGACTGTATTTAATGGATTTGTCGATAATCAAGTTAATAATTCCACTGAACTTTTTAGCATGTGGAGACGATTTTTCAATTTGCTTAATGGTTTGTTTTTTTCGTACCAATTCGTTAAAGAGGGGGATAATTCTCCGTCCAGAGTGGTCATGAAGGCGACCAGAATAAGTTTCTTGTTGGTATACTTCTTTAGAATCAACCCAAATGGTTTCAGGCGCGACCTGAACAATGATACCTGAAGTATTAAGCTCTCGCGATGCCGATTCAGGCAATTTAATTCCTTGTGGAACATTGAGAACAACTCCCGAAGAGTTATAGCTCTTTAAGAGGAAAACGAGGAGAATCACCAGAATATCGAGTAAAGAAGTAATATCAATATCCATGACCTCTTTCTTTACTCTTTTGACTCTATTTCTTATTGAACGGTTTGATCTCATAATTAACTCTGAACGTTTCCAAAAATAATTTTACCAAAAATAGTTTCTAATTTTTGATCATTGCCATCTTTATCTCTGAGATAAATGGAGGGATCAGTTTTTCTCATATCTCTAACTGCGTCCATTACTTTTACAATGGTTTCATAATTAACATTGATCAATGGTTCAAAAATGATGGTGTTTTCATCAAGATGCTGCTTTTTTAATGTAATGAGAAAGTTATGAAGGGCCTCAAGATCATAATCACCATTTGCGACTTTTCCAAATGACTTGAAGGCCCGACTTGGAATTCCTCGATAGAGAGTGATCTGTGACTCCGTTATTTTTAAAGTCAACGCTAACGGTACCTTTTTCTTTTTAGGTGGGGCCGAATTTGACAATAACGGAATGTCCGACGGGATTTCGTAAATTTTTAGAAAGCTTGCGGACATTAAGAGAAAGAAAACTAAAATAAAAACCGCGTCCAGGATGGGGACGAGGTTCATTTTTTTATCTCTAGGCCTCGTTCGTCTTTTACTTGGAGGATTTAACACAATTCACCTCATAATCTGAGGAAAAGGGGAGTCTACTACTCGCCCTTCTCTCTTTTAGTTCCTAATAAATCCATTAATTTTACCGAAAACTCATCAATCTCATTGATGATCTTTTCTGATTTACTACTAAGGAATGTATGAAGCATTAAAATGGTAATCGCCGCTAAGAGCCCTAGAAAAGTTGTATTCATCGCCAGGGAAATACCTTTGGCAAGAATCTCTTGCTTTTGAGCAGGGTCCGCTTCAGCAACAGCAGAGAATGATTGAATCAGACCTTGGATAGTACCAAGTAAACCAAATAGCGTAGAAATATTTGCGATCATTTGGAGATAATTAAGTCGTAATTCAACTTTTGGGATGACTTCTAATGCTGTCGCGTCTATTGCATTTTGAATTTGGTTAACGGAGGATGTTGACCTCTTTAGTCCCGATTTTAATACCTTTGGCAATGCTGCGATTGAACCTGAGCAGACTCGGATCGCCCCTTGGATATCATTAGATAGGATATACCTTTGCAGCTCGTTCATAAAAGAAGGTCCATCGACATCCATTTTGAATGAAAGCTTAATGAAGCGCTCTAAAGCGATTGCTAAACCGATTCCCCAAATGATGACAATTACCCACATGAATACACCACCGCCCTGGATAAAATCGGCGATTGTATTAACTGATGCTGTGGCCGCTGTTCCTTCCATGGAAAACTTCTCCTTTTAAATTATTGATATAACTAAAATAATTATACCAAAGAAAAAGGACTCCAGTGGATCAGGCCATAAAGGCAGGAACATTCTGCCTAATGAGTATAATGATCGGGAAAAAGTTCCCGTTCGATACCTTCTATAAAGTTGTGGATAATTTTGATATGGATTTCTTGAATCCGATCTGTCATTGCGGATGGGACTATGATGGGAACATCAACCATCGACTTTAGTTCGCCACCATCCTTGCCTAATAAGGCGATCACTTTGACATTTTTCTTTTGGGCGACCTTAACAGCTTTAATCACATTTTTTGAGTTGCCGCTTGTTGATATGGCCAAGAGAACATCACCGGGATTGGCCCAGCCATCGAGAAAGCGCGAGAACACATCATCGTAGCCAAAGTCATTCGCGACACATGTCATATAGCCAGGGTCGTTGATGGCCACCGCCTTGAGCGGAGCACGGTCTTTACGAAAGCGACCGGTGAGTTCCTCGGCGAAGTGCATTGCGTCACACATGGAACCGCCATTGCCACAACTATAAAGGGCGCCGTTACTTTTTAAACTTTCAACCATCAGGGATATCCCCTCTTTGATATGTTTAAAAAATGATTCATCATTCAAAATGGTTTGCATCAATTTTTGTGACTCTTCAAAATTTTTCTGAATAAAATGATTGGGCATATTGGTGACCTATAAAAAGGGAGGGGCTTTATGGCCCCCCGCGCATAAACTAGGAAAGTTCTTCAAGTGTTTTCTTGATTTCGTCTTTAGGCTGAACACCGACAAGTGTTTTGGCCGCTTCGCCATCCTTAAAGAAGATCATTGTTGGAATACCACGAACACCGTATTGCTGTGCTAATTCTTGATTGTCATCAACATTGATTTTTACAATTTGAGCTTTCTCGCCAATTTCTGATTGAACTTCATCTAAAATTGGCCCTAAGGTACGACAAGGTCCACACCACTCGGCCCAAAAATCAACTAAAACTGGTTTAGAAGACTTGATCACTTTTTCATCAAAATTTACTTTATCTACTTTTTCTACTTGGCCCATGATTTTCTCCTCTCGAGTTATTTCTTTCTATTTTTTAACCCATAGAAGAAAAACTGTCTATGACGCTATGACTAAACCCTTGTCGTGCAAAAAGTTCCTATTTTTATTGCATAATCAATAGGATAGTATGAGGTCATGGATCGCAAGTATTTTTTAAAACGAACTTTCAATACTGCCCTGCTTGCTAGACTCGTAGCTAAGGCCATCGATATTTTTATCGTCATTATTCTTTCGTTCTTTTTTTACCCTATGGGTATCGTGCTTTCCCTCATTTATATTTCTATTGCAGATTCACTTCAGCATGGGCAATCGGTGGGCAAGAAGTTTATCGGCTTTTTCGTGATTTCTTTAGAAGACGGCACTCCATGCTCACTTAAGCAGTCAATCATTCGCAATTTACCACTCTCAATCCCTTTATTTTTTGCCATTATCCCTATTTGGGGATGGGTTCTCTGTTTTCTCACCGGCCTACCTTTAATTGGCCTAGAGCTATACCTGCTATTCAAACTCGACTCAGGCCATCGAATTGGTGATGTCATGGCCGATACCACTGTTTTGGCCAATGATTCTCATCAGATTGCCATGAGGAATCAAAAAGAGGGATGGTTCGATAAAAATACAGAACCCTGCTCATAATCCTTAATTTCCTTTGATCTTAAAATATTAAGGCCATTTAGTTGTCCGTGGGTGATAGCAATGTTAAAACATTGCCCTAAACCCTGGAGTGAGTAATGGCCGAGAAACGACTTATTGTTGTTGATGTAAGTAATTTTATTTTTAGAGCTTTTTTTGCAATTCGTGTTCTTCATTCCCCTGAGGGGGTACCTGTTAACGCTGTTCATGGCGTTCTTAATATGTTTCTCAAATTATTATCGAAATACCGCCCGACTCATATGTTCTTGGCCAAGGATACATCTGGCGGCAGCTTTCGTAACGAAATGTACTCCGAATATAAGGCCAATCGCTCAGTGCCACCAGAAGATCTTGTGCCTCAATTCGAGCTAATTCAAACCTTGATTGAAAAGATGGGATTTAAGTACTGTGCCCTGGAAGAGTTTGAGGCCGACGATATTATCGGTAGTGCCGCAGTTCAATGGGCCAAGGATTTTGATGAAGTCCTTATTGCCTCTGGAGATAAGGATTTAATGCAATTTGTGGGTGGCAATATTAAAATGCTCGATACCATGAAAGATATTGCTTACGACGCCGACGCCGTTTTTGAAAAAATGGGAGTGCGACCAGACCAAATCGTTGATTACCTTGCGATGGTTGGAGATGCATCCGATAATATTCCTGGAATGAAGGGCATTGGCGCTAAGGGGGCGGCAAAATTATTGGCCGAATATGATTCTTTAGAAAAATGTATTGAAGCTAAGGACACTTTTAAAGGTAAGAAATTAACAAATGCTTTTGAAAACCATTTAGACGATGCTTTACTGTCAAAAAAACTAGTCCAAATCGTCACTGATATTGATCTTGGCGTGGAAGTGGATAACCTTGCTTTTCAATTTTACCCCAGCGATGAGTTAATTGAGTATCTTCGCAGTTTAGGCTTTAAAACTGTATTGAAAAAGCTAGAGGATATGCGTCTTGCTGAATACCATGCAAATACTAACGATAATAATATTGAAGAATCAAATAATTTTGTCACCGCAACAAAAACTTATCCTTCAACGGAGATTACAACTCAGGACGAATTAAAGGATTTATTAAAAAAAATCAAGGCCGTTTCTTTTCTGTCCGCTCATTCAGAATATGATGGCAATGATCCTCATGATCGTCATCTTTTAGCTCTGAGTATATCGTTGGATGGCGAGAGCGCATTTTATATTTCCTTTGATAAAGCTTCTTCTCAATTTGGTGAGAAGGAAAGGTTTGAAGTATTAAAGGCCATTTGGGGGCGCGATGATCTAGAGGTTGCCAGCGAGCATTGGAAACGCGACTTTGCCGAATCATTAAAATTAGAATTGGAAGTCAAGGCCCAGCGCTTTGATATTGTTCAGGCCCATTTTATTTTAAACCCTCAGGTCAAGCATGAACTCGATTTTATCGCAAAAGAATATCGTGGTTATGATATCACTTTATTGGAAAAGAAAAGCCCTTATATATTATCTTTAGAGGAGAGTGAGCGAGGTAAATTTTGCGCCGAGCGCTCTTGTCTCATTTTTCAAATTGCTGAAGAGATGAAAAAGGAGCTCGTCGCAAAAGAGTTAAATACTGTTTATGATGAAATCGATAATCCGTTGATTCCGGTATTAGCGAGAATGGAGCTCGAGGGGATTTTTCTTAATCGCGAGTACTTTGAAGAACTTAGTATTGAGTTTGAAAGTGCCTTAGTTGATATAGAAAAATCAATTGAAGAAGAAATTGATGGTGATTCAATAAATTTGAATTCACCTAAACAGGTAGGGGAGCTTCTTTTTGAAAGAATGGAACTTCCCATCATAAAAAAAACAAAAACGGGATTTTCAACTGACTCAGAAGTATTACAAGAATTAGTTTCTCTAGACTTAAGCCCTATTCCGGGTCTTATTTTAAAGTATCGTGAAATGAGTAAATTATTATCAACTTATGTTCGCGCCTTGCCAGAGTTGATAAATCCTAAAACATCTAAAATACATACGACTTTTAATCAGCATATTGCTGCGACTGGGCGTCTGGCGTCCAGTAACCCGAATTTACAAAATATTCCTATTCGCACGGAATTGGGTAAAAAAGTGCGCAAGGGGTTTATCGCGACACCGGGACATTTACTTCTTGGAGCTGATTATTCTCAAGTCGAGCTCCGCTTATTGGCGCATTTTTCGGGTGATGAAACGATGATCAAGGCCTTTCAAGCTGGTCAAGATATTCATAGGCAAACAGCTTCTGAAGTTTTGGGTATTCCTTTAGATGAGGTGACAAGTGAGCAAAGAAGTCAGGCCAAGGCCGTTAACTTTGGGCTCATGTATGGCCAGTCATCCTTTGGGCTCTCTAAACAATTGCGCATTTCACGTAAAGAGGCGAAAGAATATATTACTCTCTATTTCTCGCGGTTTTCCAGAGTTAAGGAATACCTCGACACTCTTAAAGAAGAAGCTGAGAAAACAGGGTACGCTCAAACCTTTTATGGAAGGAAGCGTTTTCTCCCCGATATTCATTCTAGTAATCGCACCATAAAGGCGATGGCCGAGCGTGTGGCGATCAATAGCCCGATTCAGGGAACTGCCGCCGATATTATTAAAGTAGCGATGATTAGAATTCAGCAAAAAATTGAAGACAAGAATTTGAAATCGCGGCTTATTTTACAAGTGCATGATGAATTGATTTTTGAAGTTCCGGAATCTGAATTAGCAGAGATGAAAACTCTTGTGCGGGAAGGAATGGAGCATGTCGTCGAATTAAGCATTCCCATGAAGGTCGATATGGGGATGGGCGTCAATTGGCTGGATCTTAAGTAAGCTCCCGAATTTATAAGAAAATGGTGATGGCCCACTTTCGGTCGATAAAAAATATCCAGTTTTCTTATTGTTCAGGGCTTGACATCGATCTAGTCGGCATTACATTGTGTTCGAAAACTTAATTTAATTGATAAGTTAATGATATTTATGTCTAAGAATAGAGGAGGACATTATGCAGGTAAGACCACTTCAAGATCGTGTTTTAGTGACGAGAACAGAAGAAGAGAAAAAAACAGCTGGCGGGATTATCATTCCAGATAATACTTCTGAAAAGCCCGCTCAAGGTGAAATTATCGCCGTTGGAGCTGGCTACCGTCTTCAAGATGGTACCGTTCGTTCACTAGAAGTTAAAAAAGGGGACGTTGTCCTTTTTGGAAAGTATGCAGGAACAGAAGTTAAGGTTGATGGACAAGAGTATTTAATCATGAAAGAAGACGATATTCTTGGTGTGATTCAATAGAACTTCACTTTAAATTATTTTACTAAATGAAATTGTTATTTTTAAGGAGTTAAAAAAATGGCTAAAGAATTAAGATATTCGGAAGATGCAAGATCCCTCATCCTCAATGGTGTAAACACTCTTGCTAATGCTGTTAAGGTAACCTTAGGACCAAAAGGTAGAAACGTTGTTATTCAAAAATCTTTTGGTGCTCCACATATCACCAAAGATGGTGTGTCTGTTGCAAAGGAAATCGAAATTGAAAATAATTTCGAAAATATGGGCGCTCAAATGGTTAAAGAAGTTGCTCAAAAAACAAATGATGATGCTGGTGATGGTACTACAACAGCAACTGTCCTTGCTCAAGCAATCTATAGAGAGGGTGCGAAGCTTGTAACTGCTGGCCATAATCCAATGGAGCTTAAAAAAGGTATCGATCAAGCTGTTGAGAAAATTGTCATTAAATTAAAAGAGATGTCTAAAGAAATTAAAACTTCTGAAGAAATCTCTCAAGTCGGTACAATTTCAGGGAATAATGATTTTGAAATTGGGAAGCTTATTGCTGAGGCGATGGATAAAGTTGGAAATAATGGTGTTATCACTATTGAAGAATCAAAAACAGCTGAAACAACTCTAGACGTTGTTGAAGGTATGCAATTTGATCGCGGTTACCTTTCTCCTTATTTTGTTAATAATGCAGAAAAAATGGAAGTCGCTTTTGATAGCCCTCTTATCCTTATTACAGATAAGAAAGTTTCTAGCATGAAAGAACTTCTTCCAATTCTTGAAAAAGCAGTTCAAACAAGCAAGCCATTAATGATTATCGCTGAAGATGTTGATGGTGAGGCCTTAACGACTCTTGTTGTTAATAAGCTTCGTGGTACATTAAACGTTGCTGCTGTTAAAGCTCCTGGCTTTGGTGATAGAAGAAAAGAAATGCTTAAAGACATTGCTATTCTTACCGGTGGTACCGTTATTTCTGAAGAATTGGGAATGAGTCTTGAAACTGCTGAGCTTGCTCACCTTGGTACTGCTAAAAGAGTTAACGTTGACAAAGAAAACACAACTATTGTTGACGGCGCTGGTGATAAATCAGACGTAGAAGCTCGTGTCGCTACTATCAAAAAGCAAATTGAAGAAACGACTTCTGATTATGACAAAGAAAAACTTCAGGAAAGACTTGCTAAGATTGCTGGCGGCGTTGCTGTTATCAATGTTGGTGCTCCAACTGAAACTGAAATGAAAGAAAAGAAAGACCGCGTCGAAGATGCTCTCAACGCAACAAGAGCTGCTGTTGAAGAAGGTATCGTTGTTGGCGGTGGTTCTGCTCTTCTTCATGCTTGTTCGGCGCTTGAAGGCCTTAAGGCAGACAATACTGAGCAAGAATTTGGTATTAAAATTGTAAGACGTGCTCTTGAAGAGCCTTTACGTCAAATTTCAGTTAATGCTGGCCTTGAAGGCTCAGTTGTTGTTAACGAAGTTAGAACGAGCAAAGATACTTCTTTTGGTTATAATGCCCGTGACGATAGGTATGAGAACCTCGTTACTGCTGGTATCATCGACCCAACTAAGGTAACTCGTTCGGCGTTACAAAATGCTGCTTCTGTTGCAGGCCTTATGCTTTCAACAGAAACAATGATCGCTGATCTTCCAAAAGAAGATGGTGGTGCTGCTGCTGGTATGCCTGGTGGCATGGGCGGCATGGGCGGCATGGGTGGCATGCCCGGCATGATGTAATTTTACAACGCCTAAATATTAAAAAATGATTGAGAGGGCCACTCTAATGAGTGGCCCTTTTTTCTCTATGACAAACACGTTCTCGTAAACTGCGATGCGAAATACCTGGGCATTCCACTAGATTTGATATTGATATCGCTTGAGATAAGAACCTTTACTTCCCCTTTTTTGATTTTTATGCTCAAATCATAAGATCAAAATATTGCCAAAGGAAAGTCGGATATATGGATCCCAAAAGAAAAAGTTTACTTAAAGAGTTAAGAGATTACGCGCTTATTTTTATTGTTGTTTTTGGCTTTAAATCAACCTTTTTTGAACCGAACCATATTCCCTCAGGCTCCATGTTACCAACAATGGCCATCGGTGACTTTGTTGTTGTGAATAAAATGGCCTATGGTTTTCGAATTCCTTTTAGTGACTTTGCGATGTTTGGCCTCAACTTTAACTCCATCTATTTAAATGACTTTAAAGTGCCTGATAAGGGTGACATTGTTGTTTTTAAATACCCCAATGATCCTAGTATCTCCTACGTTAAAAGAGTGATAGGGCTTCCAGGTGATGAAATCGAAGTATTTGATAATGAGGTGTTTATCAACGGTGAGCCGGTTGTAACGACTCCCGTTGATCGCAAGGGACTCATTGACCTTTATGATCAGCACTTTCACCCTGATACAATTGAATTTCACAAAGTAAGAGTGGGTGAAAAAGAATTTACAACGGCGTATAATGTAGGGATGCCCTATCACCTCAATATGGAGAAAAAAGTTGTGCCAGCAGGGCATATCTTTGTGATGGGTGATAATCGCGACTTTTCTTCAGACTCCCGCGTTTGGGGCTTTGTTCCTTTCGAGAATATAAAGGGACGCGCTATGTTTGTTTGGCTCAATATGGTTTATCCTTGGTCTAAGGAAAAGTTTCATTTTAGGCCAGGACGTATTGGTACCTCTTTCTAAAATGTCTGACCCTGTTTGGACAATCTTTGGAAAATACCCCCAAAAAGGATTTTCTAAAACACGACTTGCCAGGGACTTAGACGAGGAATCAGCTCTTCTTCTTTATCACGCTTTTATTGAGGACTTTTTTGAGGGCCTGGCGAGATATCAAAAAAGTAAACAGGACGTAATTCAATTATGGCCCACTCCCTTTAATCAAAAGGTCAAAAATTATTTTGAAGACCTAAGTCTCAAAGTCAATTTAACGGGAGAGTTAGAATACCACCCACAAGATGAGAAACTCACTTTTTTTGAAAGATTAAAGGCCATCTTAAACGCCAATAAAGGAAGGACAGTTCTACTCACTGGAACAGATATTCCCAATTTTCCCTTTCATTATTTAAATGCACCCTCTCCCAAAAAAGATGAGGTGATTATTGGTCCAGATCGTGATGGTGGTTTTTATTTTATGGCAGTGAATGGTGAGCATGCTGATCTTTTTAACATCAACCCCGACCTTATGTCTTCTGGCCAATTGATGACTATATTGAAGAACAGAATTAGACAATTGAATTTAAAATTAACTCTATTGAGTCCTTGGTCAGACATTGACACTCTCGAGGACCTAAAGCTGCAATTACAATCCCCAGAAAATATGGAGAAAACGACAATCGTCGCTAAGACTCTGGGGATAGGAATCGAGACCTTTTAAAAAGTGTCATAACTCCACCTCTCAAGATAAATGCACTAGCGCCAATTTGGACCTTCTTTTGCGATTCCCTTTATTTACCTCATTAATTTGTTGGCATATTAAATGCACCTATAAAGCTGTGTCCAGGAGGGACATGCATTTAAATTCAAGGATTGAAGCCAAGGAGCTATTAGGATGGGCCACTCAGTAAAAAAAGGATTGTTACTTCTTTCAATCTTCTTCTCCTCAAGTAGAACACTCGCAATAACAAGAATTCCTTTTCATTGTCCTGAAAAATTTTTGGGAAAGGTGAAGCAAGTGACCGATTCTAAAGCTCCTTTTTCCTCCTTTCCACGTCAAAAAATTGAATTTATTATTCAAAATCCCGAGGATAGCACTACCAATGATACTCGAGAAATAATTGTGGTGAAAAGTCATGGCCATCAATTTAAAAAAGGTCAGAAGTTCCTTGTTGAAATGAATAATAATTTAGTTTGCAAAATTAAAAAGATGTAAATTTCACCAAAAGGAATTGTATGAAATTAAGAGACATCATACTGGCGGTATTCATTTACCTCATGCCGGTTCACATTATCTATGCCTATTCATACACCGATGATTTCAATCTCGGATTTTATTGGAGGTCAATTCCTGTCAATGTCAAAAACTTTGTCATTACAGATAGTGAAGGAGAACTTTTGGCGGGTCTGGTAAGAGAATCGATTAATGAATGGGAAGAATCTGTTGGTAAAGACTTATGGAATATTCATGAAGACTATATAATTTCTGAAAACTATTCAGGTAATTATATCCGGTGGTCAAATAATTTTGCCGAAGATACGGGTTATGATCCCAGCTATACCCTCGCTATAACAACTCGCTACTCAGTGGGTCCTTATATCTCACGTACTGAAATTATATTAAATGGTGAACTAATTTATCTCAGACAAAATGATGGAGATATTTTAAAGAAAACGATCCTCCACGAATTGGGGCATACATTAGGCCTGGGTCATTCTGAAGAGGACTCTATTATGCGTTCTTATATTTCTTCAACTAACTCTCTTCAAGAAGATGATATTTATGGTATGTCTCAATTGCTGCAAGAAACTGAGCGCCGTGTATCAACAGGTTATATTTCTCAGCATGCTTATATTGAGGAAGAATCTAATGCGGCAAAATTTGCCGGCTGCGGTACCATTCAAAACCCCAGTGGCGGTGGAGGAGGTGGTGGACATGGGCCTTCCTTTTTGCTTGGTTTGATCGGGGTTTCATTCGCTATGAGAAGATCTTCAAAGGAGAATTTTTCCTCTGTGAATCTCTAGGGCCAATTAACTTACCTTCTTTTTCTTAAATGCCGAACGGCAGGTATGAATAATGAAGCGGAAACTATTCATTTTATTTATTATTTAAAGTTGGGAGATAAACTTACCCCTGACTTTATTAAATTATCTGAAGTCTTAAAAAAATATGAAATTCAACTCATTCCCATTGAAAGAAGAGATCTTTTAAAATTATCCCATCGTAAAGAATTATGGATTGTCAGCGTAAATCGCAGTATCGCAACTCATAAAAATCTATCCTTATATTTTAATCGGATCCTCAATTTTTCAATCATGAGTGGTAAGGTAAATTTCATCGAATTGAGCTCGTTTTCCCCTTTATTGAAAACCAACGGGGTCAAGCGGATTGATAATTATCATCATATTTCTCTTCCTGTAAGTGTCAAAGAATTTGCCTTAAAATTGGCCCAATTATATTTTAATAAACAGATAAATAATAAGTCTTGGCCGGGAAGAAGAGCACCGCGAATGTCCCCCCTTATTTCTGGCACTTGATAGGTTATTAATGATGAAAAATGAATCTCTTCTCGTTTTATTGCGGTTAGATGCTCAGCGCCTATATGAGCGAATTAAGTATCGGCAAACGGAATACATGACACTCTTTTCGTTAAAGCGCACCCGCGGCCATTTTAAATATATTTTTAAAAACCGTTATGAGGATATTCCGATCGATTCTTTGAGAATATTGGACTCCGACCTATTGGAAGCACTTGACTATTTTTATCACCAAGTTGATGAAATGAGATGGTATCTCTACTTTACTGAAGATATGCCTGGCAAGGTTTCGGACTTTATTGACCATTATGTGACTGAATTAGATTCAGCATTCGAACAACTCCAGAATGCTTTTGGGAATTCGATAGATGATAAAAATCGTCAGAACTTAGGTCTGTTTGAGGAATACGGCCTGGATGATTTAAAACAAGAGTAGATTTTTTCCTCTCTCAAGTAATTTGCACCTAAAAGACGTGATGCGGCATAATAAGAGTATGAATCCTTATCATTATATCTTTTTAATATTTCTGATATTACCTGGCCTGGCCGCCGATGAGGGGGATCTTGGGTATTTCAGCGGTCGAGTTGATCATATTAGGCCAGAAGCAAGTCTCGTAAGGATTTATACCACCTTTGACAACCTTAAGTATGTGAATAAGAAGGACAAGGTTGAGTTTTGGGACGAGCGCAATACCAAAAGCAAGTGCAAGGGTTATGTTCTCGGTAAATCAAACGAATACCTCCTCTTAAAGGTTCCACAGTATAAATACTGTAAACGCTATGTGCTGCTGACTCCTGGTGCCTATCTCCATTTCTATGGGCCTGATTTGGTCAATAATATAAAGATGGGCCAGGAAGTACTTAAAATTTTAATAAAAAAAAGAATGGCTGTGCAGTCGCGTCATTTACGCCGCAAAAAAGAATTAGATTCTCATATTGAAAAGGTTAATAGTATTAATATGCGCTTTAAAGTTCTAAGAGATAAGCTTGAATCCCAGTGGCGCAAGCAATTGGCCTTGGTTGAGGAAGATAGGGTGACGAGTTTACGCAACTTTAAGGAGTTGGAGCTGCGCATTAGTGACATTGATAAAAAGATTGAACAGTACCGCATTGCTGACGAGAATATGGTGGAAGACCGCTGGGCCCTCGATCCTCGACTTTATTTTAAAAAATAACGCAGTTTCATTTTGACACCATTAATCATTCCACTTGACTATCAATATACTTTTTCGTTTATTGGTAGCGAATAGTTCACCCTTTCTTTCTACAAAAGGAAATTAAATGATGATGATCTTGACCCTTCTTGCGGCCTTAATTTTTTCCAATAGCACTTTTGCTAATTTAGGAAATGTTAATGCACCATTTGGTGGGACCTTTAAATATAATTTAGGTCAACAACCAACAACTTTAAATCCTCTTTCTTCAACAGATGCCTACTCCTCAAACGTTCAGTCGTATATCCTTGAAGGCCTACTAGAAAGGAATGTTGATACCTATGATTGGCAACCAGCACTTGCCACAAAATGGGAAATCTCTAAAGATGGCCTACAGTATACTTTTACGCTGCGTGAGGGCGTTAAATGGCACGACGGCAAACCTTTCACCGCTGAGGACATTAAATTTACTTTTGATGCAATCATGCACCCGAAAAATAAATATAAGACGGCCCATAGCAAACCATACTTCGAAAATATCAAAGAAGTAAAAATCTTGGCCCCAAATAAAATTCAATTTATCGCAAAGAAAGTTTATTTCGCCAACTTTGACACCGTTGCTTCCATGACTATTGTGCCAAAGCATCTCTATGAAAACCCAACTGAGAAGCAACAGAAAAAGCTCAATAAAACTCTGATTGGGACAGGAGCTTATCGCTTAGGACCTTATAAAAGAGGTAAAAGTTTAACTCTTGTTTCTAATAAAGAATGGTGGGGACGATTAGATAAAGACCGCAAAGGTGAGAAAAATTTTAGTAAAGTTCTGATGAGATTTGTAAAGGATGGAACTGTTGCCATTCAAAGAACTGAAAGGGGAGATCTCGATTTCCTTAGTCTCTCGTCTGAAGAATTTGAAAAGAAAACTTCTGGTAAGAAATGGGGGAAAGACGTTTTTAAATTAAAGATGCAAAATAAGGCGCCTCAGGGTTATGGCTTTATTGGCTGGAATATGACGAATAAAATGTTCCAATCTAAAAATGTTCGTATTGCTCTCTATCACCTCCTTAATAGAGATCTTATGATTAAGAAATTTCGTTATGGTTATTCTGATCCTGCGACAGGCCCTTGGTATAGAAAAAGCATTTACGCTGACCCGAGTGTTAAACCTGTTAGCTATGATCCAAAGAAGGCCCTTGCTCTTCTCAGAGAAGAAGGCTGGAAGGATACTGATGGGGATCAGATCCTTGATAAGGTAGTTAATGGTGTTAAGACGAACTTCTCTTTCACTATTCTTGAACCTAATAAAGAATTTATGAAATACCTCACCCTCTATAAAGAGGACGCAAAGAAAGCTGGTATTGATATTAATATTAAATATGTAGAGTGGAACACTTTTATTAAGCTTCTTGATGAAAGAAAATTTGAAGCTGTTCGTCTTGGCTGGAGTGGTGGGGCCGTCGATATTGACCCCAAGCAGATTTGGCATTCATCTTCGATTAAAGGTGGATCTAATTTTATTGGTTATAATAACCCTACAATTGATAAATTAATTGATGAAGCTAGAGTTACAATAGATAAAAATAAACGAATTAAAATTCTCAGAAAAGCTTACAAGATTATTGCCGAGGATGTCCCTTATGCGTTCTTCTTTAATGATAAATATGGATTTTATGGCCATACTAAAAGAATGAAGCGGATTAAAGATACTTATGAGTACGGAGTTGGCTTAGATTATTGGTGGATTGAGAAATAAGGGTCATAAATTTTGTTAAATTATATACTTAGACGTTTAGTAGCAATGATTCCCACCCTGTTGGGAATCACTGTTTTGTGTTTTGTTGTCATTAATTTGGCACCGGGAAGCCCTGTTGAACAAAAGATTCAACAGCTTCGTTTTGGTGGACAAGGTGGAGCAGATGGCGGTGGTGCTTCAGTTGATGGAACAAATGGTAAAGATAGTGCGGTCTCACAAGAAGTGATAGATGCCCTGAAAAAGCAATATGGCTTTGATAAACCTTTGCATATTCGATATTGGATTTGGCTTAAAAATATTGCCACCCTCGATTTTGGCGAGAGTTTTACTTATGAAGAGCCTGTTTTGGATGTCATCATTAGTAAGTTTCCGGTCTCTCTACAGTTTGGCCTAACATCACTAATATTGTCTTATTTGATATGTATTCCACTGGGTGTATTAAAGGCCATTAAAAATGGTACGGCCTTTGATCTGTCATCTAGTTTTGTCATATCAGCGGCCTATTCTATTCCCAATTTCATGTTTGCCATTCTTTTGATTGTGTTCTTTGCCGGTGGTAACTTCTTTGAATGGTTTCCAGTCGGAGAGTTATATTCTGATACTTACGAAGAGTTAAGTCTTTGGGATCAAATTGTGGATCGAGTTCATCACTTTATACTACCTCTTGCTGCATATATGATTGGGCAATTTACTGTTTTGACAATCTTAATGAAGAACTCTCTTATTGAAGAAATTAAAAAGGATTATATCCGTACCGCCCGTGCTAAGGGTGTCCCTGAGAGAATGGTTTACTTAAAGCACGGATTGAGAAATGCTCTCATTCCTATTGCTACTGGTATTGGTCATTTCTTATCTTTATTTTTTGCAGGATCTCTTCTCATTGAAACGATTTTCAATCTTGATGGGATGGGACTTCTCGGTTACCAATCAGTTCTTGAAAGAGATTATAACGTCCTTATGGGCCTAATCTTTATTCAAAGTTTCTTAATGTTGATTGGAAACCTTATCTCTGATTTAGTTTATGTGGCAGTTGACCCAAGGATTGATTTCTCATGATCGAACGATTTTTAAAAAACGACCTTTCTAAAAAGCGCTGGAAAAAGTTCATATCCCGTAAGACGGCCTGGTATTCAACCATTATTTTGATCGGACTCGTCATCGTTACATTTACGGCGCCATTAGTTTCTAATAGTAAGCCTCTTTACATGAATTATAAGGGCAAGTCCTATTTCCCAGTATTGGTTGATTACCACCCTAAGGAATACGGAATTTTAGATACACTGGTGGTTAACTACAAGGGATTTAAATTTTCTGAAACTGACACCGTTATATGGCCTATGTTCAGGTGGGATCCATTTGAAAGTAATAAAAGTGTTGATCATTATCCTTCTGGACCGACAGCGGATAATATCTTGGGGACTGATGAGTCTGGCCGTGATGTTTTTGCTCGTATTCTATACGGTTTCAAATATAGTATTATTTTCGCGTTTCTGGTATGGGTCTTCAGTCTAGTCGCAGGTATTGTCATTGGCGGTATTCAGGGCTTTCTTGGGGGAAAAGTAGATTTGATTGGTCAAAGAATGGTCGAAATCTTTTCTTCGACCCCACAATTTTTCCTTTTATTAATCCTAATCTCTATTTTTACACCTAGTTTGTTGATGTTAGTTGTTATTTCAACTATTTTTGGTTGGATTGGGATCTCTCAATATATTAGAGCGGAATTCTTGAAAAATAGAAAAAGAGAATATGTTGAGGCCGCGAAATCTCTCGGAGCTTCTAATAGTCGTATTATTTTTAAACACCTTTTGCCTAACTCACTTGTTCCCGTTATTACTTTCGCACCTTTTGTCATTTCGGGTAATATTGTTAGTTTAGCGATGCTCGATTATTTAGGATTTGGCCTTCCTGTCCCCACTCCAAGTTGGGGGGAACTCTTGGCCCAAGCTCAAAAGCATTTTACCGTAGCTTGGTGGTTAGCTGTTTACCCATCGATTGCCCTCTTCCTAACATTGGTTTTAATGAACTTGATTGGCGAAGGCGTAAGGGACGCGATGGATCCCAATATGAACTAGGCCTTTCTAAGAGAAGCTCTCTGCATCATCGATATAAAGAGACACGAAATAATCTCAGTATTTCGAAGTGCTCGCTTAAGCTATGAAATAAAAAACCTTGGATCAAGATCAAGCTAAAATTGCTTTTTACATCCTAGTAAAAACTGCCTTCCCTTAGTTCCAAAGCCTTTAACGTCTTCATATTTTTTATTCAAGAGATTATGAACTCGCGAAAATAGGCTAAAGTCTAAAGAGAGAGACTGGTTAAAAAATAAATGGTGTAAGGTATGGCCAGCTAGAGTTCCATTCGAGAATTGCCGGCGACCTTTATAATATATTTCATGGCCAATATTAATGCGGTCATTAAGAGAGAAGCGAGAGACCAGCCCTGCAAGATACTTCGCGCGACCTAATAAATACGCGCCGCTTTCTTTTCTCGCGAGCGTGTAGGTGTAATTGCTGGAGAAACTTAAACGCTTATGGGGGGTTAGCTTGAGCTCGATTTCGTGACCGTAACTTTGGCCACGCCCACCATTGAGATAGCTGGAGTGGTACTCAATAAGGTTCTTGAGTTGAATGAAGAAGAGGGAAACCTTAAGATGCCCAAATTGTTTGAATCCCTTGATCAACTCGAGATTATGACTATGACTTCTTTCAGGTAAGAGAGTGGGGTTGCCGATCTCTTGGCCTGTGACAAAGTCTTTGTCTGTGGAATAGAGCTGATAGAGACTAGGAGAGCGATGGCCTGTCCCCCAATTATACTTCATTCGCAATTGCATTTTTTGTGAATATCCTCCTAATGAGGCCTGATAGGAGAGAAAATTTCCATAGGTTTGGTGTTTTTCAATACGACTGCCAATAGAGTAAAAGAAATTATTTTGATCTCCTAAAAGATTAATCGCTTGACCCCATTGCTCTAAAGACTTTTGAGGGAAGGTGTATTTCTCTTCGCCTTTTTCTTGTAAATAAAAGCTTTGTAGCCATAATTGATGATTCGCTGGGAGTTGAATTTCATTTTTAAATTTAAGATGAATATTTTTTCCGGTGTAAAAAGATTGACTCGTTGTGGTTTTGATTTCTCTTTTATTAACGGCCGAGGAAAGAGAGAGTTTACTTTCCCAAAGCTCGTTAAGGCCCTTTTCCCATTCTAAAAGGTTATTGAAATGAGTATTTTTGCCTTCCGGAATAAGGGAATCACGGGGGCCCCAATCATCAAATTTAAATTGGTGAATTAGATAATGACTTTTCCAAAGAATAGCAGAAGAGGGACTCAGTTCTCGCCGAATAGAGATATCGGCGGCCTGAGTTTCATAAGAATCTTTCTCCACCGCTTCAAAGGACTCTGGCCTAGCGGCACTAACACCTTCTTCTCCGGTACGAGAATAATGGCCATTAATCTGAGTTTGACCGTCGTTATAATTAAGCCCAAGGCCTTGTTGCCCATATTGGTAATTGCCGCCTATGAGAGAGAGTTGACCATTTATATGAGGCCTCTTATATTGTTTTTTTGTCTTTATATGGATGACACCACCAATCGCTTGAGGCCCATAGAGGACAGATTGGGAACCTTTGATAATCTCGATGGTGTCAATATTATTGATGTTGAGTTGGGCAAGGTTTACTGAGCGGTCAATCGATAGCCCATCATTTAGTTCGACTCCATCGAGAAGAATAAGAGTTTGGCCAGCATCCATCCCCCGTAAATACAAAGAAGCGTTGCCTGAGCCTGCACCATTTTGAGAATATTGAAGGCCCGAGCGGCCACTTAGAATCTCGAGAGGATTTACGAGAAGTCGACCCTCAATTTCACTATGATAAATAATTTCAGTTGGTTGGATGTCTTTGGCCAGGGGGGAGTGCCACTTTCTTCCGGTTACGATGAGTTTTTTGTCCGAGGTCTGCGCTAAAACTTGGGAAAGGGTAAAAATAGGTAAGGCGCATAGCGCAATAAGGGTTTTCATTAGTGAAAAATGGTATAGGATGAGGGAATAGTCAAGCGAGAAGGAAGATGGGTTTTAAGGTGAAAAGTTTTTTCATTATATTATTATTGTTTTCAAATATTTTATGGGCGCACGAGAAATGTTTGACCTCTCACTCCTTTAACAAATTGAATATTGAATTCGCTGAGTTCTTTGAAATTTGGCAACGAAAAAAACAATTGATCCTTATTAATAAAATGCCCTGGGATGGGAAGAAGGCCATCTTTTATGGCAAGGGAATTAAAAAAATAAATTGCTCTTTTTCCCTTTCTCTATTATCTGAAGGCCCTCAAATTAATATTGCCTCCAACTCGACAACACATATCGCTTTTCTAAGCTTAATCAGGGCCATTAATCTCGTTAAAGGGTTTTCAGGTTCTCATTACGTCAGTAATCCATTTTTTATCGAGCGAGAACAAGTAGGCCCTATCGTTGAATTAGGGATTCCACCAAAGGTGGAGCGCTTATTAAAAAATAAAATAAATTATTTTTTTTCCTTTTCAACATTAGGCCCTGACGCTGAGGGATTTTCTGAATTTTCTAAAGTTGGAGTCGACCCCATTTATATAAGTGAATTCCGAGAAAAAGGCCCTCTTGCGAGAGCTGAATGGATTCGTTTTATAGGCCATATTATAGGTAAGGGAAAAGAGGCCGATCAAAAGTTTTTAGCAGTTAAAAATCGCTATTTATTTTTGAAAAGTCTGGTGACTCAAGAAATTAAGAATAAGCCTGCTGTTATGATAGGAAGTCCTTATATGGGACGATGGCATATCCCAGGCGCACAGAGCGACTTTGCCCATATTGTGAGGGCCGCTGGAGGTAAATATATTGGAAACAATAAACAGAGCAATAAAACTCAGACCCTGCCATTTGAAAAAGTCGTCTCATTAATTAAAAAAACTGATATTTGGTTAACCCATAATAAATGGAAAAGCATGAAGGACTTGAGGGAGGGGGAACCACGTCTTAAAAAAATAATTAATTTTAATAAAATTAAAATTTACAATAATAATCGTCTTATGACTTCAGATCAGGCCAATGATTTTTGGGAAAGCTCAGGCGTCAGGCCGGATCTCCTCTTGGCGGATATGATTCATATGATTCATCCCAAATTAAAAACAGGCAATCAATTACGATGGTATCAGATAATAAAGTAAAATTGATGATTGGCCTATTGCCTATTTTAATAATACTTCTTGTGGGCGTGGACCTGTCATTAGGAGAAATGACCCCCGCTGGTGGTTGGGCCCACATCTTTTCCGACTCAGATTTCATGGTTGTCTTTATTAATATTCGTTTGGCCCGTGTTATCTCTGCTTTTGCTGCGGGCATAGGCCTTGGAGTATGTGGCATTTTAATGCAATCATTTTTTCGTAATCCCCTCGCAGGGCCTTATGTCCTCGGTGTTCATACCGGTCCAATGGTAATGATGGCGCTTCTGCTACTAGGGGGCGATATTTTTGGTCAAAACTTTTTTGCTGAATCCTCTCGTATTGGTATTTCTTTTATATGCACCTTAGGCTCTTTTGCTATTTTGATGTTATTGTTGACCTTGGGACGAAAGTTTTCTTCCAAATCGAGCCTTCTCATTATTGGTCTGCTTCTGTCTCAAATGGTATCTGGCTTTATTAATATACTTGTGGGTATGAGCAAGGCAGAAAATTTAAAAAGCCTAACCCTCTGGAATCTTGGGGGCTTTGAGCGCACCGTCTTTCGAGAGTCATTATTTTTATTAATAGTTGTTTTATTTCTTAGTTTGCTAAGCTTTATACTTAGTAAGAGACTTAATATTTTACTCTTAGGTGAGAGGTATTCTGTTACTTTAGGAGTTAATCTTAAAAAGGTGAAATACTTAGTTATTGTGATTAGTGCCTGTTTTGTTGGTATTATTACAACTCTTTGTGGACCAATTAGTTTTATCGGTATTATTTCTCCCCATATATTTAGACGTTTAACTTTGTGTTCAAACCATTATTATTTAATTCCTGGCTCTGCTATGGTTGGCGCCTGTTTGGCCTTGAGTGCTGATATCATAGGACAAGCTTTAACAAGCTTTTATATACCATTAAATGGAATTTTGGGAGTCATCGGTGTTCCCCTTATTTTCTTTTATTTATTTGAAACCAGGGAGGCCAAATGGCAATGATCTCTGGCGAGAATTTAGTTTTTGGCCATGATAAAGCACTTAACAATCCCATTTCATTTTCTCTTAAAGAAGGAGATTTTGTATGTCTTATGGGGGATAATGGTGTTGGTAAATCAACTTTCATTGAAACCTTGGCCGGAATGATTGCTCCCCTTAGAGGGGCAGTTAAGTTAAATAATCACCTTTTAGGTAATATTGGCGCCCATGAGAAGGCCAAAAAGATTGCACTGGTATTAACTGAAAGGCCATCAATAGACTTTCTAAGGGTAAGTGATATTTTAAAAATGGGGAGGTCTCCCTATTTAGATTTCTTTTCTCGTTTAATGGATGAAGACCTCCATATTATTGAACAAAAATCTAAATTTGTTGGAATTGAACACTTAAAAAATAAATTTTTTAATGAATTAAGCGATGGCCAAAAGCAGAGAGTGATGATTGCTCGTGCTTTGATCCAAGATACTCCGATCCTTATCTTAGATGAGCCAACATCTTTTTTAGACTTTAAAGCAACAGCGGATATCTTAATTCTCTTAAAGAAAATTTCGGTAGAATTTAAAAAGACGGTCTTATTTTCATGCCATGATTGGAATTTTGTATCTAAGATTTGCCCTCATATTTGGCTTTTAAATGATAAAAATTTAATTACCAGCTCTCCTGAAGACTTAGGTATGAGTGGTCTTTTTCCCAACTTATCACCAGCACTCGATTTTGATATGAGTTCATTTAATTATTGGCCGCGTGAAGGTCAATCAAGCTTTATTGAAGTGAACTTTTTTACGGAAAATGAAAAGGCCAATTTATGGTTTCAGCACTTTTGTCGCCGAAATAATATCAAAAGAGATCCAGCAGGAAAGAGATTATCTTATGTTGATGACTGTTGGTACCTAGAAAACGAATCATTTAAGGACCTTAGGTCTTTAGAAAAGGCCCTATTAAAGTAATCCACTATTCTTTTTTCTCATAATTAACCGTCATTATTCTTATTGGTTTTCCGATAAGATGAGTGGGAGTTTTGGTTAATGAAGTTGTTTTTATTGGGCCTGGTTTTGTTTCAATGTGTGGTTTCACTTGATGTGAGTGCCAGTGATATTTCTTTAGGTTCTAATAAACTTGATGTTAAATTGACTCAATTGCAATGTGAAACTGTTGCTCAGTTAAGAAGTTCTCCCGAATTGGGAAAAGATAACCAGATTGGTCATATTGATTGTAAGACAAAAGATTATCGCTCATCTCATCTTCTCATTTTGGATGAAACACCGGATATGTATAAAATATTCCACGATGGCCGTGTGGGGTGGATTGCTAAATCGATAACAATAAAACCAAAAATCGACCCAACAAAAGCTGGTAATCGATTTGAAAAAATAGCATCTGGTTCTTTGAATTGCCACACTCGTCTCAATATCCGTCGAGAACCAGGAATGAATTATAAAATCAAAGGTAAGATTCCCTGCCGGTCAAAAAGTGGAAAAAGGACAAAGATTTCAGTCCTTGGTCACGACTCCAATTCTGGTTGGTATTATGTTAATTACGGTAATACCAAAGGTTGGGTGAGCAGTAATTTCGTCGAGGTGGAAAGTGAAGATCTCTTAAATTCTGTAAAAGTTGTACGAGAGGCCTTTAAGGGAATTAAAAACACTGGCCGCTTAGGAATTTTTTGTGGCCAAGGATTAGATGATAATACCTCTTGCATGATTGTTGACCATTCTTTTTTTCAAAATAAAACCTCTGCCAAAAAAATTGCCGAAGAGATGCAGGCCGCAGATCGTCATAGTAAGCAAGAAAAGAAGAGAAAGTTTAAAGAATTATTTGGCCCGATCGCTGTTCATATTCAAACTTTGACAGGCTGGCCGGCCTCCGTAACTTTATCCCAGATGGCGCTTGAGACCAATTGGGGTACTTCAAATGTTTTTAAGAGGCTTAATAATTTTGGAGGACATTCTTGCACCAGAATGAATATTAATGCTAGAAGGGAAGTGCGTAATATTAGTTTAAAGCGATACCTTAGAACAAACCCCCATTCAATGGGATCGATCATTAAAGAAAAGAATCGAGTTTTTTTAAAGACTCCCTGTACCTACCCTCGGCCTAAAAATGAGGGGTATTTTTACCGATCATTTGAATCTGTTTTAGACGCAGCTTATCTTTATGCTGATAATGTTTTGGCCAATTCGGCCTATAAAAATGCTCAGGGTTATATTGCTGCCGCCCATAAAAAGGGACAGCGACCAGATCCCTATGAAGTGATTAGAGGTCTAGGGGCCTATGCCGCAGATAAAAACTATCGAACAAAGTTAAAAAACATTATGAAAGCGAATGATTTTGGAACGTATAATAATGTAAAGGAGTGTGGAAAATGAAAAGAACCACTATGTATTATATTCAACTTTTAATGCTACCTACACTTTTACTATTCCCACTAAATGCTCAGGATTTATGCTCCTTGGAAGTGATATCCGCTTTAGAGCTTGGTGGTGCGGAAGTTATTTCATGTGAAACTTTTCACAAGAAAAAAAAGAAAACGACAGAAATGATTGCGGCATTACTTATTTATCCTGATTCAAATAATGAAGTAAGAAATGCCACATTTTCTATTTATCGATTTCATAAAAAGAAAAAAGATAAGTTAGAACTTCTTTATCTTAAATCTAACCTTGGCGAAACCTTTTTACCTTTTAAATATCACGGCACAGACACAATCTTTACCATCGCTGATGTTAATCAAGATGGCGCTATTGATTTTCTTTTTATGTATGATGACTTTAGTACGACGCGATTAAATATTTTAACCATCGATACGAAGAAGAAATCTCTTGTTCCCATTGGATTTTTTACAGTGTACGAAAAGAAATTGGAATTCTATCCATTTTTTACGGGACATCTGGGCAAGGACGTAGAAGTTTTACCGGGGGCCATCAAAACTCACGGTAAAGAGGGGATTCGCAATTTTAAGTTGGATGGCCTTCATTTCCGTGAGGATTAATTTATATCTTAATTAATTTTAAATCTACCGTTTTGAGCTTGCCATGGCGCTCATAGGTGACCTTGACTTTATCACCGATTTTATAATTTTCTAGAGTATTATAAATATCGTCAAAGGAATTAATATCATACTTATCAATTTTTAAAATAATATCCCCGATATAATAACGGCCATATTGGTCGCGTGACATGCCCTCAAGCCCAGCTTTGGCCGCAGGACTATCTTGGGGAATATATTTTATAATAATTCCCTTTTTAATGCCGAAATGAGCTTTTACATATTCTTCAGCAACTGTAATTCCAAGACCCGGACGAGTGATTTTTCCATGTTTTATTAATTGAGGCACCATCGATTTGATGGTGTTGATCGGTACAGCAAAGCCAATTCCCGCACTCGAGCCAGAGTGACTAAAAATCATGGTATTCATACCGATTACTTCACCTTTTGAATTAAAAAGAGGCCCACCAGAGTTTCCAGGGTTAATCGCACAATCTGTTTGAATCATGCCGTGGATCTTTACTCCTCCAATACCTTTAATCTTTCTCTCTAGCGCTGAAATAATACCTTGAGTAATGGTTTGGTCAAGGCCAAAAGGGTTGCCAATGGCCAGGGCCTTTTGACCAACCATTAGATTCGTAGAGCTACCGATCGTGACCGGCTTTAAATTCTTAGGAAGCTTTTCTAATTTGAGAACGGCAATATCTTTAGCAGGGACAACCCCGACTAACTTCGCCGGATATTGTGTTTTATCATTTTTAAAGGAGATGAGAAATGAATCGCCACCTTGGATGACATGAAAATTAGTAATAATATGACCTTTATTATCCCAAACTAACCCCGATCCAGTGCCGGAAGGTACTTCCATAATGTCGAAATCAAAAAACCATCCCGTTTTCGCTAATTTAAAATTGGAAACGTTGACCACTGAGGCGCCATTTTCTCGGTAAATATCAATGGTATTTTGTTCATTTTGTAATAGGCTGGCCTTCTCATCACCGAATAGGGCGAAGTGATTAAGGGATAGAAAACTAAGGATTAGTATTAGAATGAATTTGAACTTCATTATAGCACTCCAGTTTTTGCATGATCGAAGGCGTAATCAGTCGCCAAATGCCCTCATTATAGATATAATAATTCATCAGTTTTTTGGCAAGCAAAGACTTTGTCAGGATGGCGTCAAAAAGAGGTTAATCATTTGGAAATACAGTACTTTAATCGGCAAACTCAGAAACTCGAAATTGAAAAGGTCTATGGCGAAAAGGCCATTCTTTGGGCCTATAAAAGGCCTCTTGGTAAGCTTCTTTCTCCGATCCTAACGGGTAGTTTATTGAGTCGCTTTTATGGCATGTTACAGGATTTACCTAGTTCAAAAAAGAAAGTAAGGCCTTTTATTAAAGATTTTAATATTCAAGTGGACGATTTTATTCCATCTGATGGCCATTCAGTTGACGACCCCTATCCTACATTTAATGATTTTTTTGTTAGAAGATTTAAAGAAGGGAAGCGTCCATTCGACTCCGATCAAAAGGTATTCCCGGCATTTTCCGAAGCTCGCTATTTTGGTTACGAGCAAGTACATGAAGACGAAAAATTTCCAGTCAAGGGAAAATACCTATATCCTAGTCACATTATTGGGAATAAAAAATGGCAATCCACATTTAAAGACGGCCCATTATTGTTAGCGCGTCTATGTCCTGTTGATTACCACCGCTTTCACTATCCTGATAATGGCCGTGTCATTGATCATTATCGCATCGAAGGGGACCTTCACTCGGTTAACCCCTTGGCCTTAAAGATGAAAGAGGATATTTTAATTAAAAATGAAAGACAGGTGACCATTCTTGAAACTGAAAACTTTGGAAAACTAGCTTATGTTGAAGTTGGGGCGATTTGTGTTGGTAAAATTGTTCAAACATCGGATCTAACCACCTTTAAAAGAGGTGAAGAAAAGGGGATGTTTCTCTTTGGGGGTTCAACAGTGATTGTTATTGGTGAAAAGGGAAAATGGAAACCTAGCGATGAGATCCTCGATTACACTAAAAAGGGAATTGAAGTCTACAGCCATTTGGGACAACCTTTAGGTCTTAGAATTGATAGCGGCCAATAATAGGAAAGTGATCGGAGGGAAAAATTCCATTTTTTTCCTCTAAAATGGCCTCTAATTCTTCACAGAAAAAATCATTAGTGGTGAGAATCCAATCTATTCTTGCGCCACCAAATTTCAAATCATATTGGCCATTAAATTTATGAAAAGTACTGATCTCCTTCTTTTTTTTCTCTATCCAGGGATCCCGAAGGTTCGCGAGTTGATCAATCTCTTTACGTACGTTCTCTACAGGAGACTCATTGAAATCTCCCGTTAAAATCCATGGAGTATCTTGAAGACCTAATTTTTTGGTTTCCATGAGAAGCACTTTAATTTGTTCATGGCGAGTGTGTGAATACATATGATCTAAGTGGGTATTAATCATATGAAAAATTTTACCATTTAGATCCTGGGCCTTTATCCATGTGCAAAGTCTTGGAAAGGCACTTTCAAAGGACTTTGTTCCTGCTTCGAAGGGAGTTTGTGATAGCCAGATATCACCGCTGGCCAATACCTCGATTTTTTCAGGATTATAAAAAATACAAGGATACATTCTCTCATCGATATATTGGCGATGATCATCGGCCATTTTGAGAGAGATATGCTCTTCTAATTCTTTTAATTGCGAGAAGCGCCCTTCTTGGGTACCGAGTAGGTCAGGCCCTTGCGTTGAAATAATATTTTTAAGAATCGGTAGTCGATGGGGCCAAGCATGCTCATTGTCGCTAGGGTTATTGAACCGAATATTGGAAGTCATGATTTTCATAAAAATTCCTTTAAATCGGACCAAAAAGAGTCTGACTTGGACTTATTTTAAAATAGATTGATGCCGTTGGTAAAGTAATATCAACTATTTGAAATTGGCATCGCGATTGCTCTAATGCTTTTCAAAAGGAGAAGTATTATGGGACTGCAAAATGCCGTTTTGAATGAATTTTATGAAATCTATAATCAACCATCTTATCGTGAAATTGCCAATATCACAGGTATCCAATTTACTCGTGTTTTTCGTCTTTATAATGGCAATGCCATGAAGGTGCAGGAATATGAAGTATTTAAGAAAAAAATTGAGTCGAAAAATGGTAAATCCTTAGAGAATTGGGAATCTCTTATTCATGATTCCCTAACTATTTTAAGTCGAGATTTTTTACAAGAGCTCGAATCAATACTAAAAAGAAAGATCCGTGTTGCTCAATTGCAGAATAAATTAAAAGGGGGTGAAGTATGTGTAGCTTCTTAATGGTGGAACGAATGGTCATCGAGTCCTTAGAAAAAAAACCTCGATCTTTAGAACAATTGATGGATGATACTGGGCTTGATTATGAACTGGCCAAGGCCGTTTTATTTGAACTGACGAGCGAAGGATATATTTATTTTAAGAAAGGTGTGTATGTCTTAAATCGCGAAAAAATAGTTAATAATAGCACCGATAATTCACTGGCCCGACAGGAAGAAATTGATGAGATTTTTTCATCTTTTGCACGGCAGGATAAAAAAGAGCAAGAAACCTTTTTAAAAGTAGATAAGATCTATCTTGATGATGATGAAACAAAATTATTATGGGCGATGCTTAAGGGAATAGAATCGTATATTTCAAATATTCGACAAGATCGCAAAAGACACCCCATTAATGAGAAAACTAGTAAGAAAAAGGTCATCTTCTTAGGGGTCTCTCCCTACGAAAACCTTGTGAAAGAAACACTAAGGGCGGTATAGTAGAGGAATGAGAATTCCTATTATTATTATGGGTGGGGGAGTCTTGGGACTCCTCACTGCTCTAGCGATTAAAAAGCAACACCCTGGTTTAGACTTGGCACTCTTTGATCAAAATCCTTTTTGGGGCGAAGGGGCCACAAGTCGCAATTCGGGCGTTCTCCACGCTGGAATTTATTATCCTCATCAATCACTTAAGCATTCTCTTTGCATGGCCGGAAATGAATTGTGGCGCTCATTAGCGAGTGAATTTGAAATACCAATCCTTGAGTGTGGTAAATATATCATTGCTAGCACTAAAGATGATATTAAAGGTTGGGAAAAGACATTTTCCCAGGGAATAAAAAATGGAGTCACCGGCCTTCGCGAAGTTTCAGTCGATGAAGTTCAAAAGCTCAAGCAATATGCTCATATTGAAAAAGCATTTTTTTCACCGAATACGGCAGTTCTTGATACTTCCGTTGCGATTCAAAACATAGCACGCTATCTCCATAATAAAGATATCCCCTTAATGCTCAATAATAAGGTGCTGGATATTCAAAAAATAAATGACGGGTTTCAAGTGAAGACCGAGCATGAAACCTTAGAATGTGATTTCCTGATTAATTTGGCCGGCGCTCATGCACCAGATCTCCGATCTCAGTTATTGCCAACTTCTAATATTGAAAGTTATTGGGTTAAAGGCCATTATTTAAAATTGGCCCGACCTTTTTACAATGAATCACTTATATACCCAGTTCCCAATAAGGATTTAAAAGGGCTTGGTGTTCATACCAGTTTTGGTTTTGATCGCCAGGTTCGTTTTGGTCCCAATGTTGAGGATACCACTGATTACGACTATCAAATGAATACGAGAGTCATTGATCAAATGTTTCCAGCGATTGAGAAAATTTTTAAAGGTATTGAGAAAAAGGATCTGCAATTAGATTATTGTGGAATACGTTCAAAAATAAAAATAAACGGCGAGCTTTATCCTGACTTTTGGATCAAAAATGGAAAGGAATGGGGAATGCCAGGATATTTTGAAGCGTTGGGCATAGAGTCTCCTGGCCTAACTGCCTCTCCTGCAATTGCTAATTTGCTTGCAAGTTGGGTTGAATAGCGTTGACCCGATTAGAGTCATCCAAATTTCACAATTTTCTTGTATCACAACTGGAGCATCATTAGTTCCTGAATCGATTCCTCGAAAAAGATTAACCTCGTCAACTTCCAGCTTAACCAAGTCCAATCTATCCTTAATTATTCTTATGCCTTCAACAAAGTACATATTATCTTTTATAAATCGCTCTTCATTTAACCACAATATCGCTTAAACGGATTTTTATATTTTTAAGTTGGTTTTCGAGGGTCCATTGAGTAGGTTTCTTGTCGTCCTCAAACCATTTTGTCCCCTCTTCAATCCATTCTGTTAAATATCCTTGGAATGAAATGCCATTGGATGTTCCAGGTTTATCAGCATTTCCAGCACTGTCAATTTTATTTAGTGCAAATTTGCTATCTCCATAAAAGTGTTTTTAAGATGCTTCCCTGTCAGTCCCCATTTTGAATTGGTTGATGGTAAAAGTTTGACTAACCTTTTCTTTGAGTTAATTCCTAACTTCCGTGCGGAGTGGGTTATTTCTTGTAACTCCTTCCCCTCATGGGAAACTGTCGCAAATGTGGTGCTTGAGATAAGAGTGAAGAGGATGATTGGGAGGATAATTTCTAAAAGTCGCTTCATTTTATGGCGTTGCTTTTCCACGTTTTTTGAAATTTATCCGTGCCTGATTTAATGATGGGTCGTTAGCACCTCCTTCAAAATCAGGATCATCAAATTGAACAGAGTCATCCTCCCAACCACAAACCTCACATATTTCATAAGAGCCGGGAAAGTTTTCCTTAGTGAATGAATTTGTTCCACATACAGGACATGGTACTAAATCAATATTGCTCATATTACAGTCCTTCCTTTTTAATCAATCTGTCCCAATACCCTTGCCCAGACTTTGGCCTGAACATAGTTTTAGGTAATCCATTCTTCGTTTTAACTCCAAAAATATTTGTCTTAGGATTATAAAGTAACTGTTCACCATTTGGTCTCATCTTAGAAATAGTGCCAGAAGGAGGATTCGTAAAAAAACTTTTCGCTTTTTCCACATATTCTTTTGCATTGTTTAATTCTGGAAATGTCTTGCCATGTTTCTTCCAATGACTAAAGGCATTTTCTACTCCATTGAACTTAGGTCCCTTTGTCCAAACTTCGCTCTTACTAAGGTTTCCAATGGAACCAGTATTGTCCAATATCCTGGAAGAGAACTTCGCAAAATCAGCTATTTCAGACTTCGCTTTTAATCCTAACTTCGCTGCGGAAGAGGCGGCACTCTTAATAAAACCAGAGTGCTTTACAACCTTGACCAGGCCTGATGCTCCTCCTGGAATAGCAGGTAAAATCGCAGCAACAGTATCGGCTCCAACTCCAAGAACGTCTAAGACTTTTTCATAGAGAAGAGTATTGTTATTCCATTTTGAAATACTGTCAATCCCCATGCCTAGTGACGCCAAGTCAATCGCCGATTCAAAATAAGCGGGAGATCTATTACTATTTTGAATAAGAAGCTCTGCCAAAACTCTGGTAGCGTTTTCGACATTAATTTCTCTTCCCTCAGTTATATGCTCTAATATCGGAATGAGTGCTTTTGGAGTATTGGAAGAAATTTTTCCATCTGAAAGTAAAGCTTTGATCCCGGCATAAAGATAGAAGTTCGCTTCAAATAAGGTGAGAGCTTTTACATCTCCAAGTCCTGCTTTTTTGGAAAGGGCAAGGCTTGAATAAAAACTGAACCAGGCGAGGTCTAGGATAATTTCTTTTTGTTCATCGTTTTGAATAAGGTCGTGATCGAGAGTGTTTTCTTCCAATCTAAGCCTTAGCTTTTTTAAATCTTCAAAATAGAGATTAAATTCATTTTTAAATTGTTCAGCGAGGTTAAACGTTTGATTATGCCATTTTTGGTATTCAGGATCGTGGCGGTTTCCAGCATAAATATTGCCATCTGAATCCACTCCCCCTGATAGATTAATATTACATTTCGTCTCTTCTTCGATCTGGTTGGCCAACCAGCAAAGGCCATTTGAGCTCCATTTAAAAGGCGCTTCCAGCATTTTTTCAAGGATTTTATAGGAACCGCTCTCCTCAAGTTTTTTATTACCATAGGCAAAGGCATTTCCAAGTTTTTTCACCCCTCTTCCAATACTTTGTCCTGACTTTTTGGCCACGCATAGCGAGTATCCTACTGGGCGCGCGAGAGTTTTAATCTTTTGGAGTTCCTCTTTATATTGCGTTGATAATTCCCTTTTAATCTCATCTTTAAACCGTTTTTCCTTAATCTCTTGATAGATCGTTTTTGTACATTGGTACTGGACATCGGCCCACGCCCATAAAATTTTCCAAGGCTTTTTCTTTATTTTTTGCTTAACTCTTTTGAGGCAAGTAGAGGTAATATTCACGGGTTTTTTAATGGTAACCCAATAGGCAGTTTTAATAGGAGTTTCAATGGTGACTTCGTAGGGCACTTTGACAAAGTCGATAACGAATTTCTTTTTCAAAGGGTAGTGCTTCTCACAAGATTCATCTGCGAAAATCGCTGACGATAAAAGGATAATGCTTAAAATTATTCGTATCATCGAATGTTCTCCCAACGGACGTTTCATTTTTTACGGGAAAAGAAGTATCGAAAAACAGAATTTATTTAAAGTAAAATGAACGATTTTCCTCTTAGGCCAATATGAGGAGGGATATTATTAGCGAACTGTGGCAATTAAGTTACTATTTTTATTACTCTTAATCTGAAATAGCTAAAGCTAAGAGAGAGAGATTTCTCTTAGCTTGATGAAGGTATTTTGAACTTTTTATAAATTAGGGGCCAACCAACGTCTGACTTCATCAACCTCCATGCCCTTTCTTTTGGCATAATCTTCAATTTGGTCAACATCAATCTTACCCAGGTTAAAGTATTTTGAATCAGGGTATTGCATATAATAACCGGAGACTGAGCTCGCTGGGTACATGGCATAATTCTCAGTTAAGACAGCGCCAATATTTTCTTCAACTTTGAGCAGATCCCAAATCACTCTTTTCTCAGTGTGGTCTGGGCAGGAAGGGTAACCAGGAGCAGGCCTAACACCACGGTATTTTTCCTTGATTAGGTCTTCTCGAGTCAAGTTTTCGTCTTTTCCAAAGCCCCAAGAGTCGCGGACTTTTTTGTGAAGGAGCTCAGCAAAAGCTTCGGCCAAGCGGTCACCGATGGCCTTAACGAGAATAGAATTATAATCATCAAGCTCATCTTCAAAGGTCTTGGCAAATTTTTCGACCTCATCTCCCATGGTCACGACAAATGCGCCACTGAAGTCTTGATAACCTTTAGGTGCCACAAAATCACAGAGGCTGCGCAAGGGTCTGTCAGCGTCTTTTTCTTTTTGCTGGCGCAAGAAAGAAAATTGGCAGAGCTTTTCTTGGCGTTGTTCATCTTTATAGAGAATGACATCATCGCCATGATTATTGGCCGGCCATAAACCAAAAACGGCCTTGGGTCTAAATTTTTTCTCTTTGATAATGAGTGCTAACATATTCTTTGCATCTTCAAAGAGAGATTTTGCCTGTTCACTATATTTTGGGTTTTCAAGGATTGCGGGAAATGTTCCCTTGAGTTCCCAGGTCCAGAAGAAGGGGGACCAATCGATAAAATCAGCGATTTCCTCAAGTTCGACTTGATCCCAAACTTGGAGACCGATTTTTTCAGGGGTATGCAATTGGATTTGTTCCCAATCAATTTGTGGGGCCTTTTTTCTGGCCACATCAATAGGAGTAAAGGGAATGTTACTCTCTCCGCTATTAAAAGATTGCCTGAGAGACTCTTGTTTCGCCAAAAGCTCTCGAACATATTGCTCTTTTCTATTTTTATCTTCTGTAAGAAGGTTATTACATACCTCTACCACTAGAGAAGCGTCGCCAACTTGAACGATGGGTTGGTCATAAGCGGGAGAGATTTTAATCGCCGTATGGGCCTTAGAGGTCGTTGCGCCGCCAACGAGAAGAGGTGTGGTGAATCCCTGCTTCTTCATTTCGCTAGCATTAAAAATCATTTCATCAAGTGAAGGAGTGATAAGGCCACTCATGCCAATGATATTGGCATTTTCCTTTTTGGCGGTTCTAAGGATTTCTTCACAGGAAACCATGACTCCTAGGTCAATCACCCTATAGCCATTGCAGGAAAGCACGACTGAAACAATATTTTTACCAATATCGTGAACATCGCCTTTTACTGTGGCGATGACAAATGTCTTTTGAGAAGAGATATTTTTGCTTTTCTTTTCGGCGTCCATATAGGGTTCAAGGAAAGCAACCGCCTTTTTCATGACCCGTGCCGATTTCACGACTTGAGGTAAAAACATCTTACCAGCGCCGAATAATTCTCCAACCACTTTCATGCCATCCATGAGTGGGCCCTCAATAACGGCAAGGGGAATTTTCAATTCTTTAAAGGCCTCTTCAGTATCCTTTTCGATAAAATCGACAATACCTTGGACCAGGGCATGAGTAATACGCTCGCCTAATGGTTTTTCTCGCCATTCAAGATTATTGCGGTCTTTTTTCTTATTTTGACCTTTAAATTGTTCCGCGAAGTCAATCAGATTTTCTGTTGCCTCAGGACTTCTATTAAGAAGGACATCCTCTACCTTTTCTTTAAGTTCCGGTTTAATGTCTTCATATATCTCAAGCATACCGGCGTTAACAATTCCCATATCCAGACCTGCCTGGATCGCGTGATAGAGAAAGGCCGAATGCATCGCTTCGCGCACAACATTATTTCCTCTAAAGGAAAAGGAGATATTACTGACACCGCCAGAAGTGAGAGCGCCTGGGCATTCTTTTTTGATTTGGCGGACAGCTTCGATAAAGTCGACAGCATAATTATTATGCTCATCCATTCCCGTCGCCACTGTTAGAATATTGGGATCAAAGATAATATCGCGGGGGTCAATTTCAACTTGGTTGACCAAGATATCATAGGCCCTTTTGCAAATACGGACCTTGTCGGCCATTTCGGCAGCTTGCCCCTTTTCATCAAATGCCATCACTACCACGGCAGCACCATAGTTTTTAATGAGCTGCGCCTGTTTGATAAAATTTTCCTCTCCCTCTTTAAGAGAGATGGAGTTAACGATAGATTTTCCCTGAAGGCATTTGAGTCCGGCCTCAATCACTTCCCATTTTGACGAATCGATCATGATAGGAACTTTGCAGATGTCTGGCTCTGATGCCACAAGATGTAAAAACTTGGTCATGCAGGCAATGCCATCAATCAAGGCCTCATCAAAATTGATATCGATGATATTTGCGCCATTTTCAACTTGTTGGCGGGCGACCTTGAGGGCCTCTTCGTAGTTATTCTCTTTAATAAGGCGGGCAAATTTAGGGCTACCGGTAACGTTGGTTCTTTCACCAACCATTAAAAATTGGGTTAAACGCTCTTCCGTAATATTAAGAGCTTCCAGGCCTGAGAGGCGAGTTACTGGGGAAAGTGATGGAATGGAGCGAGGGGTCAGGTCTTTTAATTCCATATAAATGGCATTGATATGATCGGGGGTCGTTCCACAGCAACCACCTACCATATTGACGTAACCTTCTTTCGCGAACTCCGACATAAAATTAGCGGTAATATTTGGCGTTTCATCATAGCCCGTGGCGGCCAGGGGATTAGGCAGGCCGGCATTAGGGTAACAACTGGTATAACAATCAGAAACACGGGCAAGCTCGGCCATAAAAGGGCGCATCTCTTCGGCCCCTAAAGCGCAATTGATTCCGACGCTAATCGGATCTGCGTGGCGAATCGAATTCCAGCAGGCCTCAACTGTTTGACCCGATAGGGTTCGACCGGATTGATCGGTAATAGTGATTGATATAAGGATAGGAATTTTATAATCAAGTTCTTTTTCTAATTCCTTGATGGCGAATAAGGCCGCCTTGAGATTAAGAGTGTCAAAGGTGGTTTCAGGTAAAAGAAAATCGGCTCCACCTTCAATAAGGGCCTTGGCCTGCTCAAAATAATCATTTCTTAACTCATCAAAACTGATTGCCCTAAAAGCTGGGTTATTAACATCGGGAGACATCGAGGCCGTGCGATTGGTCGGACCTATCGCTCCGGCCACATAACATTTGCGATTGGGGTCCATCGCCATTAATTTGCGACAAGCACTTTTGGCAATCTTGGCCGATTCTCTATTGATTTCAGCGGCGAAATCTTCTAATTGATAATCAGCTTGTGCCACTCTGGTACCACTAAAAGTATTCGTTTCAATGATATCCGAGCCTGCTTTTAAATACTGAAGGTGAATTTCTTCAATAATTTCTGGCCGAGTTAGACTAAGAAGGTCATTATTGCCTTTAAGGTCGACAGGGTGATCTTTAAATCGCTCCCCGCGGAAGTCTTCCTCTTCTAGTTTATATTGTTGAATCATCGTTCCCATCGCACCATCGAGAAAAACGATGCGCTTGGAAAGAGTGTCAAGTAATTCGAGTCCAGCTTGAGAATATTGTTTTTTCATTAGTTAAATTTCTTTACGATTTCTAATACAGAAGCAGTGTCATTCATAATATAAAAATGAACTGTCGGTACACCGAAGTTAAGAAGTTCCTCTGTTTGTTTCATGGCCCAGCGAAGACCAATTTCTTTGACGTGTTCTTGGTTTTCCATCACTTCGTTTACAAATTCATCCGGAAAATTAATATAGAAATGACGTGGGATCGATTGTAATTGCTTAACTGATTTTAAAATCTTTAGGCCTGGAATAATGGGGCAGGTGATTTTTTGTTCGCGGCATTCCTTAACAAAATCAAAATATTTTTGATTATTAAAAAACATCTGGGTGGTGACATAGTCGGCACCATTATCAATTTTTTGCTTAAGAAATTGGATATCAGTTGAAAGATTTGGCGCTTCAAAATGTTTTTCGGGATACCCGGCGACGCCCACTCCAAAGTCGAGAGGCTGACTATTTGAAATATCATCCAAAAAAGAGCCATCACGCAATTGACCAATTTGTGCGACAAGGTCACCAGCGTATTGATTGACAGTTCTGTCTTTAGACACTTTCTTATTATAATTAAGGCCATCACCTCTTAGGGCGAGGACATTATGAATGCCAAGATAATTGAGCTCGATCAGGGCATCTTCGGTCTCTTCTTTAGTGAATCCATTACATAATAAATGGGTGACAGTATCAATTTTAAAGCGGTTTTGAATAATCCCACAAATGCCAATAGTGCCAGGCCTTTTTTTGATAATCCGTCGCTCGATTGAGCCATCTGGCCGGTCATTATAAAAAGCGCCAGCGGAATGGGCCGTGACGTCAATCCAAGGGGGGTTTTGGGGCATTAATTGTTCAACAATTTCGACAATATCTTTAACCGATCTACCGCGGGGTGGCGGTACAATTTCGTAAGAAAAAAGAGGGTTCGTCGCTTTATCAATATGCTCAATTACTTTCATAGAAATCCCTAAAAAATTATCAATATATAATATAACCCCTTTTTTATCCTTTTTACAGATCCTTTAAGCAAAGATATTCTAGGTAGGTCTGAAGAATTTGGGGATGTATGTCAAAGAAAGTTGTTTTTTTACATGATTGGTTAACGGGTTTTCGCGGCGGTGAGCGGGTGCTTGAAGCACTACTTGAGCTTTATCCTCAGGCGGCAATCTATACTCTTATTCATGAAAAGGGGGCCTTGCCGGCCTCTATTGAGGAGCGCAAGATATACGCTTCCTGGCTTAATTCTATTCCTGGCGTGTCCAAGCATTATCGCAAATTTCTTCCTCTCTTTCCTATGGCCGCGAGCTCTATTAAATTGCCTGAAGACACTGACCTCATTATTAGCAGCTCCCATTGTGTCATTAAGGGGGTACCACGGCCGTCGGGAGCGAAGCATATCTCTTATATCCACAGTCCGATGCGTTACGTCTATGACCAATTTGAAAATTATTTTGGCCCCTCGGCCCCTTTTTACCAGCGCTGGGGGATGAAGTTATGCCGCTCCTATCTTCAAAATTGGGATCAGGCCTCTAACATTCATGTCGATCATATGATTGCTAACTCCGCCTTCGTTGCCGAGAGAATTAAAACTTATTATCACACTGAACCTGCTATTATTCATCCTTTTGTCGATCTTAAAGATTTTGAATCGATTCAAAAATCTCCTGCTCAGAAGGAGGATTTCTATTTAATGGTTACCGCTTTTGCACCCAATAAACGGGTTGATTTAGCGATTAAGGCGTTTAATCAATCTGGGCGAAAGTTAAAAATAATTGGTTCAGGCCAGCAAGAAAAGGACTTAATGGCGATGGCAGGGAAAAATATCGAATTCTTGGGGAATTTGTCACGCGAAGAGGTACTCTCTCATTTTTCTCGTGCCAAAGCTTTTATCTTTCCCGGAGTTGAGGATTTTGGCATCACACCCCTTGAGTCCTTGGCCGCCGGAACACCGGTTATTGCCTATAAGATTGGAGGAGTTTTAGAAACTCTTAATAATGATGTTGCGGTATTTTTTGAAAAACCAGATATTGCCTCGCTCAATGAGGCGGTCGAACAATTTGAGGGCATCGACTTTAGTCGAGAGGCGCTTTTTGCGCGAGCACGTGAATTTTCTCGCGATGCTTTTAAAAATAAAATGAAGGCCTTTATTGAAGGCCAATTAAATTAAGGAATCTCTAATGGCGCAAAAAATTCTGATTACCGGAGGGGCCGGTTATATTGGCTCTCATATCGTCAATTTACTGGGTAAAGCGGGTCATGATTTAACAATTCTCGATAACCTTTCTACCGGCCGGAAGGCCTCCATTTTATATGGAAACCATATTCACGATGATATTGAAAATTTAGAGGCACTTGATGCACTTTTGGCCAAAGAAAAATTTGAGGCCTGTATTCATTTTGCCGGTTCTATTGTTGTTCCCGAAAGTGTGGAAAACCCCACAAAATACTATAAAAATAATACCGAAAATTCTCTTAATTTAATGCGTTTATGTATTAAGCATAAAGTGAATAAATTTATTTTTTCAAGTACTGCTGCTGTCTATGGCATGGGTGACGAAACAGGTCGTTGCAGGGAAGAGACCGCGGTTGCACCTATTAACCCCTATGGTTGGTCAAAATTAATGACTGAGCAAATGCTGAAGGATCATTCATTTGCCCATGATGATTTTGAATTTGTAGCGCTACGCTATTTTAATGTTGCTGGCGCTAATGTCGATAACCTTATTGGACAATGTACCCCTAACGCCACCCATTTGATTAAAATTGCAAGTGAATGCGCATCTGGGAAGCGAGATAAAATGGCAATCTTTGGGGACGATTACCCCACACCAGATGGGACCTGTCTTCGCGATTATATTCATGTTGATGATTTGGCCCAAGCCCATGTCGATGCTCTGAACTATCTCGTTAAAGGTGGAAAATCGGAAATACTTAATTGTGGTTATGGCCATGGATATTCTGTTAAAGAAGTGATTGCCACAGTGAAAAAGGTCACGGGAGTCGACTTTAAGGTGGAAGTTGCTGGACGGCGGGCAGGAGATTCGGTTGAGTTGGTTTCTGTCGCCGAAAAAATACGCGACATTATTGGTTGGAAACCGCAATATGATGATCTCGAGCTTATTGTACGCACGGCCTTTGAATGGGAAAAGAAATTATAAATTTAACCTCAGAGGGATTAATGAAAATTGAAAATTCTCACTTAAAAGTCGAAATAACTTCGCAGGGGGCAGAACTTCAATCCCTTTACCATAAGATGAGCGAGCGAGAATATCTTTGGCAGGGGGATGCGAAATTTTGGAAGCGTCGTGCCCCTCTTTTATTTCCATTTGTTGGTTGCCTAAGTAATGGTTCTTATATTTATGAAGGGCAGACCTACTCAATGACTCCCCATGGGTTTGCTCGTGATTCTCTTTTTACGGAAAGCTTAATCAATGAGAACGAAGTCGAGTATGAATTAGAAAGCTCCGCCCTAACTCGATCCAATTATCCCTTTGACTTTTCTTTGAAGGTTAATTATCGACTTGAAGATAATTGTTTAATTCATCAAATGCGGGTTGCCAACCCAGGAGACAAGGACCTCCCTTTTTCCATAGGCTATCATCCGGCCTTTAATTTTCCTATCGGTGGCGAAATACATTTCGAAACCTTTATGGATCAATGCTTTTATTTAGAAGATGGTCTTTTACAAAATAAACCCTCAATTTCTCCTATTGATCAAAAGGTTTTAACAACCAATGACTTTACCTTTCAAAGAGATGCTCTCATCTTTAAACATCATGAGAATCAAAAAATTACCCTTAAAGGGGAGGGCCATGATCTTATTGTCCATTTAAACGGGGCGCCCTCTCTTGGGCTTTGGGCAAAACCAGGAGCTCCCTATATTTGTATTGAGCCTTGGTATGGATATGCAGACCCTGTCGGTTTTGATGGAGATATATTTGAAAAACCTGGAATGGAAGTCATTGTGCCTGGTCAGGAATTTAATTGTGAAATAAAAATAGAAATCAAATAAGTTGGTGAATTAGTGAAAAATTGGGAAGTGTCTTTTATATGGACAGCATTTATAATTTGGTCAGTATCGATTTATACATCGATTTCTCTCTCGGCACTTGGGCATATTATTTTAATACCGCCTTCCATTTTGGCGCTCATTCGCCTTATTAAAAGTAAAAATATCACTTTACCCAAAAGCTATTGGGCCTTATTGGCACTTTTTGGCGTGAGTGTTTTGAGTGTTCTTTTTAATTGGGATATTATTGAAAAACCTTTTCGCCATTTGGGTAAATTAAAATACTTTTTAATGACTCTTTTGATCGTGCTTCCGGTTAAGGAGCTTTTGGCCAAAAAATGGGATGAGAAAAAAGTACGTTTGATTCTTCATCTTTTTCTCATTTCAACAGCAATTGCCGCCATATCGGGAATTATTGGAGTACATACCGGTTTTAATCCTTTGAAAATGAAAAATGCCTGCCACCCGACACGCTCTTGTGGCCTCTATGGCATGTATATGACCTATGGCTATGGCATTAGTTTTTTTATTACGATCTTAATAGGTCTTCTTCTTAAGAGAAAACAGGTCTTGCCTTATGCTCACCCTCTTCTTGTTTTGTCTTCGACATTGATTAATTTTGTAGGTCTGATCTATTCCTATACTCGTGGTGCATTACTGGGATTATTAATTTCTGCACCTTTTTACTTTTTTAAAAATTATAAGAAAAAATTCATTTTGCTAATGGTGAGCAGTGTCATATGTCTTGGGGTGGCCATTCAATACAGCCCTCGCCTAAATGATGTCTTCACTAAAAGATCGGGCTCTAATCTTCAACGAATTTCCTACTTTAAGGCCGCCTTTTATGGCCTTAAAGAAAGACCTATTTTGGGCCTTGGTTTTAAGAATTTTGAGCCGAACTCTGTCCGCTTAAAAACGGAACATGGACTTTATGCACCTAATATTCAAGGGCATGCCCATAATAATTATCTTGAGGTTTTGGCGAGTACTGGACTTTTGGGGCTTTTATCCTTTGTCTTATTTTTGGGGTTTTGGCTGGTTGAAGTTTATAGGCGCGGTGATTTATTGGGATATGTCTGTTTTCCCTTTATCATTAACTTTATGGTTTCGGGAATGACTCAATACACCTTTGGAGATGGTGAAAACCTATTTTTTATCTTCTTTGTTTATATTTTACATGCTTGTTCATTTTCAAAAAGTGCGGAATCTTAA
>JBFGZE010000016.1:0-47721 GCA_041586955.1 Bacteriovoracaceae bacterium
AGAACGCTATTATTCAGTCAGATATGCATAAGACATACCCTAAGTTTGTCTCCAAGTACTTGCAGTCTTGTACCTATAAAACATATGAAGGTGGGCGATCGTGTGTGGCCGGTCAAGGTGAACTAAAGAGAAAAGGCTACGATCCACTTTTTACACTTAATCACACTTGTGCAATGTTTCGTGACTCCATCAATCGACTGGTACGTAAAACTTGGTGTTCGACGAAGCGAGTCGATAAACTCCAAAAACACATCGACATTTTTATAACCTATTATAACTTTGAGTACTTAAGCCTAGAGCTCAACACCACTTAAATACACCAGTTATTAAAGCTTTTGCAATTTATCTGGTCAATGATTTTTATTGTGTTTTTTGTCGACATTTATTACTCTTAGCATCTTCAGGGGTAACTCTCTGAGTCTAAACGAATACCTGATCTTTTTTTAATGATCTTTAATACTAAAAAGTCCTGACCGTCCTTTGAGTTGTAGTCAAAAGTATTGATGTTATATAAGACCCCCTACTTTTGAAAGTTCCATAGCAAGCCTAAATTAGACATTGGAAAAAAAGGTATAAAGATATAGGGAGATCATCGATGAAGGGTATTTTAATCGTCCTACTTATATTCATAACAAGCATTAGCTGGTCGCAAATCTACGATAAAGAATGGCATGAAAGTAAAATAGACATGGTCAAGGTTGAACTTGGTAAAAAACTATTTAGACGAAAGGCCTGTAAAGGTTGTCATGTAATAGGAAACTTTGAAAATAAAAAACTAAGGGGACCCGACTTAATGGATGTCACGGCCAGAAGAACAAAGGCATGGCTTGAGGGTTGGATTAAGGACCCTCGAGTTTATTTGAAGAACAAAGATCCTATTATTATGAAATTATTAAAGCAGTACCCCACTAAGATGCCCTACTTAAAATTGAAACCAGAGCAAGTAGAGGGACTGTTGGAGTATATAAGGTACGAAAGTCTTGAAGCTAAAAAGCAACATCAGAAAAAAAAATAATTTGTTTTTACTAAAGAGCGTCAACAGAGGAGCCTTTAAATGAAAAATTTATTTTTGACGATTATTATTGGAGTGATCCTCGCTGCTTGTAGCAAATCTTCAGACTCTTCAGGACCTAGTGGTAATCGATTAGACGAAATTGCGAAAAAAAGAGGATTAACGCCTGCTGATATGGAGGCCGCGCTTAAAACTTTTACCCCCTCTGGAAAGCATGACCCTTTAACGATGTTTGCCTCTGGTGGGCATGCTGGTAATGTTCTTGTGATAGGAATTCCGTCAATGCGTATCTTAAAGCGTATTCCTGTTTTTTCTCCAGATTCATGGACTGGTTATGCTTCGGGGTCAAAAGATACAACCAGCTTGATGAAAAGTGGACGCGAGTTAACATGGGGGGATGTTCATCATCCGGCGTTATCTGAGACGGATGGGCAATATGATGGTCAATTTCTCTTTGTTAATGATAAGGCAAATGCCAGAGTTGCGGTTATTGATTTAAAAGATTTTGTCACCAAACAAATTCTTAATAACCCGCTCTTTGTAAATAACCATGGGGGAACATTTGTTACACCCAATACTGAGTGGGTTGTTGAAACTTCGCAATATAATGTTCCACTGGGGAATGAGTATTCAGCATTAGAAAATTTCAAAAATAAATATAAAGGTGTCGTTACTTTTTGGAAATTTGATAGAGAAAAAGGTCGAATAGATCAGGCCAAAAGTTTTTCTTTAGAGTTACCACCGTATTGGCAAGATATTGCAGATTTTGGCAAATTGGGGAGTGATGGCCTCTTTTTTGTTAATTCAATTAATACCGAACAATCAACTGGCGGTAACCTTGAGGGAAAACCTGATTATGAAGTCGGTGTCTCTCGTAATGATATGGATTATTTACATGTCGTAGATTGGAAAAAAGCAGCTGAATATGTTGCTAAAAACAAAGTACCAGAAAAATTGGGAATGAAGTTGGTCACTCTTGAAAATGTCATCAAGCAGGGACTTCTCCATTTTATTCATGAACCAAAAAGCCCTCACGGAGTGGATATTTCGCCTGATGGTCGATTTGCCATTGTCTCTGGCAAGTTAGATCCACATGTTACTGTTTATAATTTGGATAAAGTGAGAGAGGCGATAAAAAATAAGACCTTTAGTGGAAAAGATCCGTACGGTGTTCCCATTTTAAAGTTTGATTCCGTTGTGGACGCTCAGGTTGAAGTGGGGCTGGGACCCCTACATACTCAGTTTGATGCCCAGGGAAATGCTTATACCAGTTTATTTTTAGATTCAGCAATTGCAAAATGGTCCCTTCAAGGGGAGTTTTACCAAGATAAGAAAGCTTGGAAGCTAATGGACAAAGTACAAGTTCATTATAATATTGGCCATTTAAGTTGTGTCCAGGGAGATACTGTGGCACCTGGTGGTGGCCATTGTGTGGCGATGAATAAGTGGTCGATAGACCGTTTTAATAAGGTCGGCCCATTATTACCCCAAAATTTTCAATTGGTTGATATCTCTGGTGAAAAAATGAAGGTGATCTACGATTTGCCAATTCCTGGATCGGAACCACATTATGCGCAAATTATACCCACATCTATTTTAAAACCAATTGAAGTTTATGAGGCCGGCACAGACCCTTTCACCATGGAAGAAAGCCCCTTTGCTACCTTTGCCGGAGAAGAGAAGATCGTACGAAAGGGAAATACAGTTGAAGTTTTTATGACCGTTATGAGAAGTCATATTGTTCCTGATAAAATAGAAGTTAATAAGGGCGACTTGGTGCGAATTCATGTGACGAATATTGAGCAATCCTTTGATGCGACCCATGGTTTTGCGATTAGTGGTCTGAATATCAATCTCTCTTTGGAGCCAGGGAAAGTCGATACTGTGGAGTTTAAGGCCACAAAAAGTGGGACATATCCCTTTTATTGTACGGAGTTTTGTTCTGCTCTTCATCTTGAAATGGCCGGCTACTTGCTTGTAAAATAGGTAGCCCTAAGAGCTGACCCATCATATGGAGTCGATTTGAAAAAAGATCTAGAGACTCTTGGATTATGGCAAAAAAGAATCGTGTTAAATTCTATGATGTTCATGGGAGCAGCGATCCTCATTGCCTCTTTCTTCTTTCCCTATTGGGAAATGCATATGACAGCTCCGCAATATCCTAAAGGCCTACACATTTATACTTACCTTGATCACGTTGAAGGTGATATCGCTGAAATTAATATCATTAACCATTATATAGGAATGGGGAAAATTGATAGTGCCGCTAAATTTGAAAGAAGGATTGCCTGGTATGTCGTTTTATTACTCGCATTGGGTGGTATTATCGTCGCCTCTTTTAGATTTAAGATTAATAGGTTTTTCTATATTCCACCAGTTTTGTTTTTAATAGGGTTTTTGGGAGATTTTACTTATTGGATGTACAAGTTTGGACATGAGTTAAATCCCACTTCACCTATTACATTTATCAAGCCTTTTATGCCAACGATCTTGGGAAAGGGGACAATTGGACAATTTACCACCATCGCTTACTTTTCCACAGGATTTTGGATGGCGGTTTTATCGACCTTTTTATTTGTTTTTGCTCTTACTAAAAAACGAATGAATTGCCGTAATTGCGAAAAATATCATGAATGTAAGGTCCTTTGTAATAGGGGAGACTTAGTTTTACCCAAAGAGGGTAAAAAATGAAAAGTAATAAGGCGACATTTAACGTGCGATTTATTGTAAACCTTCGAGTGTTTATTTTAGGATCGGTAATAGGGGGAGTGATGGCATTATCACAGAGCTGTTGCGCTTACACTTACGGATTTGATATGACCCGATTGCAACGCTTAGTCGATCACGCCCAAGGCGGGGATGTCATCACTATTCCACCAGGTATTTACTATGGAAATCTTAAAATAAATAAATCTATAACTTTAAATGGTAAAGGCCGGGTGATACTTGATGGAAAACAGCGAGGGAGTGTCATTAAAGTAAATGCTCCTAATGTTCGTTTGATCTCGTTGAAGATTCGTAATTCTGGTATCGAGTTAGGGAATGAGGACTCCGCTATATTACTCGATGATTCGCCGCAGTTTTTATTAAAAAATACAATAATAACAAATACTCTTTTTGGCATTCAATTAAGGGCAAGTCCCCATTCAAAAATAATAAACGTTAAAATCAAGGGTTACCCCTTTGATTTGGCCCGCAGAGGAGACGTTTTAAAAGCATGGTATAGTCCTCATCTAGAAGTGGCAAATGGCGATTTCTCAGGCGGACGAGATGTGGTTGTTTGGTATTCAGACTATTCAAAAATGATAAATAATACCATCAGAAATGGACGGTATGGGGTCCACTATATGTATTCTCATAAGGCCCAAGTAAAAAATAATACCATTGAGGACAATTCTGTGGGGATATATATGATGTATAGTCATAATATGATCCTTGAGGAAAATAATATACACCGCAACCATGGGCCTAGTGGCTTTGGGATTGCTTTGAAAGAATGTAATGAGATCAAAATTATAAGAAATAGTCTTATCGGGAATAGAGTCGGTATCCATTCAGATAATTCACCGTTAAAAAAACCAAAACAAATTAAAGAGGAATCACTCGTGATGTCCAATAATATTTCTCATAATGATATCGGATTTAATTTCGTCGGTCGAGGGAAGGGGCTAACCATCGTTAAAAACGACTTTAATGATAATTGGGTCCAAGTGAGTTCTAAGGCGGTAAGAGAGTTGAATAGTAAGTGGGAAGAGAATTATTGGAGCGATTATAAAGGGATTGATATTGAAGGGCGTGGGATTGGCGCCTTTCCTTATCGCGCTAGGAATTTATTTAATGATTTAACAGATAAGTACGAAGGCCTTAAGGTATTTTCCTTCGGGCCTGCCATTATTGCCCTTAACTTTACAGAGAGGTTACTTCCTTGGCTTAATGAATCTCCAAAATTTGAAGATAAAAGGCCTCGAATGGGCCGGTGGAAAAATTATGAAAAGAGATCAATCAATTATGCGTTTATTTTTATCTTTTTGGGTATGTCGTTTTGTGTGTCCTTCTTATGGAGATTGGGAAGAATATGATTAAAATAAATAATTTAGAAAAAAAATTCGGGGATCATATCATTTTTCAAGGGCCATCATTGGAAGTTCACAATGAAATTGTGGGTATTGTTGGTGCCAATGGAACCGGTAAAACAACTTTATTTAAATGCCTCTTAGGACTGAGTGATTTTTCTGGAAGTATTTTTATTGACCATTTGGATGTCAGAAAAAATCCTTTGGAAATAAAAAACAAGGTGGGTTATATCCCACAATATTTGCCCATTTGGCCTGATTTAGAATTAATTGATGTGATTAAGTTTTTTTGTAAACTGCGGGATGTCGGCATTGAGAGGGGGTTATTTCTTTTTGAACAATTTAATTTAATTAATCATTTAAAGAAAAAGGTGGCCTTCCTATCTGGTGGAATGCGACAAAAATTATCAATTGTTATCGCTCTTCTTTCTGACCCTGCCATTTTATTATTAGATGAGCCGACAGCAAATCTTGATGCATGGGCCACCAAAGAAATACTCAGCATCATGAAAAGTTGGAGGGGCGAGAAATGCGTTTTATTTGCGTCCCATCGCTTGGAAGAAGTCAGAATAATATCGAATAGAATAGTACAAATTGACGACGGTAGGTTTATCGAACCAAGGCTGGAGGATGTCAGCTTAGAATTTTTGGATTAATGATCATTTTTTGAGGGTGAAGTATGAAAAAGATACTTTTAATTTCCAAAATGTCTTTTAGAGAATCCATTCGTAATAAATGGGTCATTAATTTTAGTATAGGATTTGCATTATTGGCATTTCTCTTTTCATATGTTGGAAGTAGCGAGACTGCAACCTTTTCAAGCTTTGATCGTACCTCTGCAACTCTCTTAAATATACTGATGCTATTCATCCCCTTATTGGGATTTACTCTTGGGGCACAGAGCATTGCTGGGGATCGGGAGGGAGGTAGCCTATTATACCTGTTAAGTCAGCCTATTAATAAAAATCATTATTTTTTTGGAAAATTTTTTGGCAGTGTTTTGGCCCTTTCTATTTCTATTACAAGTGGATTGGCCATCGCCGCATTGGGCGTGGCCCTTACAGGCTCAGATAAGGTGTTTAGCTTTATCATCTTATGGTTAACGGCCCTATTTTTCATTGTTGTTTGTGTCTCTATTGGAATGATTCTTTCAGTATTAGCGACAAATAGAGGTCGGGCCATTGGAACGGCAATATTTGCTTGGCTCGGTTTCACTGTCCTGAGCGATCTGGGACTGATGGCCATGGCGCAGGTCTTGCGCCTAAGAAGTGAGGCCATCGTTGGGCTAACCTTGTTTAATCCTGTGGAAGTTTTTAAAATATTAACGATTAGAGTTCTTTCTTCTAATCTTGAGGTCCTGGGGATGGGAGGACTTTATTTAGATATTGTTTTTGGATCCTTGCTGCCACTTTTTCTTTTCTTTTGGCTTTGTTTTTTCTCGGTGATCGCCATATATTTTGCGAGATGGATATTTTTATTACAGGATGAATATTAGGTCGTCATTTATGAAGCAAAGTAGCAAAAATAAAAAGGATATTAAATCGATCATTTCTTTAGGATTGGTTATTTTTATTACCAGCTACGTGGGATGGGTCATGTTGTGGTCCCATAAGGGAGATGGGTTAAAAAGGGGAAGGATTGGTTATGATACTTGTGCTCATTGTGGAATGGCCCTTTCTGATCAACGATATGTGGCCTCTATTTTAATTAAAGATCAATTCGACAATGATAAGACCTTACATTTTGATGATATTGGCTGTTTAATCAATTATACACAACAGGGTGAAGTAACGATTATCGATGGTGTTGTTTTCGATTTTTATTCATTAAGTCCAATTTCTATCAAAAACGCCTATTTTGAAAAAAGTAAAAATCAAACCCCAATGGCCTCTGGATGGATATCGAGAGAAAAAAAAGGTCAGGAATCAAAAAGGTTTGAGCAAATATCAAAAGAGTAATTTACTCTTGAGATAAAAATCTAGATTTGCTATGTTTCGCAGGTCCTCATAAATTTAATATCAGTTATTTTTAACAATGAGATATCCAATTTTTTAAAAAAATTGGAAGTTGTAATCATTGTGTTTTTATAGATGGCAACGATACATTGACGCCGATTCCTTATATATCCCTATTAAGGTTGTAGGTCTTGTGTGATTTTAAGCGAGGTATTGATTGTGAGAAATTTAGCAAAAATGATGAAGCTCATGCTTTTACTTATTTCCCTGAACGTAGCATGCTTACATGCCATTGCATTAACTGCACCACAAGCTTTGGAGCAAGCTAAAAAAGGGAGGTTTGACTTTATACAAGTCTCAAAGGATATCCAGCAGCAGGCCCATACTTTGAAAGACCCCTCTGAACTCTTTTCCTTTATTTTGATCCTTGATAATCTGTCAGTGATCGCAAAAGAATATGATTTTAATGGCCAGGATTCAAACCCCATGAACTCAATGGCCCATGCCCTAACGAGGGAGGCGTCGAAATGGATTGACTTCGGACATACCGATTGGGATAGAGTCGGTCCATTTCTTAAATGGTCTGATAATGAGACACGTAATTTAGTTCTAACCTTTCAAACGGAATTATTATCTCGCGCCACGACTAAAGAGTCGATTCAAATATGGGCAGTTAATGCTCAGAAGTCATATCAACTATTGGTGCAGCTAAAGGCGGAACCAGAGGTTATTGTTAACTATTCAGGTTTTCAATCAATCATTATTAAAAAGGTATTAAATAATCGGGCCTTTTTTTCCGGGAATGAAGTCACTGAAATGATTAAAAATACCTCCTCAGTCGGTGGGATTTCAGGATTTGCGAGTTTTTTAATGGCAGAGATTTATTCCAATATGAATTCCAAACAACTTAATGATCGTATGCAATGGGCCATTTTCCTAGGAGAAAGTATTAGAGCTTATCCTTTTGTCCTCCCATCTCATTTAGAAAATACGGCCTATCAACTCATTAAAAAAATTATCGATCAATTGTTAGCTGAAGGTGGCAATCCTCTTAAAAATTATCAAGGGAGCTTATCAAAAGCGATGACTAAGCGGCAGGTTTCAAACCTGCTTTATTCTTTGAAAACGATTGAAATCAAACGACTTACAAGGTCTCAGGTTGAGTTTTTATGGTTTGTTCTCGGTGATTTAAAGGTGGTTGTTAAAGAATTAAATGATGACCGCTTGGATCAGTTTATTTTTGAACTAACCGGCCAAATCGCCATGAAACGGGTTCTTATAAATAATGATTATGAAGGAACTTATGACATTCAATTTAGCAATGAGACCGCCGGACGAATCACTATTGCTAGGACTGATTCCTCTCATTTTATTGTGGGGATTAGTGGACCTTTAAAGGGAGGAGTGGCGTATTCGACTTATAGTATGATGTATATAAACTTCAATAAAGAAACAGACATGTTTGAAGCATATAGTTTCAAAATAACAGATCCCCAATTGGGAATTCCAAGTCAGGGTCGCTATTTTATGAGCTTTAAATTTAAAAGAAAAAGAGGCCAGATGAGAATTCGAGGAATATTCAATAATGGCCTTAACCAATTCCCTTTTAAAGGGATACAGGTTGAAAAATACCCTGAGTATCATAAACCGGCAGAATCAATAATGAATCCCACCGGTATTTATAGGGGAGATTTGGAGTGGGGATTTGAGAGAATTGATAATGCCACATTATCTCTTCACACTGCCGGTGATCAATTTGCGGGAAGCCTTGTCCAAGGATCGTTGAGAATAGACTTCCCTTTCGGCACCTATAATAAGACTTTTAATAACTTTATCTTAACTCGCGGGCCAAGACACCAGGGCCTTAATTGGATTCAATTAAGGGGACAGATTATTGGCAAAAAAGTTTATGCCACATATATTATTGGCGGGCGTGGTATTCGCTTTGATTATTTGGGGCGTTTCGTTGATTAGGGCCAGAAACGCCTATTGCATTCACTTATTGGGCAAAAAAGTGTGTTTTGGGCCTGAACATTATGCTGCGTAAGCTATAAGGTCGTTCTAATCGCCAATGATAATTTCGTTCTTTGTTTTCTTCTCACAAATGCCTCATATTTTGGGCACCTGAAATTACCTTAATTTTGCCAATTCTCACTTTAACACCTTAAGAATGGTATGTTTTGAAAAATTTATATCTTTCATTCATTGTGTGAATCCTTCAGTTTGATATGATTATGTCGGTCTTTTAAAAATGTTAAGAGCTTCTGCAGGTGAATTTATGCAAATACGAAAGGCAATAAAATTTATTCTCTTTTTTGCCTTTATCCCCAATATTCATGGCGAGGAGGTTAGTGAGGTTCAAAACATTCTTAAGCGTAATTCTTGTCTTTTATGCCATGGCAGTGGCTCCGCTTCGGGCGATTTTGAATCTTTAAATACCGATGAGAAATGGCGCAATAGTGGCTATATTACTGTTGGCAATAGTAGCGGATCTTATTTTATTGGCCGTCTTAAAAATGCTGGTGGTAATATGCCTATTAATGGGCCGGCCATTTCGAGTAATGATTTTAATTATCTCAAAGCTTATATTGATAATATGCCTAAAGAGGAAAGTGAGAAAGGGCGGGACCCAGGAAGTGTTAGTGAGTTAATCGACTTAGGAAGTGACCCTCATTCCCCGGCAGGTCAAATAACCATTTTTCGTCGCTGCTATTCCCAGTTTACCCGCTCTGCTCTCATGCCCGATCATCCAACTATTTCTAAAATTGAAAAGAAAGAAGTGACCGCCACGCAGGCGTGCCTATCTCTACTTGGTAAGGCCAATTTAAAAGGAGAAAATCAAGAAGTTTCTAATGATAAAGAGGCCCAACAGATTATTCAAACCTTTCATGATTTTCATAGTACTTGGTTTCCTGAGAGAAACCTCGAAAAAAATACCGGTAGTCGACTTACAAATTCTATTTTTGATGAATCCTCTGCTGCCCTTTATTTCACTCAAAATCTTTTTTCTGAAGGCATTTTTAAGAGCGTTTTTAGTGGGACAACGACCATGAAAGCTCAAAGACTAAAAGATGGTTCTCGGGTCTATTATAAAGCAGATAAGGCCCAGATTGCTCAAGGTAATACTATTGAGCGAATTCAAGTAGGTGAGCTAGTTGGTGTCATCGCCAAGAAAAACTATGTCTTTAATAAAGTAAAAAGTCTGACCAATAGTGATATTGTCAATAACCCTCAAGACATCTTTAAAAGTTTTGGCGGTGGGGTTCTTGGGGACCCTGGCAATATTTTAATGAGCGCTGATTTGCCTATTAAAAGAAATAGTGATGGCGGTCGAGTTGTCTCACGAAGCCTTTCCAAAAGTCTTTTTCGCCAATTTTATTGCCGGGATTTACCCTTACTTAGACAAGGAGATGAATCTCCTTACGTTCACCCAACAATGTCGAGTTCTCTCCCATTTCGTAATGGTCATTCGTGTATGCGCTGCCACTCTAGTATCGATCCTCTCGCTCGAGGTTATCGCAATTTGCGTGTGAATTCGACCGAAGGGGAGGCCAAGCAGGAAGGTAGCAATTTACAGATTCGTTATGTTCATCAATTTAAAGCAACAATGCCAAAAGAGGATCCTTATGCTTGGCCAGAAAAAGATCGGGACTTTTACAAACGACCTGCTACTGGTCGGCTCTATATGAGATCATTTGATGGAACTTTAGTGGATGAGGAATTTGAGGGACTCGAAGATTTAGGGCGAGTGATGTCGGAAATGGATGATGTCTATGCTTGTACTGCCTCACGCTATTACCATTTCCTAACAGGCGTTAAGGTAAGGCTTGATGATTTAGGCAATAGCGAAGCTCCCACCTTAAGTGCTAAAGAGCTTGAGTACCGAAATTATGTGATACAATTAGGCAGAGATCTTAAAAAACATCAAAGTCTCAAAGAATTGATAAAGCAAATTATCAACTCCAATGGTTATTATCGACCGGGGTTGGGGGTTAAGTAGTGAAAAAAGTTAGCCGTCGTCAATTATTATCTTTTATGAGTCTCTCACCCATGGCGCTTTCCCAGTATGGCCCTATTGGTATTTTACTCAGTTCATTTTTAAATAACACCTACGCTCAGGCGATGGGGGCAGAGTTTCCAACCACTTTAGTGGATATTTATATGACTGGAGGTCCCCCTCGTTGGCTTTTTGATCTTCCTCTTAATCCCAATGGTAATGATCCCTTTGTTCAAAATAAAACAGCGATCACCTTCTTTAATGAGGCCACCAAGATGGGAGAGTATCAACATATTAAGAAGGGACAATTTTATATGCCTCGCCTATGGGACGCTCCCATTCCTACCTCCGATGGAAAAACGGTACGTATGGATAATTTCCTGAACCATATGCTGATGATTCGTGGGGTGAATACTGGTAGTGATGGCCATGAACTGAATGCTGATCGAGAGTATCAGCCGGTGGCAGGGTCACTCACTCTGTCTGGCCTTTTAGCAGATGCCTCACTCCGACCAATTCCGGCCACTACCATGAGAAACACGCCTTATCTTTCTGGAACAGGCCTAGGGAGATCTGTTATTGGTGGTAGTAACCCAATTGTTCGCCTACTTGATCCCTTTAATTCAACAGGTAATTTTTCATTTAATGGTAGCGCCAGTGAAAAGCTTATTGATCAGGCCTTGCAGATCTTAGAGAGCTCAGTGGATGCACGAGAAATTAAATATAAATCAGTTTTTCGGGATCGTCTAAAGGCCAAACAAATGTTTCGGCGCCAATTTGGGAATCTTAGTGATGTTTATAATCAACTGAAAAATAAATATGAAAAGCTCATGAAAGACACCTTAACGGATTCTCGATTTGACATTGGTGCCGGCGTTGACCTAGGTGACTTTCTCACTAAGGGGCGCTTGGGGGGAGTTACACCTGAGTATTATAATTTGGGAGGTGTCAAATTGGTGAGCGATGATGACCATGCTCTTCCCGATGGGTTTAACCTCAAGGCGGCCCTTAATTCTGGGACTTATGTTAATCATTTGGTTACGAGTTTTGCTACGACTGAGTTTATTCTCAAGGAAAAGCTCTCTAATGCCGTATCGATTGGGCTTAGTGACCTCCGTAATATTAATATTGATGCCCAATTTAATGGAGGGAAAAGTCGCTTTTATAGGGTGAGCAATGATGCCCATGAAACTGGAGCGATATCAACGTTGCTTTATTTTAGTAAGTACTATCAATCAATCGGGAGCTGTCTCAATGAATTAGTCAATGTCCTCAAAGCGCAAAACATGTTTCAAGATACTGTTCTTAGAATTCATGGCGATTTTAATCGTAACGCCAGGGACGATGGTTCGGGATCTGATCATGGTTGGAGAGGATCATGTAATTCCTTCATTAGCGGTAAAATAAATGAAACTATGATCGTTGGGAATTGCAAGGCCACGTCAGGTGGGCGTCATAAAGCTAGTTGGGGGGAAGGTGCCCCTGTCGCAGAATTAAATAATCGTGAAGTCAGTACAGGCAACGTCGTTGCCACGGCCGCGACCCTTTTAGGTATCAAAAATCCTGTGCAAAATTCACAAAGTCTCCTCTCCAACGATGGAGGTGTGATAAAAGCGAACGTGGGAACTAAAAATGTTTAAGTGTATTGTTCTTTGTCTACTTTTATTGGCCAGTTGTGTTCCTGAAGAGGCGACAGATCGAAAACTTAGATTTGAAGATCTAGATAGTGAGGCCAAGGAGGGAACAGAAAAGTCTCGGCGAGCAACTTCTTTTCCTCAGCGTAGTGCTAATGGCCAAAAAGAGGGAGCCTTTCTTGGTGTGGGGGCCTTGGATATTCGCCACGGTGACCGGTTTTATATTGCCAATATGGTTACTAGTATATTTGGTTCAGATGCTGAATCCACGGCCCGAGATCTAATCCGTAATAAATCAAGTTTGTTCGGAGGTATCTGTGATCGCTACCGGGATTCTGGTTGCGATGCGAAGGATAGTAATACTGTTTTTAGCTACTCAAATACGGCCAGGGCCGGGATGATGACAAAAGTCTGTGAAACCCTAGTAAGACGAAATGGTTCACTTGACTTTAGCTTAAGGCGTAATGGGTTGACTCGAACAGCAGAGATAACAGCTGACAATATTAATAGACAATATAGACTTTTTTACCCGAAGAGAAAGGCACCCGAGGCCTTCGTTAATAAATTGATGGAGGCAAGTACGGTCATCGACCGCACTGATGACCGATGGCGCGTTGTCACTTTGGCCATTTGTCTATCCCCAGGTTGGCTCATTCCCTAGTACTTACTTAAAAAGGTTCTTCCTTTTAGCTCAGCGTAGTATTCAGGATCCTGGTAAATGGCATAGGGCTCCGGATTTTTGATCCATTTTTCTAATTGATGCAAGCAATTTTCCCATAAAAGAATATGCCTTTCTCTTAGTTCAAATGTTGGGAAATTATTATGTATGATTTGAACCTCGGTGTGCTGATTATCTATAGCATTAAAAAAGAGGGTAACTTCCGTGTTTTCGACGATTCCTGAACCCCAGGTAAATTTCAATTTAGAAGGAGGTTCAATCTCTTTAAAAGTACCATCATGAGTGAAGGTATTTCCAATTTCGGTAACCATGGTGATATCGTATCGACCGCCCACTTTGAAATCGACATGTGCCTCTGTGGTCCAATAGGTATCTTCCCTGAACCACTTTACAAGATATTTTGGTTCGACAAAATATTCAAATAATTTTTCCGGAGTTTCCTTAAAAAGATAAGTGATCGCTAGATTTTCTGACATAGACAATCCCCCTGGTTTGATTGTTTATGCGGTGGGATTATAGCACTTACTCAAAAATCTAGGTAATTAGATTTGCAGTAACCAACAAGAGTAAATTCCCATAGTATTGGCCAAGGGTTTTTGTCGCGACAAAGAAATAGAGAAAACTGGCATTTTTTTTCCATAAATTATAATGTAACCGCGGCATAGTGGAATTAAGTCAATCATATCGGTCAATAATATGCTTTATTAGGAGTTCCTTTATGAGTGATCTATACCTATCTAACGGAGTCGAACAATTTATTATTGATTCTTGTAAAAGAAATAATTTTGATGATGATGAGACCGAGCTTTTGTTAAGACCGAGTCGACAAATACAAGTAGAGTTACCGATTAGACTTGATAGTGGAAAAATAAGAGTCTTTAGTGGATATAGAGTTCAGCACCATAATGCGAGAGGGCCTTACAAAGGGGGATTGCGCTATCATCCGACAGTCAATAGGGACGAGTTCACTTCCTTGGCCTGTTTAATGTCTTTAAAAACAGCATTGGTTGATATTCCTTTGGGCGGTGCTAAAGGAGGGATCAATTGTGATCCTAAATTATTATCTGACTACGAATTAGAGAAGTTGACACGAAAATTTACGGAGAAAATTCACCAAAATATAGGGCCGAATAGGGATATTCCGGCCCCTGATATTGGTACAAATTCTAAAGTCATGTCGTGGATTTATGATGAATATTCTAAAATTTATGGAATAAGCTTTGCGGTGGTCACAGGAAAGCCACTGTGGTTGCAAGGTTCCTGTGGAAGAGAAGAGGCGACAGGTTATGGTGTTGCTCATATTGTGGAGAGTTACCTGAATTTCAAAAAAATAAAAGGCCCTGTCAATATTGTGATCCAAGGATTTGGAAATGTTGGCAGCTATACATTTAAGTATTTACAACGAAAAGGTCATCGTATTGTAGGTATTTCTACTTCTATCGGTGGTATTTCTAATCCTTTGGGACTTAATTTTACTGATCTCCATCAATACTATGCGGAAAAAGGATCACTTTTAGGAAACGGATTTGGAACTGAGGTTTCTGCAGATGAAACGTTAACTCTCGATTGTGATATCTTAATTCCTGCGGCCTTAGGGGGGGTGATTAATGAAGATAATGCTGAGTTTATTAAAGCTGATCACATCGTTGAAGCGGCGAATGGACCGATAACATATAAGGCCAATAATTATCTACTTGAAAGAGGTAAAACGGTATTACCTGATATCTTAGTTAATTCCGGGGGAGTTATTGTTTCCTATTTTGAATGGGTTCAAAATCTCCAAAATTATAGATGGAGTAAGGGAGAAGTCCTTAAAAAGTTAGAAGATATACTGAACATTACTTTTCACAAGGTGATGCAATCCTCTCTCGATAATAAAATATGCCCTCGAGATTCATGTTACAAATTGGCAATTGAGAGATTAAGCGAGGCATATTTGGGAACAGAGTTTTTATAAATGAGGGCCATCCCCATAGGATGGCCAATTGTTTTAACACTAAAAATTTAGTTGGGACGAAGGGGGGAATTGCCGTAAATATAGGATGGTTGGGACGGCCTTGATGGTTGAGTACCATAATAACCGCTACTCGTCGCTTGTTGCCCTGCTATTGGTTTGGAGCGGTAGATGATGATAGGTGTTCCCACCTCAATCAGCTCAAAAATTTCATCCATTTCATCCTGACTAACAGCAATACAACCCCGAGTCCAATCAAAGAACGGGTAGAAGTATTTTTTCGCCCAGGCATCGACACTCTCTTCACCAATCCCAAATTTCTTCGCAAAATGAATAACCGATGGCGCAGGCCTCGTTCGGGGTCCATGAATCAGAATATTATTGCCTAATTTGCGTTTGGAAAGGCCATTTTCTTTACCCCATTCAATATCTTTTTTATTGGGGTAATTGAGTAGAAGAGATTTCGTATAATTGGTATTTCGGCGTTTTTTGATGATTTTATAATGGCCCTCAGGAGTCCTCTTATCGCCTTTAAGCCGCTTTTTCCCCATTTTATGAATTGGACTATTGAGTAGTATGGAGAGACGGATATTATAGCTTTTGACGATCTTGTCGCCCTCGTAGAAGTTCATTTCTCTTTGCTTTTTGTAAACGACGATTTTATCGACTTGGGCATAACTTATTGAGCTGAGAGTCAATAATAGGCCAATCGTTAATTTGAACATATACGGGCCTCCTTAAATGGTTAGGTAATATATGTAGCAGAAAATGATTTCTGAGGCCATCTTTCAGGTAATTAGGTAAGTATTGATTAAAGAGCTGTAAGTTATCGAAAAGTAGTGCGTATGACCGACTTATTGGCCTAAACCATATTGGGCCTACGTTATATTACGTAGGCCCCTATTGGATCATCGGAATTATAGAGCTATTTGCATTGGACTTGAACAACTACTAATTGAACTATTCCCAGCGCTATCAATTGTTGTAACAGTGAAGGAATAGGTCATTAAGTCAGCACCTGTAAAGAAATCTGAAGTGATCGATGGCGGAAGAGCAGAAGAGGTAAAGATAGGAGCTCCACCACATATTCCATCTGGGTAATAGTTAACTTCTTGGGAAACAACATCTCCTGAAACAGATAACATCCAGCTCGAATTAACCATTGTCGCATTATGGGGACTGGCCTCAATCCAAGTCAGAGCTGTTGCATCTAGAGGAGCTGATGTATCGATTGATATAGGACTTGAGCACGCAGATGCCTGTGAGTTCCCCGCTAAATCGGTACTTGTTATGACAAAGCTATAGCTCATACCATTAAGGGCCGTCGCAAGATTATGAGTGTTGACAGCAGATGAGAGACTAAAAGTGGAATCGATGGGGCCTGAGCAATTTGCCGAAGCATAATAATCAATAGTCTGTGCATTAAGATCCCCAGAAAGTGAAAGGGTCCAATTGGCATTAACACTCGTGGCGTTATAGGGAGAAGCTTCTAAAAATGCCAATCCACTTGCTGGGGAAGGTGCTGTGACATCTCCAACGGTGGTATCGATAGCAATACCCGCTGAGCAAGCAGAAACAGTAGAATTTCCGGCCATATCTGTAATAGATAAATTATAATAATATGTACTTCCATGAGAACCAGCGCTAAATACATGCGAATTGATACCTGGCCCATAAGTTGCGCTGGTACCTTCGGAAATGGAACATGCTGGATCAGTAAAAAATGAAATGACTTGATGACTAATATCTAAAGAAGCTGAATTGCTCCAAGTCGCAGTAAATATCGTAGTTGAGTGAGGACTTGCCTCGACAAAGCCAAGTGCTGAAGGAGCAATTGGTGCTGTCGTATCACCAGAATATGGGTCACAAAGAGTAGGGTCAGTTGAACAGGGGTCAACGAAGCCTGCCGCAGAATCCTCAACATAAGCAATGGCCCCTCCACAATCAATTGCGGTTGGAGCGGCCGGGTCGCAAGCAGAGGGGACTGGGAACCCTCCATTCGTATCAATTGTATAATCAGTAAAATCAATAAAATCGGCCGCTGATGCACCTACAAAATTATCAACCATTGATAACTCTGGGTTACTTTGCTTAAATTCAGCAATGACAGCAACGAGATTAGCTTCACTACCATCTACCGGAGCTAAATCAGCAATGACTGGTGCTTCCACTAATTCAGCAGAATTAAAAGTATAATTCCCGGGAGCAGCTGGTGTTGGTGCATGGGCCAAATTTTGAAAATTGACAACAGCTGCTTCGAGTTGATCGAGCGGAGTTTCGCCAACTTTACTAATTGCAAATTGATTTGCATTTTTATCTTTAAAAGTAAGGGTTAATGAACCAACTTGGCCGTTAATTTTTCCATCAATTGCATCTGCAGCAATTAGTTCATCATATTTTTTAAAATCAATTCCCATTTTATTAACCTGAACTGCCATACCTGCCAGCTTAAGTGCGAGGTTTCCTTTTTCGGTGGTTGGATCAAAGCCTGCGCCATTGATATCTTCAGGCTCTAGAAGGGGATCGGCGCCATAGGCGGCCGTAAGAAACTCTTTTGATTTTACCATTTTAGTTTTAAGAGCTTGAAAATCTGTGGCATCACTACTTTCAGCTTTCATCATTTTAATTGTCTGCAAATGAGCAATTGAGGAAAGTTGGGTAATGCCTATTCCTTTAGTTTTATAGGCCTCAACATCTTCTGGTGATACGAGTGTTGTAACGGCATTGGCCTCTGAAATCGTTTTTGTTGTATTCGTGGCCTCATCAACAAAGGTTCCACCATAGGCCTTGATAATAAATGGTTCACTTCCCGTTTCAGAGACATTAATGGTATAGCTTCCATCTTGCCCAGTCGTTGCTGTTCCCAGTACCACCCCTTCGTTTCCAAGAGCGTCAATTTTAACGGCCTTGACCGTGGCATTCTTTAATGGCCCTAATGCCGCCCGACCTGTTATTTGGCTTGTCGCTACTGTTGCGAGAGCAGCATCTTTACTTCCACAAGAATTAAGTAGAGTCACCAAAAGTAAAGGGAGGGTGACATGGGTGATATGGATCTTCTTCATTCTAAGCTCCTTTAAATATAAGCACCAAAAAAATTAATTATTTTTAAAAAAATAATGATTTTTACACACGTTTTTTTGTATTTAATGAAGTGTAAACTAAAACTATGTATTTTTTAAATTAATGGCCAAGGGCCTAGAATAATAAGGTTACCCTATGATTTGAGTCGTAGTTTTTACTGCCTTTATGGCAAATTAAATTGGCACCTGGTTGCTAGAGATGAATTCGTTAACTTTAATCGATTACCCTTCGTTCCTACCTTCATAAGTCTTAAACTTCTTAGAACAATGAATAACAAATTGGCCGGCGAAGTATGAGGCCTATCAATCAGAATTCTGTCCGAAAATTGATTGTTTACTTTTTAATGATGTGCGCCTGAGTGGTTAAGGTTTAGAACATCCAATTTAATTGGTAGGATGCCACAGCAAAGAGAAAGAAAAGTCCTATTCCCAGAAAGTCGCCTAAAAAGCCCCACGCATTAGTTTCCTCAAATCGGTCTTTGACTACATTTAAGATGATTTTCTTTATGCCTATGGCCGTTGCGATACTACCCAAAAAGGCCATTAAAACGAGGTATAATTGTCCCATCGTCAGCGCCTCTTTGGTATTCTCGACAGTCGAAATGTGTGTTGGCCTGGACTTTTTCTTGTCGGCGAAAAAGGGAGTTGTTTGAACTGGTGAATGACTCATTGGGGTCTGGGATGAATTCAATTCCCCGCGTTGGTATTGTTCCATTTTTCGCATATGTTTTGAGTCGGGAATTTTATGCTTACTGCCAGCTGTCAATTGGCCTTGGGGTTGGAATTGGAAAACTCCAGAGACCGAAATATCATCACCGATTAAAAACTCATTACCGGCGAGAGTTTTATTCCAATTGAGGTTGAAGTCAGATCTCTTAATGATACTCGAAAATTTGGCAAAAATATTAAGGCGTTTCCAAGTGTCTTTTTTGATCGCCGTCTTTTGAATGTTAAAGCTTGCTTTTCGCCTTTGCCCTTTAATGACAAGCTCTCCGTCGACCTTATATACATTGGGTGCCTGAACAATAATAGTATGACTTTTAAAGTGAATAAGCGGCCATTTCTCTACTGCGAAAAAATCCTTATCTCGAAGGTGCCCATCTCGCATTTTATTGCCGGTAAAAATAGATTTTGCCTGTAATTCGATGGTGACATCGTGAATTTCCTCTGTTTGCTTATCATAAATCATCTCACCACTAAAGCTCAGGAAACGACCATTTAATTGCGCCATTCCCATATAGGGGACCTGAAAATTGATTTCCGAATGATCATCATTAATAGACCAAATTTGGGATTCAGCAGAAAGGGAAAAGCTCAATAAAAAAAAGATAGGGATAAATATTTGCATGAACGAACTTTAACAAAGTCTCATCACTTTTGCATTTTTTTAAAATTTATAAGCGATGGCAAACTTACCGTTTATTAAAGTCGTGTCTTGAGGTTCGGTATCACTAAATGATTCCGTTACATGCATCGCTTCGACCGCTAAGTCAAAAGTCCACGCCTTGAGGCCTTCCTTATTTTGTTGGATACCAATTCGGGCAATAGGTAAGGAATAAGCGGTTCCTGTACTGATAAACTCATCAATAGTACTAGCTGATCGGCCATAGGTCATTCCCAGTGCTATAAATATGTTTTTTTGAGAATTTCTCATGCGATCAAAATGAAATTGCATCTCTGCAACTCCTAAATAACGATTGGTGAGAACATCAATAAGAGGGTCTGTATAAGAGACAAGTTCCCGGTCATAGCGCAGGCCCAAATCCAATTCCCAGCGGTAATGGAACTTAAAGACATAAAAAATTCCAAATTGTAGACCTGAGCGTTCACCGCTACGCTCGGCATCTGTTTCGGTGACAGATTCAGAAATTCCACTGGTCAGATTACCGCGCACCATCCAGGTTGATTTTTTACCACTATTCATAAAGCTAATTTGCTCGAGAGATTGCCCCTGTATCTGTCCAGCATCTCTAATACCGGCCAACTCAATTGAACCGGTAAATACCACGTAATCACCTTTACGAAAGGGGACCGAACCACGAGGGTCATGGATTTTCCATACAGAATAAAAACGCGTGACTTCATAAGCTCGCGCCTTAAAGGCCGAGCTTTCCGTACTAAAGAGAGATTCTTGACCCCAAGTAATTCCTTCTCGAGCTCCGGAGCGAATAGCAAAGGTTTGACCTGACTGGCTCACCGATTGAATGATCACCAATTTATCCGCGGCCTGAAGTCCTAATTGCGCGAGAATAAGGAGAAGGAAGAGAAATATTTTCATATATTTATTGTACTGGACTAGCAAAGTATCCGCCGTTAAGGGCAAGAATCGCCTGGAATGCCCACTTTATGGGGTAGTTTTACCATTTGTAGAGAAAGTGTGAATGGCCTTGAATGGCTCTTAAGCTCCTAATAACGGGCGAAAACGGGATTCCGTTTGGTTTAATAAAAAGGTTTTATAAGACAATAAATAAGAGGGAAGTGGAGTATTAAAGTCAGTTTTTTGTTTGGGCGATAAGCCTTTGAGAAATAACGTCGGGTGCGAATGAAATTGAGTGTTTTGAACCTATTTTTATTAATTTTAGCTTTCGCTTTAAGCTCTTGCTTAGGGGGAACAAAATCACCAAAAACCAAGGCCAGCTGTGGCCTAGGGCAAGTTTTTAATGCCCTCTCACGCAATTGTGAAGGTGCAGTCATTGGTGAAGTCCCTCCTTCCCTGACATTAAAGACTGTCAATTTTCTTGAAGATCCAGGCACTCAAGCGGTGAGCTTATTATACACTGACTATAATTCTGACCCCGCGACTGCGTGTACCGCCAGTTCCTCAAAACTTGGCCTCATTAAAAACTTATCCTTCAACAGTATTACTTACACCACTAATTCTGATGTCGAAAAATATGTTCAATTTCGTTATGTGGATACCGGTGCTTTGTCTGTGACGGTCACCCCCAGCGGTAATTATGAATATATCACTGTCAATATTGATGATGGTGTGACCTTGGCCTCCGCCATTATTGCCGCTATTAATGGCGATGGAGATAATGATTGTACCGATGGCGATGCTAGTTGTTTGGTGACCGCGTCCTTAACTGGAGCTGATGCGGCCGAGTCCGAAAATTTAACTTTTCAAGAAATTAACCAAATGACTTGTTCCTGTGCTGCAGGTATTTGTACCGCTCAGGTGACACCCACTGATCATTATAATTCTGTGCTCGATGGAGATACTTTTTTTCAATATACTCTCACTGACAATGATGGAACTTCAGATCCTGCCACTGTCGCTGTTACCATAAGTTCAGTTAATGATGTGCCTACTGCCTCGGTTGGTGACTTCACCATTGAAGAAGATTACTCTAATAGTTATGTTTATCCGACACTTGACCTTCAAACTCTTTCTGTCGCCGCACCTTTATTGGCTGCAACAGCGGTAACTGTCGATGATAGTGCTGATCATACTTTAAATTCAGCACTTATATTTTCCAAAGTGAGCGACCCTGCCAATGGAACCCTGACTCTTAATGCTGATGGTACTTTTGTCTATACACCGACTGCAGAGTATTCAGGTGGGGATACCTTTACTTATAAGGTGACTGATCCCGATTCGGCAGATTCGACAACAGAAACCATTACCATCACAGTTAATAATCTTGAAGATGTACCAGTTAATACTATGGCCAGCCTTTCAGATTTTAATGAAGATACTAAAGCTTCTGGTGGGACAGATATTGTAACTTTAAGCTATACAGACGCAGAAGGAGATGATGCCGAAACTTGTGGGATCGATGCTGTTTCCAAGGTTTATATCTCAACAGCTTGTTCTTGTACCGGTGCAGGGGTTTGTACTGTCGGTGTCACGGCCTATCCTAATGCCACTGGTGCCGCTACTTTTGATTATCATGTTGACGATACAGATAAAGGGAATTCTTCAGTTAGCTCCAGCGTTAGCTTCAATCTAACGGCCGTAAATGATGGCCCCTTTGCTTTTCCTATTATTGATGCGGCATCCGCTAATCGCGGTGCTAACGGTAATGTCGAATTTGCTGAATCGAATTCTCATATTCCAAACGCTATTACTTTTACTCTGGCAACTGCCACTGATGTGGATGATACCGTTAGCTCTTATGAAATAGTCGATTCCCCGGCCAATGGTACCTTAGTCGATTGTATGGATCTTACAGGATCAACTGGTAGCACTGACTTAACTTGTACTTATACGCCTAAAGATGGCAATATCAATAATGGGGGCGGTGGAACGCAGGCGACGGGAGATTTTCCCGGAGCTGGGGAAGTTACTTTTACCGCTAATACTTATGGGATTTTTGGCAATACGCTAACTGTTGAATTCGTTAATGCGGATAATCTAACAGGTGGCGGTGACGAATATGCTTGGGTTGAAGATGGAATTAATATTCGCATCTTAATGAAGACCGGTGTATCCACTCAGGCCGACATTGTCACAGCAGTCGCCGCTTCCACTGAGGCGTCGGCCTTAGTGACAGCTATTGCCGGGACTCCTGCAAATACTGTTACTCTTATGGCCCAAGCCAATTTGGCAGGTGGTACAGATACCGCCGATTATTTTACTTATAAAGTAAAGGATGCCAGCGGTACTTATTCAGCAACGTCAACGATCGCCATTTCTATCACTCCGACAGATGATTTTCCTATGGTTTGTGGTTATAGCTCTTATGGTGATGCCCCAGAATGTGGACTTGCAGGTTGCATCGGTAATGACACACCAATTGGTAATATTACTCCTAGTACCAGTGGCCTTTATTATTATGATTCAAGCTCCAGTGCTTGTTGGAAGTCTAATACCGCCGTTACTGATCTATGGGAATTGACCGCTAATTATATTCCCAATCAAACGATTAATGAGCAATCGACTGTAATTATCGATAAAATTAAAATTGATGAAGGTGGCGGAGATGCCGCTGAAAATGCCCAGGGCATGTCTATTTCCGCGGCCAGTAGTAGTGATGGAACCTTAATACCAACAACCAATATCGATGTTTATTATAATGGTGCCTTAGTCGGAAATTTAGGGGCCCTCCCGCTCGCTATTGGTGATGGCGCTGCTTCTGCTGATGCCAGTGATTTTAAAATTGTTATTACTCCAGCTGGGGGACAATTTGGTTCTTCAACTATTTCTTTAACATTCAGTGATGGCACTAACACTGATGCTGTTAACTTTTCTGTGACCGTTAATAATTCCTCGGCCCAGCATGGTGGTTGGGCAAATATCTCCGCAGTAGGGCCTAAGGTTAATAAATTCTCACAAGTGAAAGAAGACCGTTATGTTTGTAATTATTCACGCGCCCTATGTGAAAGTGGCAGTGAATGTAAGGGAAGCGGATCACCGGTCGGCAATTCGAATATGGATCCTGATGATATTGATTCTATCTATTTTGACTCAACTAATTCTACTTGTTATCGAGTTGATTACGACAGTGTAGATGTTGATATTCAAAATATTACTTATGTTTCTCGAAAGCCTTCAGGCGCTAGTATCACTTATACAAGTGGCGGCACGGCAGGCAGTGAATCTGTTTCTGTGAGTGGTACTGATATTACTATCCAAATAGATGATGGTGTTTCCACTGCAAACCAAATCATTACGGCCCTCTTAGCTGATTCCGAGGCATCAAAATTAGTAGAGGCCAAAACATCTTCGGGGGCCACGGCGCAATCAACGAACGCTTTAACGGCGATTGGTACTTTTGATAATTCCAATTGGATTCCTTTACAAAGTTATTGCAATATTTCACCCTCAGATTTTGAGGCATCCTGTGCCGTCACTGGGACGACTTGTATGGGCGAGGGAGACGCCAATACCGTTATTGGTCAGGCCAGCTCTCTCGATAGTTATTATTATGATATCACCAATGATGTTTGTTATCGTTCCGTTGAAGTTGATGGTGGAGGAGATGATTGGGCCACATATAATGCTACTGGTGAAACCACTCTCGATTGGCTTACCTTTACTGTCAGTGGGACGGCCTCTATTAGCGAATACCGGGTCTACCGTCGCTTGGCCGGCGATAGTTTTGATTATGATTCACCGATTAACCGTGAGACGATTTCTAGTACTACCACGGCCTACACCGATAATTACGCCAATTCTTATTATGCTCCGGTACCTGGCACCGTTTATTATTATGAAGTGAGACCTGTACTGAACTCAATAGCGACGGACACCTCCCAGGTCTTTAAAACGGCGCGTGTTATGGTTCCACCGGACAATATGTCCTTTGTTCATCAATGGATTGCCAATCAAGAAATATGTGAATTAATGCAAGCAACACCGGATCCATCTAATAATTTTCGTTGTGTTTACGACGGCCCAGGCGGTGACTCCACCCTCGCACCAGGAAGTAATTTTTATGATATTGGACAAGATTTATTGGTAGATCGCTTTGAAGCGGGTTGTAATTATTCTGCATCTCCAATATGCGATACCCCCGACGGTTCTTGTATTGATATGGGTACTCCTAATGCTGTTGTGACCGCGGCCATCAATAGTATTTACTACGACCGCTCATCAGGGATTTGTTATATTAATACCGATGGAGCGACTGCTTGGTCTCAATATACCGGCGCAACAGCGATGGCCGGTTATTCTCGCGCAGAATTACCTCCACTTGTGCATATATCACAAACTCAATCTGATACCTTTTGTTCTGGAGCGACAAGTATTAGCAATGTTCTTGGTTATACCGGTGCAATTAGCAAACAATTGCCATCACGTAAGCAACAAATTGCTTATTCTATTTGGGATGACGATGCCAATACCGATTCTGATATAACCAATTTAGAAATTGGTCTTTCCATTAACTCTTCGTCTAAATGTAACTCCAGCACTGCTAATGGTGTATCCGGTAATTATAGTGATGTTCAGATTCCCGATTCGAATTCTTTTTACACCTTACCTGGGTCGGCAACGTCCAGTATTCGCTCTCTCATGACAGGATCAAGCCTCACTGAGAGTTGCGTGAGCCGATTTGGAATCCAAGATCATGTGGGTAATGTCAATGAGTGGACTACCGACCGAATTGTCTGCCCATCCCCCTATATTTGTACCTCGGTTCTTAATGGTGACCCCGAGGCATTAGCGTCAACCACCAATGACTTTAGAAATGGCGATGGCAGTGATACTGATTTTGTTCAATATGCTCTTAATGGAATCATTGGCCCTTGTATCGATGCCGACGCAGATAGCGTTTGTGATACCTCCTTAGGCACATGGACCATCCAAGACGAATATTATGATGGTGGCCGCTTTATTGTGCCTATGGGCCTAATTGCCGATGTCGATTTTCCTTCCGATTTTCCCGCTAGTGATGCCGGAGACTTTATGCTCGAAATTGGCCCAAGTTCGGGGATCTCAACTGATAAGCTTCATTATGATACTGTCGCGATTTATTCACAGGCACAATATGGGGAGACCAATAATTGTGGCGCAATGGCGACTGGAGGCGGTTATACAGATGGTACCGGCGGCGGTGTGTGGACTCAGAAGATTTTCCCTTGTACAGATGTGAACGGTTATTTGGTCTTTAATAATAGTGATAGCGTCTATTATGTCGTGTCTAATTCGACCTCGCTGACACCATCCCTGACATTAACAGATCCGGCAGCGATCAATCAGGTGCTCTCTTTGAGTGCGAATACTTCAACCGGTGTGGTAAATGTAAATCTTGATACCGATGGTGCAGGTGTTATCACCACAACTCCCGCCGCCTTGGTGGCCGCCATTAATGGTGATGGCGATGGGGATTGTAGTGATGGGGATGCGAGTTGTTTGATCACCATTTCCACGCTAACTCTTGGCGTAAATCCTGTCGTGGCGATGAGTAATACTACTTTAGATACCACTCATGCCAAGGCCTCCCAGGTCGACGTCGGTTTTCGCTGTATTGCACCAGTTAACTCGGGTAATTATGGTAATTAATTCCCCTGTTAAATCTCATATTAAATCTTAAAGCGCCACTCCGATAAGAAAGGTAATACGCAATTACCCAGAGGGAGGTTGAGTCGTGTACGAAAAACTTAATGCTCAATTAAGAGCTCCTAAATCAGATGCTCCACTGAGAACTATGAGAAGAGACGGATTTATTCCGGGGATTATCTATGGTAAAAACTTGGAGCCTATTAGCTTTAAAGTCAAAACGATTGACTTTAAAAAATTTATGTCTCATTCGGTCAAAGTATTTGAAGTTACTTTAGATGGACAGGGAACACATTTGGTCAATATCGATCAATTGCAAAGAGATAATATGGGGAATGAAATTCTTCACCTTTCTCTTCATAAATTAGAGGCCAATCAAAAAACAATAGTAAAAGTTCCTTTAGTTCTTCATGGTCAAGCTCCAGGGCATAAGGCCGGTGGTATTTTGAACCAAATGCTCAATGAAGTGGACGTTAAAGGTCTTCCTAAAGACATTCCCGAATTCATCGAAGTTGATATAACGACTCTCGAGCTACATGGTCATCTTTGCTTAAAAGATATAGAGTGCCCGGCCAATTTAGAATGGGCCCACGACCTTGATAGTAATATTGTTGGTTGCCATCCTCCGAAACAAGAAATTATCGAAGAGGAAACCATCGTTGAAACGACTGATGCCGGAACAGGTCCAGTAGGTGACATTACACCAGCTGATGAAAAAGAAGCTGTTTAATAAGACCAAAAATTTAAAAATGAGGGCCCAGGTTCACTTGGGCCCTTTTTTTTGTTCTGCGTAGGGCCGCTTCATTATGTTTTGATATAATCACAAAGCAAGGGGCCAATATAATGGGATTTTTAAAACGATTAAAAAAAGAGGCAGATATCATGCCTCATGGAAAAGTGATTAGTTTCCTCAATCAAAAAGGTGGGGTGGGGAAAACCACGATGGCCTTTAATACCGCTATGGCACTCAAGCAAAAGGGGTATAAAGTTTTGGCCCTGGATCTAGACCCGCAGGGGAATCTCAGTCAATTATTTAAGGCCGATCAAGGTAAAAACCTTTTTCACCTCTTAATTAACTCTATTCGTGAATTACAGGCGTTGCATACGCCTTTAATGTGGCAAGATATACTCTATCAACATGAAGGGGTGGACCTCTTACCCGGTGGGCAAGACCTATCTGGCTTTGAGCTAACTGTGGCCGGCATTCAGGCACCGCGCCAACTCATTTTAAAAAAGCTCATTGAGAAATGGGGCCTGCTCGAGCTTTACGATTATATTATTATTGATGCCCCGCCGACTCTCGGACTTTTGGTGGTTAATATTTTATGTGCCACCTATGGGGTGATGATTCCCTTTCGTCCAGACCAATTTTCTTTTAAGGGTTTATCCCACTTTTATCATGTCCTCGAACAAGTTGAGGAAATGGGTATTACCCAGGTACCAAAAGTTCTGGCGCATATTCCCAATCTCGTCGATTTACGCCGCAAGCAAGAGGTGATTGATTTAAAAATGATTACTCTGGAGAGTGAGGAGATGGAAGTGCCAGTGGTGAATCCCTTTCTTAATCGTAACCAATTGGTACGCTCCCAGGCCATGGGAAAATCAGTCTTTGCTTTCGAGTCACGAGAATTTAAGGGAATTCAGCAACAATTTAGAGAACTGGCGGATCTGATCGCCACTTCTCATTAAGGAGACTATTGATGAAAGGGTCAAAAAATCCACTTTTTGTGGTTAGTAATAAAGGGATGGATGTGGAAGAGGCAACAGGCCTTTTTGATGCCTTGGTCAAGAGATTCGGGCTGGGGCCATGGGTTGAATTGCTCAACTCTTATATCGAGACCTTTTTAATGATGGCGAGCAATTATGGCGCCTTTGTGGCCCTTAAGAAATATATCGATCAAGTCGTCGATTTAATTGAAGAATTGATCAAGAAAGTTGACCCTTTCCTGGCCTTTCAGCTATTCTACCGCCCATAAGACGAAGAATTAGAGGAATTGAGCGAGAGGGAGGCCAATAGAGAGGCCATACATCCGCGCCTCTCGTTCATCTTTTTGCCAATCGATAAAATTGAGTTCCCAAAAATAGCCTTTGCCCCAACGCAGCCATAAATTGGTGTAACGCTCCTTGCTCGAAGTGGAGAGAAAGGTGCCGTAAACCACATTATAATTTTCAATACCAAAAGCGTTGCGGTACACGATTTCAAACCCCTGAGGGAAAATGAGCTCATGTTGGAAACTTTTTTTATCATGGCCAAAACTGAGTCCTTGAAAACCTATTAGAGGGACAAATTGAATCCGGCCATCCATGGCGTCTGCTAATTCATAGGCAAAGTACATTCCACTATTATTAAAAATCGATTTATTCATAACGAAAGCATCAAAGAAGCGCAGGCTAGTGGTGCGACCCATATCAAATTTTCCATAAATCATTAGCGCTGGAGAGAGCTTATCATTACGAGCATCAACCCCTTGGTTAGCACTGAAAATATAGGGGCCAAATCCGTAGGCCAATTTCATGCGGTGTAGACGCTTGGGTAAAGTCGCTTTAATTTTAATCATTCTTTGGCGTCCGTGTTTATCTTGAGTTGTGATACTGGCGCCTCGATTATCTAATAAATAGGTTGTGAAGGGGGGAGGGGTGCCATCGACCAATTGCAGGTTGGTGGCCGACCAGGTAACAGCAAGCCGCGGGCGCTCTTTGCCCCAATGACCGATTTTTTCCATGCGGCAACCGATACTCATGTATTCGCCTTCAAGGCCTTCAAATTTTAAATTATAGCGGCTACAAGAATAATCAATAAGTTTTGTTTTTTGTTCTTTGGGCCTGATCTTTGATTCGACGGTTAATTGGCCAATAATTTCTGAACCCCGATGCAGGTAAAGAGTTCCTGGGTTAAAAAGATTGAGATAAAGGTCAAAGAGTAGGTCCTTATCAGTAGTGATGGGGATAATCGTTTTAACACCATATCTGATGAAAAAAGTTTGTCCAGATTTGGTTGGTCTCTTTAAACGAATTTCAACTCGCACTCTAGGGATTAAGAGATTAGATTCATCCCGCACCCATTGCAAGGAGCCCTTAATAAAATTGACACGATAAGGGATCTTTTCATTCATTTTAATTAAATGAAAATCCTCGAGCTTAAGATCGATACGGGAGCGCCCAATCTGGACATCTCCAAAGGAAACGGAAATGGGAGAATTTTGGGCCATTAAAGTGCCTAATGGCATGAACGCTAAGAATAATAAAAGTAATTTCATGGCCTTATTTTACCATCCACCGGTGCCATCCAGGTAGGGTCCAATATTTTCCAGCCTAGAATTGTTGCGGAGCAGTGTCTGCAAAGTCTGGCCTATATGCTGTTAAGACTTGTCAGCTAAAGGCAGCCAGTTTATACATTTGCCTATGCACTAACTTATTGGAAACCAATGACTCAGGACCACTTTTTAGATTCATATCATTTTGAACTTCCTGGCCATTTAGTGGCGGAAAGGCCCTGCGAACAAAGGGATGCCTGTCGCCTTCTCATCTATGATGAGGCCCAGGATCAAGTTATTCATAGCACCTTTAATAAGATTGGCGAGTACTTACCAAAGGCCGCGGTTTTATGCATGAATCAATCAAAAGTGATTCCCTGCCGCTTGGAGGCGAAAACCCCTCATGGTGGTAAAGTCGAAATTTTTATTCTTTCCCTCGTTGCAGAGAATGGTTACTACCGCGCTTTAGTTCGCTCCAACGGCAAAAAGCGAGTCGGTGATCGTTATATTTTAAATAACGGCGAAGAGTTTTCTGTCGTTCACAAGGGAGAAAGTGGTGGCCTTGGTCTTAAACCTTTAAATCAAGACTTATCGATTGCCGCTTTATTAGATCAGGCGGGACAAATCCCTATTCCTCCTTATATTCGTGATGGGGTTTCTGATGAACGAGATTTATCGGATTACCAAACTGTTTTTGCCACAACTCCTGGTTCTGTGGCGGCCCCTACTGCTGGTCTCCATTTTACTAATGAATTATTGAATACTTTAAAGGAGAAGGGCGTTGATTGCCTGAAGGCCTCTCTCCACGTCGGACTTGGAACATTTCTCCCAGTAAAAACTGATGATATCCGCGAGCACAATATGCATGCGGAAGAATATTTTATTGACGAAGAAAATCTCTCATCATTAAAGCAATGGGTTGAAAAGGAGGGGAGACCTCTTTTTGCTGTTGGAACTACATCTTTACGGGTCCTAGAGTCTCGGTATAAAAATCATGAATTTGATTTAAAAGCGGATGCTGTCTATTCGACCGATATTTTTTTAAGGCCAGGGGTAGATGTTCAGTCTATTAATGGTTTGATTACGAATTTTCATTTACCCAAATCATCACTTCTCATGTTGGTCTCGGCGCTCATTGGCCGGGAGAAAACTATGAGTCTTTATGAGGAGGCGATCAAAAACGAATACCGTTTTTTCTCCTATGGTGACGCCATGTTGATTTTACGGGATCCGAAAAAAGTCAAAAGGAATATGAATGACGTTCTTTAGTTTAGAGGCGAGTAGTGGCCAGGCGCGCGCCGGAATAGTACGCACCGCTCATGGTGATATCCAAACTCCCATTTTTATGCCAGTGGGAACTCGAGGGTCAGTTAAAACCTTAACCCAAAGAGATCTTAAAGAAGTCGGTGCCCAAATTATTTTAGGGAATACCTATCATCTCTATTTACGTCCTGGTGCTGATCTAATTGAAAGAGTTGCTGGCGGCCTCCACCAATTTATGAATTGGGACCGGCCGATCTTAACCGATTCTGGCGGCTTTCAAGTTTTCTCCCTTTCTAAATTAAATAAACGCTCGGAAGAGGGAGTACGTTTTCAGTCACACCTCGATGGCTCTTATCATATGCTCTCACCAGAAAAGTCGATGGAGATTCAAAAGGGTCTAGGTAGTGATATTGTCATGGCCTTTGATGAATGCCCCGCCTTGCCAGCAACCAAAGATTCTCTCCGTGAAAGTATGGAATTAACTTTGCGCTGGGCCCAGCGCTGTAAAGATTACCAATTAAAGGATCACCAAAATCTATTTGGCATTATTCAAGGTGGACTGCATCGCGATTTACGCCAGGAATGTATGGAGCGCTTAGAAGAAATTGATTTTCCTGGACTCGCTCTTGGTGGCCTCTCTGTTGGCGAAAAAAATGAAGAGATGGTCGAGTTTCTCGATGACTTTACACCTAAGATGCCAGCGCATAAACCACGCTATTTAATGGGCGTAGGTAAGCCTCTGGATATTCTTAATGGGATTCGTGCAGGAATTGATATGTTTGATTGTGTGCTGCCGACGCGCAACGCACGAAATGGTCAATTTTTAACTAACCGCGGTCCACTTAATATTAAAAAAGTCCGGTTTAAGGAAGACCCTTTACCTCCTGATCCAGAGTGCTCCTGTCATGTTTGCCAAAACTACAGTCGCTCCTATATTCGCCACCTTTATAATGTAGGCGAGTTTCTCGCTGGACAATTGATAACTCACCACAATATTCACTTTTATCTGAACATGGTGCGCGAGGCCAGGGCCGCTATTTTGGCCGAACAATTTGACGATTATTATAGCAACTTCTATAACAAGTATAATTCTAACGAATATCGTTAACGACTAACGGGGATTTATCATGATTAAATTAGTACTTCTTTCTCTTATTGACCAAAACTTTGCACAGGCCGCCGACGCAGCCCAAGGCAATCCATTGGCGCAATTTTTACCTTTTATTCTTATTTTTGGTGTCTTTTATTTTTTAATGATCAAGCCGCAAAAAAAGAAACTGGAGGAAGAGAAGAAATTATTGGATAATTTAGAAAAAGGGGCAGAGGTCTATACCAAGTCTGGTCTTTTAGGAAAAATCGTAGGCATAACCGATAAGGTTATTACACTTGAAGTGGCCGAGGGAACGAAGCTCAAAATCTTACGTAGCCAAATTGGTGGCCTCGCTAATAAAATTTTTGAACAAAAACCAAAGGAAGCTTAATTTATGTTTGGTCTTGGTGGTGGGGAGTTACTCCTCGTTTTTCTTTTCGCGTTGATTTTTATTGGACCTAAAAAATTACCAGAACTCGCACGCAGTTTAGGAAAAGGGATTCGTGAATTTCAACGCGCTAAGGACGATCTTATCAATACAGTTGATAATGAACGGGCCAGCCTTGACCAACAAGATCCTCCTACTGGTGTTAATGCTCCGCAAACGACTTGGGAACGCGACCCTTATGACCCATCAGCGGAGCATAGCGATGAAAATCACAATCATGCCCACAACTCTGAAGTTCAAGCTGATGATAATGAGGGGCGCGTCGCTGAGACGACAGAAAAGGTTCCCAAAAAAGAAGAAAAGGAAATTTAACCGAGCGTATTACTTGGTTTAAATTTCCCTTTTAGAAATATTATTGATAACTTGCCATGACTTTCCGAGATCCTTATACTTGATCTACGGACTTTTTCTTTTAATCAGTCTTTTATAATTTTCGATAACTTGAGGAGTTTTATCCATGAAAAGATCGTGGTGGACCAGTTTTACTGTGCTCTTGGTTTTAACAATTATCTCTGTGGTAATGGTTATCCCAACCGCTTTAAACTTTAACGAAGAGGATAATTATCCCGTCAAATCCAAAATTAATTTGGGGCTCGATCTACAGGGTGGCCTTTATATGATTTTAGGAATTGACTTTAATCGTGTCTATAAAGACGAGGTTAAGGGATATGCTCGTAAGATTGAGTTCCTACTCAAGGATCAGGGCATGCCCAATACTATTGGGGAGCTCAATGTGAGCGATGTGACAGATCCGCGCCATTCTGTGGTCTTAGCAGATCCTTCAAAGGTGGAGCAGGCGAAGGCAAAAATTAGAGAATTTTACCCCTCCGTTCTTCGTTTAACAGCAGAAAATGGTGGTGAGCTTGAATACGCTCTTACTAAAGTTACGAAGACGCAAATTGAAGAACAATCAGTAACAAAGTCCATTGAAGTCATTCGCAACAGAATTGATGAATTTGGTGTGACTGAACCAGAGATCGTGAGTCAGGGGAAAGACCGTATTATTGTCCAACTGCCCGGTGTTAAGGATATTGAGCGCGCCAAAGATTTGATCGGTAAAACGGCGAAGCTGACGTTTAATCTCGTCAATGATGAAGTATCCCTGGTTACTATGAATGGCTGGATTGAAAAGGCCAAAGCTGCTGGCATCGAATTTAAAAAGGGTGAGCGATTCAGTGAGTATCTTGGCAAGCTTAATGACTTTGTTAAAAAAGATCTGCCTAAAGGTTTTCAATTAGCTTTTGAAAAACGTGTTTCCAAGGCCACTAATGAAGTGGAGTCAATGATTCCCTATTTAGTAGAGGCCACCCCGAATCTAACGGGTGACGCCCTTCAAGATGCGCGTGTGAATATTGATCAACAAAAAAATGAGCCCTACGTGTCTCTCGACTTCAAAGCTGCAGGTGCTCAAATCTTTGAAGAGTTAACAGGCAATAATATTGGCAAGCGTATGGCCATTATCCTTGATGGTAATGTCTATAGTGCTCCTAATATTCAAACAAAGATTGGTGGAGGCCGTGCTCAAATTACTTTGGGAACAGGAGGCTTTAATCGTCTGATGAAAGAAGCTCGTGACTTGGCCTTAGTTTTAAGAGCTGGTGCTCTTCCGGTGCAGCTCGATTTTCTTGAGCAAAGAACAGTGGGTCCAAGTTTAGGTCAGGATTCAATTGAAAAAGCGCGCTATGCTGGATTGATTGGTTGTGCACTCGTCTTCTTTTTTGTGATCGCCTACTACCGCATCTCTGGTGCCATCGCCATGACCACTTTGGCCTTAAATATTCTTTTCGTTTTGGCCTGCCTCGTGGGCTTTGAAGCAACCTTAACCCTTCCGGGGATTGCTGGTATCGCTTTAACTATTGGTATGGCGGTTGATGCCAATATCATTATTTACGAGCGGATTAGAGAAGAGATACGCAAGGGTGTGAATAATTATAAATCTGTTGAAGGCGGCTTTGGCCATGCTTTTTGGACGATTATTGATGCCAATATCACAACAGCATTAGCGGGGATTTGCCTTCTCAATTTTGGTACCGGACCGATTCGTGGTTTCGCCGTAACCTTATTGATTGGTATTTTTGCAACTGTGTATACCTCTTACTTTGTTGGGAAATTAATGTTTGATTTCTATATGAATAAAGTTGAAGGTCAAGACTTAAGCATTTAAAGATGGAGTCATTATGTTTGAAGTAATTAAAGCAAATACAAATTATAATTTTGTGGCAAAGTTTAAATGGACGGCGCCTTTTTCTATTCTCCTCGTTATCGCGAGTCTATTTTTTGTCCTCACAAAAATGCAATACGGGGTTGATTTTCGCGGTGGTGCAGAAGTTCAGGTGAAGTCCACACAGGCCGTTGCCATGGAAGATATGCGTGCCTACCTCAAAAAAGAGGGTTTTAAAGGGGCCCAGGTCCAAACGATTGGTGATTTAACTGATAACGAATTATTGATTAAGCTTCAAGGGGAAGAAGGTGAACTCAATGAGATTACCGAAAAGGTTAGTCAATCACTTAAGTCTGGCTTTTCCGCGACAGGGATGACCATTCGTAAGGTTGATATCGTTGGGCCAAAGGCCGGTGCTCAATTGCGTATTTCCGGCTTTCAGGCCATGCTATGGGCCTTGATCGCTATTATGGTCTACATCGGCCTTCGCTTTGACTTTAAATATTCTCCAGGTGCTATTGTGGCACTGTTTCACGACGTCACTATTATCCTCGGGATTTTTGCCTTAACAGGTACTGAGTTTACTCTGCAAATTGTCGCAGCACTTTTAGCGGTTATTGGTTACTCAGTTAATGATACCGTGATTGTTTACGATCGCGTGCGCGAACATGAGCAGCAAAATGCTGCGATAGATCTTTCGGAACATATCAACATGGCCGTTAATGAGACCCTCTCGCGTACTATTTTAACTTCTGGAACAACTCTTTTTGTCGCCCTTTCCATGCTTTTCTTTGGTGGATTGGCGATCAAAGACTTTTTCTTTGCTATTACTCTCGGTGTCTTTATCGGAACCTATTCTTCCATTTTCGTGGCCGCACCGGTAACATTACTCTTTGACCGTATGAAAAAGCATGACAATAGGTCAGGCGCCGGAGTCAAGGCCAGTGTTTAAAATTTGTCTTCTTTTCGCTTCTTTTCTTATTTTCCTTTCTCCTCTTGGATTTGGCCAAGAGGATGAGATGGTGGATGAAGACCAACAACCAAAAGAGGAGGTTGTTGAGCATGCCAATTCGCTGGAAGAGGCGCAAGAAGAGGGTGATGAGGGGAAAGAAGATTACATTAGTGAAGCTCAAAGACTTCAGCGTGTAAACTTTCTGATGGACCTCATTATGCGTAAGCATGATGATAAAAATAGCGAAGATCTCAAGCGCTTGGCCAACCAAATTTCGGATAGTTTTGGCGATATGTCCCAGGATCAAATCATTGCCCATCTTAAGAAAAAAGGTGAAGGGAATGTCTTTGGTAAAGTCCTAGAGATGTTTCCCAAGATTGGTGTCTTCATTGCCGAAGTTCTTAAAGACGAAATGGCGATCTTTCAATTCTTTCGCATTGTTCAAAGTCGCGATAAATTATTCTCTCTCGCTTTGGTTGGTATTCTCACGATGATTATTGCTTGGCGTTGGAAGGCCAAGGATTTACGCCTGGGAAATACCGGCTTTTTAAGCGGCCAAAAGCGTGGTCTCAGCCTTTTTGCGATCCGTATGGGCGTTCTTTATTATTTCCTAGGCACAGAGCTTATGCCAACAGTGAAAATTGCCTGGAGGGTATTTGTAACAGGTTAAGGATCAGTCTGTTGCCGGTACACAACCAAACCTTTTATCCGGTGGCCGATGGGTGGTAATAAGTCCCGTCGTCTCCCCATTTTTCCCAATACTATCAGGCGCACGTACCGTATAAAGAGATTGATCCGATTGGCGGGTTAATGGGTCTTCGTTGACACCATCAGCGGCCGGCCAATAAAAATGAATTGTGCGGTTATTGGCGGTAACTTCATCGGCCTTTACCGGTGTGCCATTTTCTATATAAAACCAAATCTTTTTGAGAAGGTTCTCACGGATAATGAGAACGTCTTGTGGCTTTTCACTAGTCTGTCCATCGGGAGTGGTATAACTCTCAGGCTCGCGCTCGGAAAGATAAACTCCCTCTGTTGGGACACCCACTAATTCCTTAAGGATTTTAAAGATTGGCTCATTGGAATGGTATTCATCTTGACCGGGGCAAAAAGCGCGGCCACTTTGCTCATTTATCCACGGTTGCATATAAATTCCCAAATTAGGAGGTGTGCTATCGGCATTAGGGCGGTTAGGCCATGAGAAAAGATTAAAGAGGTTAATCGTCTGGCCAGTAACACCGTAATCAATCGCCAATTGATTTTCTATTTCTTTATTAATATCGGGAGAGTTGTCCTGATCCAAATCGACAAAGCGCAGGTCAGTATAATCCCAAAGGGCAAAATGATGAGGAATTTCCTCTAAGCGTGGGAAAAGCATGGAATCGTTTTGACCGTATTGATTGACATCATGGCAGGCGACAAAGGGGTTACCCGGGGCCATCGAAGTGGGGCGGTTTCCGTTTGGAAAATAAAAATGCAAACGGGCATAGTCTTCAAAATACTCAGAATCACCCTCCGTCGACTCCGGTCTTTGCACACAAGTGTATTGTGAGATGGAAGTCAATTTTAAAGGGCCAACGAATCCTGTGCCATCATCTGGCGTCTTCATATAAATTTGAAAAGAATCGCTACGGGCATCAGAGCCTGATTGATTTTCCACAAGAGTTGCGACATAGGTTTTGTTTTCATCTAAATCGACTAAGGAGGCGGAAAATGAGTTACTATCCGCTGGTATATTAAGACTAATATATTGGGTACTGGCACCATCGAATACTTCGAGCTTACAGGCAGGGCCTTTATAATCGGAACCGGTGATTTCTTGGTTACACCAATTTTCTAAATTGCCTAGATCATTATTAAGTTCAACATCTGGCCCTAAAGTGACGCGGCCATAGAGGGTGGGGGTAGAGGTCGTCGGCGCAGTTGCGCAATAGGAATCGCAATTATTAATGATGATGGGTTTGCCGTCTTTGCAGGCGCAAAAACCCTTATCGATAAAAACCTGGCCTGAGGGACGTAAGATACCTGAACCTGGTAAACAAACCTTGGCCGCGGAATTAATATTACTGGTATAAGTTTTTTTACTGGCATCGGTGAGAGTGCCTGAGTTGTTGATATCATTGAGTGCTGTGGTTACTTCATCGGAGCTGGCCTCGTGTGATCCTGAAGGGCAAACACTAAGGCATTGAGCGGTTTCAGTGACGAAGGCCTCACTGCAAATTTCATCTTCGCCTTCAACAAATTGTTTAATAAGCGGCCGTCCCTTTCGTCCCACTTCTTCCACGCAGCTTGGCAATAACGTCAATTGCGCCACGCTGAAAGTGTAAAAAATGAATCGAAAAATAGGGAACCATTTCTTCATAGCTAAAAAATTTTCCTCCGTATAGGCTAATCGGCGTTGTCTCAATAAAGCTTGAGTTTTTTGCTATTATACCTTGGACTGCAGTAAATCTTTAAAAATTCAAGGGGTTATGTTAGATTATTCGTTTTTCTAGGTAGTTATGTGATAGAAATACTTTCTTAGGGCGGCAGGGATGTGCCATTTATTCTTGGCAACGAAAATTCGTGCTAAAATAATCCTAAGAAGTTAAAGAATATTCAGACCTTAGACGATAAGTCATTAAGTCAGAATTAGTAATATTGTTAGGAGTCCACTATGACAAAGGCAGATTTAGTAGCCGCATTGGAAAAGCAAGCGAATATCACTCATAAGCAATCAGAAACGATTATTAATATTTGTTTTGATAGCATGATTAAGTCCCTTTATGAGGATGAAAGAATTGAAATCAGAGGTTTCGGTTCATTCGCTAACCGCAATTACAAGGCCTATGAAGGACGTAATCCTAAAACAGGTAAAGTTGTGAAAGTTCCACCAAAAAAAGTTCCTTTCTTCAAAGTGGGTAAAGAGCTGAAAGAAATGGTGGATTTGGGTAAAGATAAATTCGTTATCCGCGAAGCATAAAGCTAATAAAATAAGACTCATATCAATTAATAGAAAGGCTTCCTTTTGGGGGGCCTTTTTTTTTGACAAGAAAGGTTTATTTAGGCATTATGAGCACTTACAAAATCTAGGGGACCCTTTTTCTCTAGTTTTTAAGGAGACGTGCCTGAGCGGCCCAAAGGGACAGTTTGCAAAACTGTAAAGCCAGCGGTTCAAATCCGCTCGTCTCCTCCATAAAAACACGCCAAATCATCGCTCAAAATTTCTCTAAGGCCCCAAAATACCTGTGGCGGTTTGCAAAAGGTAATCAAAAATAACATTGAATTTTTTATCCCACATAGTGACTTGATAAATTCCACAGATATCTTTATTTTGGCCTATGATGACAAAGATACCATCTTGAATATAGTCGTTGAGCAACTCAATATCCAATACCTCAATATCAATACCTAGCTTTTCATTTATTTCCATTTTTAAATTTTCAATTATTTCTTCTCTATGAGTTTTAATATGAAACATCCTTTTTGTATGCAACGTTAATTTTTATTTAAAATAACGTGTTATCCTCAAGGGCGACTCATCTTTTTCTCAAGAAAAATTGAGGTATGAATTTATTTTTTGATAATATAGCCCGTGCCGCGAATGGTCTTTAGGTAAACGGAATATGGTCCGAGTTTTTTTCGAAGAGAGCTGATATGCATTTCGACTGTTCTAAGTAGGGAATCACTGTCGACATTCCATACCTTTTCATAAATTTTTTCCTTTGAGAGAACACGTTGTTTATTTTGTAATAAATAAATAAGTATCTTTAACTCTTTTTGGGTGAGGTTAAGGTCTTGTAAAGCACCCTCAATTTCAATAGCGGCAGTCATTGTCGATAAGTTTACACGAATTTGGTTAAATATTAATAATTCGGTATTGTTGCTCATCGATACCGCCAAATTTTTCTCGACAATCATTTTAATAAGTTCAGGCACAATGGGCTTTTTCAAATATTCAGTAACGCCGTATTCATGTCCTAAAAGCTCATCTTGTGGTGAACTGGAGCTGGTGATAATAAGGATGGGGGTCATTTTAAACTTTGGAATACTTCTAATTAATTGTAATAATTGAATGCCGTTAGTATCGGGTAAGTTTAAATCTAAAAGGATAATATTGGGGGTCTGGTTTTCAAGGTAATGAATTGCTTCCTTTCCACTTGTGAAAGGAGTTAGTTGAATAAGCGGGCTTAAGGCGCTTTTAATTAAAAATATTGTCGAAGGGTCATCTTCGATCAATAATGCTTTCGGAAGATCTGTCATCTTTACTCCACTTCTATTTTTAACTTCATCTTTGGATGGATCGCACAGCGGATAATTCTGGTACCTTTTTCATGAAATATTCTCTTTTTGATTGAATTTTTCTCTTGGTGGAGGTCAAACTCTTTCCCAAAAACATTATGAACGACATTATCATTATTGTGAAAATGGACAGTATCACCCGCTTTGATTGATATCGTTGTCAGTCGGTATTCTTCAACTTTCTTTTTGATAAAACGGCCGCGACCATTCTTTAATAAGCTAAATTTTCCCTCAACTTCATTGGACACGAAAGTTTTTCCAATCTGGAAAACGTGATGATCAGCTGCTGATGCGGGAAAGCTTAATAGAAAAGAGATCGTTAAAATTAATTTATTCAATTCGAACCTCGCTGCTTAATGTTTTTAAAAAACTGATGAGATCTCTTTTTTCTTGTGATGTTAGGTTTAATAAAAAAATCTCGCTGGATAAACTTGGGCGTTTTTTATCACCACCTCTGTTATAAAAATCAATAACCTCTTTAAGGGTACGCTTGCTACCGTTGTGCATATAGGGGGAGCGGAGGGCAATATTTCTCAAGGTGGGGGTTTTAAAGGCGTGCTGCATCGAGTTTATCTTTTTTAAGAATTTTCCCCGCCCAATATCCGCCGAATCGATGCCAATATCGTGAAAACTATCATCTGTGAACCTCCAACCTGAGTGACAAGTAGAGCAATGAGCTTTTCCATTAAAGAGAAGAAAGCCCCTTTTCGCTTCGCTTGAAATAGCGTCCTCTTTCCCTTCAATCCATTCATCAAAAGGTGATGGAGTAGAAATTAATTTCCGTTCAAACGTGGCAAGGGCATGAGAAGCAAGGCCAATATTAATGGGCCTTCCTGGGAAGGCCTTTGTAAACATCCTTAAATAGTTTTGATCTGATTGAATCATTTTTGAAAACTGCGTTTCATTTAGTCCCATTTCTAATTGGTCGGTAATAGGTTTTTTTGCTTGCTCTTCTAAGGACCTTGACCTTCCATCCCAACTAAATAACTCGCTCCAGGCAAGGTTTAATATCGTCGGGGTATGACGTGACAGTGTTTTCCCTGTAACACCTTTAGAGAGGGCCTTGCCATCTTCTAGGCCTAGCTGAGGTCGATGGCATGTTGCGCAGCTAATTGTTCCTGTTGCTGATAACCTTTTATCGAAAAAAAGCTTCTTACCTAATTTATACTTAGATTTGGTAAATGGATTGTGTTTAGGAAAGGGGATGTTAATATTCCTTTTATACTCTTGCTTAAGTTCTTTTATCTCACTTGTTGTAAAAGAGTTAGCATGAAGGCCTTTGACAAAAAATATGCCCTTCATATGTAAGATGTTTCCATGGCCGGGCATTAAGCAGATAAAAGTATAGCGGCCAGGTTCATCGAGTGTAACGACGAGCTCCCCACTTTGCTGGGGCTCGATGATTTTAGAGCTGGCCAAGAGGTAGTCTGTGTCCTTAAAGAAGTTGATGGCCTCAGTGAAATCATATTCTTCTTTTTCTAGTAATTCTAGTACCTTACTTTCCTTTCCCGGTTTGATAATTGCCACATTATGAGTGATTTCGGAGTCCCGGTCGGCCTTATTCTTAAAGGTTAGTTTAACCCTTTTGCCGAGGGGGATGTGAATATAATCCTGTTCAAAAGCAATTTCATTACCTTTGGAGTTTAGTTCAATCTGGATTACCCTGACTTTATCTAAGGCATCAACGTGAGTTCGGCACGAGAAAAGGGCGAAGGAGAAGAGCAGTATAATCTTCATATTCTTTTAATTAATCCGGTTGAAGTTTCTGATGTGATAATAACCTGAAATTGTTTAGTATTAAAAGTAAGTAATAAATAATTTTACATAAAATACTAAGGTCAATTATGAACGGAAAACGTCATTTTCTAAGAAATATAAGTTTAAAGCAATATCTTATGACTTTTATAGGTGGAATTCTCATCATTCAGCTTCTATTTAGTTTTTTTGAGTATAAAAGCCTTTCAAAATTAACCAGATTGGTTAACAAGTCATATAATAGTGTTTACATGATCAATGCTTATGCTCAAGAAGCGAAGTTTAACTTTAGTCACCTTGATCTTGTTATTCTAGAGACCCTTGAATCCACAGATGAAGAGGAGTTTCAAAGATTTTCCAAAGAATGGCAAGATACCTTAGCGACTTTAAAGGATGATTTAAATGTCGTCCATGAAAGAAGCGAAGCAGGCAGTGAGTCTTTTCAAAAGAGTACTATCCTTTTAAGCAAAATTGACATCGCCAATATGATTGGCCTGGCGCTAGCTCAAAAGATTAGAAAGGCCAATTTTGTTGCAACAAAGTCAATCGCTTTATCGCATGAATGGATTGACTTTAAGCTCAAAAAAGAAATTCTTGAAGACTTTGATGAATTAACTGATCATATAAGTGAAAAGGGTTATCTGCTAAGAGAGCAAATCAAAAAAATGTCTAATGAAGGGTATTGGCAATTTATCATTTATTCTATTGTCTTTACATGCTTTCTCTTGCTCTTATTTTTTCTTATAAAAAAAAATGTCCTAATACCTATTCGTAAAATGACCAACGATTTCCAAACAATCGCTCAAGGTCAATATGACATGGAGGTGGAGGTTCAAAATGAAATCACTGAAATGGGCAAACTTGGTAAATCATTTAATATTTTATTAAGTAATTTTCAAACATCTCTTCTTGTCGTCGAAAATGCGAATAAGGCCAAAGAACGCTTTATGGCCAATATCAGTCATGAGTTAAGAACGCCTCTAAGCGCCATATTAGGTTTTAGTCATTTATTATTAAGAGATAAAAAAATTAAAGAATCTGGCAATGAGAATATAGATGCCATTAAAGAAATTCATAGTTCTGGCAAGCATTTACTATCATTAATTAACGATATTCTTGATTTCAATAAAATTAAATCGAGCAATTTTGAAATCGATCTTAGGCCAGTGTTGCTTGAAAATGTTATAAGCTCGGCCATAAATTTGGTTAAGGGGAAAGCAAATGAGAAAAACCTTAAGTTAATCTTTGAGAAGCACTTTAGTGAAAATCTGATTGTTAATATTGATGATATAAGATTGAAGCAAGTTCTTATCAATTTACTTAGTAATTCGATTAAATTTACAGATTTTGGCACAATTAGGATAAAAGTAAGCGCTAAAGAACTTGAGAATAATCATACTCATCTCTTTTTTGAAGTTATCGATACTGGCCTGGGAATTGCGCAAGAAAGTCTTTCCAAAATATTTGAGTTTTATGAGCAAGCAGAAATAGGGACCTTCCGGGATTACGGTGGTACGGGCCTGGGACTCCCTATTTGTAAGTCAATTGTTGAAAAGATGGGGGGGGAGATCTCAGTAGAGAGTCAGCTCAATGATGGCAGTACCTTTTCTTTTGGAATAAAAGTAGAAATGCTTGATTCAAGTTCTAATTATGTTGTTGAAAAAGAGCATATATCACGGGCAGTGGATTCTTCATTTAATAATATAAAAATTTTATTGGCCGAAGATAATAAAGTTAATCAAAAGCTTTTTTTGGCCATGATGAAATCTCTTGGCCATTTTAATATTAGTATTGTTGAAAATGGAAAAGAGGCGGTCAAAACATGTCTTAGGGAAGATTTTGATATCGTTTTTATGGATATGATGATGCCAGAGCTTGATGGGGTTGAAGCAACTAAGCAAATCATCAAACTTAAAGGGGGCGATGCGCCTCCTATTTATGCTCTGACTGCGAAAAACTCACATGAAGCTAAAGTATCATGTCAAGAAGCTGGAATGATTGGTTTTTTAACTAAGCCGATAGAAGTTGAAAACATTAAATTGGCGCTGGAAACAGTGCCGCGAGTTTCGGCCCCAAGTAGAGAAAGTCAAAAATTATTCTTAAAGTCTCATATTGTTAATAAAGATCGCGTTAATAGTTTAATGCAGTTTAACCAAGATACGACACTCAAAGTATTTGAAATTTTTGTATCCGATTGTGGTGAAGTATTAAATGAGCTTGACCATGCTTTAGAGAAAAACGACTTTAACCTAATTAGGGCCAAGGCGCATCGAATAAGGGGAAGTCTTGTTAATTTGGGGGGGGATTACGCCGCCGATATTGCACAGAAGATTGAATTAGGGGAAGGTGATATTCATCAGAATATTAAAAGATTAAAAGATTCAATCGAAATATTCACTGCAGAGCTTGCTACTTATATGGAAGAAGTATAGCAATTCATAACGCACCTGTGATGCTATTGGCGATTCGTATCACTTTGCGTGACAAGTAATAGTGACAAATTCATTATATGGCGATAGCTTATCTCACTTTTTGTTAAGTCTGTCGTTTTTAGGTGTGCGCCGCGTCTTCGCCTTGAAAAATATTCCTTTTCTGTTGTTAATATTGAGTTTATTCCTTGGATAGAAGATAAGAGAGTAATGAATCCATTAGATTTAGGCTTCGATTAATATGATCGTAATAAAACAAAGATTTTTAACCACCCTTTTGATGATCTCCTTTTCGATTACAAGCGTTGTTGCCGAAGAGCTCGTTGTTCCTGAAAAAAATCTTAAACTTTCGGATTTCAAGTATAATATGTCAGATGACCTGGTTAAGTCGATGGAGTGGGCCTATAAGGGCAGTTATAAGCAATTTCATGGCACGCAAAATTTAGTATTTGCTAGTATTGCAGTTTTATCATCACTTTATTTTATTAAAAATGATGAGCGTATCTCCAAGAAGACTGTTAATAAAAATAAAAATAAAAATGAAAAGGTACTCAGGATTATCAGTGATAGCAGTATCTTCTTTAATACTCCAATTATGCCTGCTTTGTTCTATGCATACGGTGTCTCTAATAAAGACTCAAAAATGGTTCGCTTCTCTCAAGAATACCTTGCCGCTTTAACCTTATCTCTACTAGAAACTGCCGTGATCAGTGCTATTCCTGTGCATCAAAGGCCAGATCAAAAGAATTTATCATTTTGGGAAAAGGCCTTTCGTGGGCAATCATCATTTCCCTCTGGGCATGTGGTAGGGTATACCGTCTTTGGACTTAAGTCTCTTCAATTTTATGGACCTCATTACGCGCTTATCCCCTTATCCTTTGCTGTCGCAACTGGGTTTGAAAGAGTCCTGGCCGAAAAACATTTTATATCTGATGTTGTCGCTTCAGGATTTATCTCTTTACTTGCTTCAGAGGGGGTAAGGTATGCTTCAGGTTATAATAAAAATCACCCTGTATTTGATTGGATATTTAAGTCTCAATTTACGCTACAATTGATCCGTCAAAATGGCATTCCTGGACTTTTAACATCATTTACTTTTTAGTTTGCGCTAATGATGGTGGAGTTGTCGCTATTGATGTCGTTAAATGCTCGTGTAGTTTTTCATTAATTTTATTAAGAGAAATATAATCACTGGTGAGAGGAGTTGAGAAGGATTCGGCCAGGCCAATTTGCATAATCTCTTTGCCCTCCTTATCTTTAATAATTATATAGGCATTTCTTGGCCTATCATTTTGAATATCCTCTTCAAAAGCGGAAATGATATAGGCCTTATAATCGGCCAACGATTCACTTGTGACTGTCATGCTTTTGGTTTGAAGAAATTGGGATAGGATACTTTTTAAATTGCGGTGGAGATCATTATTGCTGGCGACACAGGTTTTGGTATTGCAATTTAATGCCGCCAGAGAAATGGTCGCGTTTTGATCGAAAAATATAATCTGCCTGGATGACTTAAATGAGGTGATATGGCCACACCCGGTTAAGGACAATAAAATCAGTAGCGATATCGAGAAGATAAAGTTCGTCAAGCAGTTGGTCATTCATTTATAATAAAGCAATTCTTTTAAAAAATGTAAAATGTGGTAATTATTGAAACGGATTGATTTTAGACTTTGTAATAATATTAATGAGTTGAGTTCACTTAGACAGTATCTGACAGTTTTACTTGTCATATTTTTCATGTCTCAACCTGTGACCGCGCAAGAACCTCTGCCAGCACAAGGTCAAGTTAGCAATTATTTTAAGTCGCATCTGAGGCCAACTTTTGTCGAAGGTTTTGATAGAGTCGGCTTCACTATACTCGCAACGGGCACGGTGCTTGGAGCTTTTTCCCACCAATATGACCTGAAAATAAAACATTTTTTTAATAAAAAAGAGCGACTAGGCCGTTCTCTCACAAAGTTTGGTAATTCCTTTGGTACTCGCTACGTTAATATTTTAGTGGCGGGCATTCAAATGATATGGGATCGTTCCAATGGCCTTTCTCATTTAGAAAGTTTACTCGGAACCACCTTGATGGTTTTGGCGATGAAAAAGTCCATCCATAGAACCAGGCCTAATGGTGAGAATGAAGACTCTTTTCCCTCTGGCCATACTTCAATTGCTTTTGCTTCTTCAGGGAGTCTCAGTTATGCCTATGGCCTTAAGGCGGCGATTCCCGCCTATGCTGTGACTTCTCTTACTTTTTTGGCGCGGCTGGAGGATAATAAGCATTGGCTGTCGGATTTGGTTGTCGCCACATCAATTGGCATATTTTGGGCCCGCGCCAGCGGTATCCACCATCATTATTTGGCACCGATTATTTTAGATGATGGTGGGGGTGTTCGCTTTACATATTCTTTTTAAGAATATTCACTTAACAGGTTTTTACCAACATTTTGTTTTTTTGAGGCGAGTGATATCCCTTTTTGCCGCTTCATAACTTTCGTAAGCAGCAGCATCACGTTCTAAACCTGTCACATTTTTTTCAAAGAACTCCTTGGCCGTTTTGTCGCCATCCAGGGCAAATTTAAATGCTTCTTTGATAAGAGCTTCAAGGTAGGGCGGCTTGTTATTTTCTTTTCCTATTTTGGATTTAATTTGTTCGACAATTGTGGTTTTCTTAGTACTATTATTTTTTTTCAAATGGCATGTTTCTTTGATGTCGCAATCCTCTTGATCACATTCGATGCTGACATCGAATAAATGCAATGACTCAAGCTTTTCAGTAATATGATAACCATTCTGTTGCGGAGTTATTTTAAAATTTTTCAGGAAGGGGTCACTATTATAAATAATTTTAGGGATGACGGAAGTGTTGACTAGCAGGATAGAGAATTCGGATTTATAATCATCTTCAGGATTACGGCAATAAACCACCTGAACTTTTTCTCCAATCTTAAGTGAATGCATTACTTTTCCATCCACAATTTCACATATATTAGATTTGGCAAAGCTAGTGGTAGATAGGGATATTAAAATTAATAATTTAAGCATCTTGCTTCCCTTTATAATGTTTTACTTTAGAAAGATTATACTTGAGATTAAGATTTAAGTTGAGTAAGAAATTTTTATTTCATAGGCCTTTGGGAATGATTAGTCATATTGATAATTGATTGGGCGGCCCTGTGAGCGGTGCTAAAGCAACCTTGGAGCAGGAAGCCTCCAGTACAGGCATCCCAATCGAGCATCTCACCAATGGCGTAGACTTTGGGAATCTCTTTAAATTCAAGATTATTTTTAAAATTGCTCATGCATAGACCCCCTGATGTTGATATCGCCTCATCGATGGGCCTAAATCCGTGAATTGGGATTTCTAATACCTTGATTGTTTTGGCCAAGATTGCCATATTGTTAAATTCTTCCTTAGATAAAAACTCCCGTAGAAGGTTGATTTTCATTTTATCAAGATTAAGAGTTTTGCGGATATGGTTAGAAAGAGAATTTTTACCTCTTTCTTTATTCAAGCGGGCGATTATATCGGCAATGGCCAAATCTGGCTTGAGATCAATTTGTAAACGAGGTGCTCGGCATTGATTAATCGCCTTCGCTATTTCGCGCGATACCTCATAAATACCTCCTCCCTCGATACCATATTGGGTAAGCATTATTTCGCCGGTAGAATGGGCGTCGTTGAAATTGATCCTAATATTTCTAATAGGTGCCGTATCAAATAAACTTTTGAAATAATTAGACCAATTGATTTCAAATCCACAATTC